>JAILZL010000050.1 GCA_023512475.1 Syntrophobacterales bacterium
GGGTAATACTTCACCCCCAGCCGGAAGGTGACGAGCCCGACGATCGCCGTGGCGGCAAAGTGCATGGCGAGGGGAGCCGCGAGGAGCCCGGAGTCGGAGAGGGCCTCGGTGAACATCGAATCGGAAACGACGCTCATCGCCAGCAGGAGGAGGAGCTTTTCCCCGATGAGGAACAGGCCCGTGCCCGGCGGGCGTTAGGAGGCAAGATGATTAATTCAGGGGATACCGCTTTCGTCCTCGTTTCGGCGGCCTTGGTGATGCTCATGACCCCGGGGCTGGCCCTCTTCTATGGCGGCATGGTGCGGGGCAAAAACGTCCTGGCCACCATCATGCAGAACTTCGTGCTGCTGGCCGTCATTGGCGTACAGTGGGCCCTCATCGGCTACAGCCTGGCCTTCGGCCCGGATGTGGGGGGGGTCATCGGCTCCCTGGAGTGGCTGGGGTTGCAGGGAGTGGGGGCCGAGCCCTTCAAGGCTTACTCCGAAACCATTCCCCACAGCACCTTTATGATCTTCCAGGCCATGTTCGCCATCATCACCCCGGCCCTGATCACCGGCGCCTGGGCCGAGCGCATGAAATTCAGCGCCTTCCTGGTGTTCATCGTGCTCTGGAGCACCCTGGTATATGACCCCGTGGCCCATTGGGTCTGGGGGGACGGCGGCTTTCTCAAGGGACTGGGGGCCCTGGATTTCGCCGGCGGCACCGTGGTGCATATCAACGCCGGGGCGGCGGCTCTGGCCGCGGCCCTGGTGATGGGCCGGCGGGAGGGCTACGGCAGGGAGGCCTTCATCCCCCATAACCTCCCCATGACCATTCTGGGGGCGGGGCTGCTGTGGTTCGGCTGGTTCGGTTTCAACGCCGGCAGCGCCCTGGCGGCGGATGGTCTGGCCACCTCGGCCTTCGTGGCCACCCACCTGGCCACCTGCGCCGCGGTCCTCTCCTGGCTGGCCGCGGAATGGCTGGTGCGGGGCAAGCCCACCACCCTGGGGGCGGCCTCGGGCGCGGTGGCGGGCCTGGTGGCGGTGACCCCGGCCGCGGGCTTTGTGGGGCCCATGAGTGCCCTCCTCATCGGTCTGGGGGCTGGGGTGCTCTGCTATCTGGCCGTCCTGGCCAAGGTGAAGCTGGGCTATGACGACTCCCTGGACGTGGTGGGGGTGCACGGGGTGGGTGGCCTGTGGGGGGCGTTGGCCACCGGGCTCTTTGCCTGCAAGGCGGTGAACGAGGCCGGCGCCGACGGCCTCTTCTTCGGCAACCCGGCGCTCCTGGGCATCCAGGTGGTGGCGGTCCTGGTGACCATCGTCTATTCCTTCGTCCTCAGCCTCATCCTCCTCAAGGTGGTGGACGCGGTCATCGGCCTGCGGGTGGCCCGGGATGACGAGGTGGCCGGCCTGGATCTCACCGAACATCAGGAAGCGGGCTACAGCCTGTAAGGCGCACAAGGAGGCAGGAGCCATGAAAAAGATTGAAGCCATCATCCAGCCCTTCAAGCTGGAAGCGGTCAAAGAGGCCCTTCACGGCATCAGCGTCCAGGGAATGACGGTCACCGAGGTCAAGGGCTTCGGCCGGCAGAAAGGGCTCCGGGAGGTCTACCGGGGCATGGAATACCAGGTGGATTTTCTCCCCAAGGTAAAGATTGAGGTCATCGCCCCGGATGACAAGGCGGAAAGCATCGTTACGACCATCATGAATGCGGCCCGCACCGGCCGCATCGGCGACGGCAAGATCTTTGTCTATCCGGTGGCGGAGGTCATCCGCATCCGCACCGGCGAAACCGGGGATGCCGCCATCTGAGTTCTCACCACGGCCGGAGGGGGACCCGCTTCCGCCTCCGGCCCCCACGGTCCAGGAAAAGGGGGTAACCGATGCCATCGAAAAATTTTATTGTCGTTGCAGGGATCCTCATTGCTCTGGTCCTCGTTCCGCTGCCGGGAGCGGCGGAGGAGCCGGCGGCGGGCCAGGCCACCCCAGGGGAGGCGGCTGCACCGGCCGCCGACAAGGTGGAGGTAACGCTGAGCGTGGACATTCTGTCCCAATACATCTTCCGGGGCATCGCCTTCAGCCGGGACAGCGCCGTGATCCAGCCCAGTTTCACCGTGAGCTACAAGGGCCTGTCCGCCAACATCTGGGGCAATTTTGACACCAATGAGCGCAATCCCTTCGGGATTCACACTCCCAACCGCAACAACCCCAAGTGGAACGAAACGGACTTCACCCTGTCCTACAGCCGGGAGGTGCTGCCCCATTTCACCCTCACCGGCGGCATGATCTACTATGCCCTGGACGGCAACACCGCCCTGGATGATTCCTTTGAGATCTTCGCCGGCTTCGGCTACAAGTTCCCCTGGTTCGAGGTGGGCTTCACCGCCTACCGGGAGGTGTCCCATCTGCCGGGGTGGTATCTCCAGTGGTACATCTCCCGGAGTTTTGCGCTGCCCTTTGCTGGGGCCAGCCTGGATCTCTACGCCGCCTGGAGTGCGGTGCTCTCCAATGACCGGGCCGCCTTCCCCACGCCGGATGGCGGCTACTACCGGGATTTTAACGCCGGGCTGATTTCGGCCACCCTCAATATTCCGGTGACCAAACAGGTGAAGATCTCCCCCAAGATTATGTACTGGTATGCCCTGGGGGGCGATTCCACCTATGTCCTCCGCAACCTCTCCTGGGACCGCACGCACAATCATATCCTGGGCGGGGTGGGGATCACCGCCTCTTTTTGACCGGAAGCCGGGGGACGGGACCAAAGCACCGACCCGTCCCCCCTTTCCGTCCCTTTCCCCGATCCTCCCTCCCCCCGATTGCGCTCCCCCCGGGTTCCTGGCACAATAAAGGGGACCTGCGGAAGCTAAAGGAGAGTGCGGTGGCGACCGGTCCGGAGCCTTCCTTGCGGCTCACCCTGGAGGAATTTGCCGCCTTCCTGGCGGACGTGCGCCGCCTGGGCTTCACCCTTCTCGGCCCCACCCTGGTCCAGGGGGACTTTGTGCACCGGGAGATCGCCGGCGTGGCGGATCTGCCCCGGGGGGTGGGGATGGTCCAGGAGGCGGGCACCTTCCGGCTGGTCCCCCGGGGGGACGAAGCCCTCTTTGGCTATCCGGTGGGGCAGCCCTCCTGGAAGCCGGTCTTTTTCCCTCCGGAGCGCCTTCTCTGGACCGGGCGGCGCACCGGGCGCGGCTGGGAGATCCGGCTGCCCCCGGAGGACCGGGAGCCGGTGGCCCTCCTGGGGGTGCGTCCCTGCGATCTGGCGGCCCTGGAGGTGCTGGACCGCATCTTCCTGCATGGCCCCTATGTGGATCCTTACTATCAGGCACAGCGGAACACGGCCCTGGTGGTGGCGGTGAACTGCACCGTGCCGGGGGGCACCTGCTTCTGCGCTTCCCTGGGGACCGGCCCCCGGGCCGCGGCCGGCTTTGATGTGGCCCTCACTGAGATGCTCACCGGGGATGGCCATTGGTTCCTGGCGGAGGCGGGGAGCGACCGGGGCCGCCGGCTTCTGTCAGAGCTTCCCGGCCGCCCGGCGAGGCCCGAGGAGGAGGCTGCCGCCTCCCAGGCCCTGGCCCAGGCCGCCGGGCACATGGGCCGGAGTCTGAAAACGGCGGGCCTGAAGGAGGATCTGTACGCCCGCTATGAGCACCGCCACTGGGCCGAGGTGGCGGCCCGCTGCCTCACCTGCGGCAACTGCGCCATGGTCTGCCCCACCTGTTTCTGTCATCTGGTGGAGGACAGCCTGAATCTCACGGGGGACCGGGCTGAGCGCCGGCGCATTCAGGATGTCTGTTTTACGGTGGCCCATTCCTACATCCACGGCGGCAGTGTGCGGTCCACGCCCCGGGCCCGCTACCGCCAGTGGCTGACCCACAAGCTGGCCACCTGGCAGGATCAGTTCGGCTGCCTGGACTGCGTGGGCTGCGGCCGCTGTATTACCTGGTGTCCGGTGGGCATCGACCTCACCGCCGAAGTGACGGCGCTCCGCGTCCCGGAGACGCCCGGCCCGGCGGGTCCGGAGGAACGCCATGACCAGGCTGGAGCCTCTGCTGGCTGAGCACCCCTTCTGCCGGGATCTGGCGCCGGGACAGATCTCCCGGCTGGCCGCCTGCGCCCGGGAGCGCCAATTCGCCGCGGACGAGGTCCTGGCGCGGGAAGGGGAGGAAATCCGGGAGTTTTTTCTTATCCGTAGCGGCCGGGTGGCCCTGGAGATCTTCACCGCCCGCCGGGGGCCGCTGCTCATCCAGACCAGGGAGGCGGGGGATTTCCTGGGCTGGCTGGGCCTGGAGCCTCATGCCCTCTGGGTGGTGGATGCCCGGGCTTTGGAGGTGACCCGGGTCCTGATCCTGCCCCTCCCCTGTCTGAACCAGCTCCTGGAGGAGGATCCCATCCTGGGGTATCAGCTCCTCAAGCGCTTCACCCAGGGCCTGGCCCGGCATTTTGCCTCCATGAAACGGCAGGTGGTGAATCTCCTCCATGGCCTCTGAGCCCCGCTCTGTCACTCCGGGCCGTTTAGAGCCCATGCTCCCGGTCCTGCTGCCGGTGGTAAAGCGGCGCCGGGAGACCGGGGATACCGTCACTTTGGCCCTGGACCCCGGCCCGGAGGGTTTTGGCTTTGCGCCGGGCCAGTTCAACATGCTCACCGTCCTGGGGCTGGGGGAGGTGCCCATCTCCATCAGCGGCGATCCCGGAGACCGGAGCCGGCTGGTGCACACCATCCGGGCGGTGGGACCCGTGACCCGGGCCTTATGCCGCCTCACCCCCGGGGCGACGGTAGGGGTCCGGGGCCCCTATGGCACCCCCTGGCCAGTGGCCGGGCAGACGGGCCGGGATATCCTCATCATTGCAGGCGGCCTGGGGCTGGCCCCCCTGCGCCCCGCCTTGTGTCAGGTGCTGGCGAGGCGGCGGGAGTTCGGCGCGGTGGAAGTGATTTACGGCGCCCGGCGGCCGGAAGATCTCCTTTACCGGGAGGAGCTCTCCCGCTGGCGGGGGCGGTTTGACGTCCGGGTGCATGTAACGGTGGATGCGGCCGGGGCCGACTGGCGGGGGCCGGTGGGGGTGGTGACCACACTCATCCCCCACGCCCGCTTTGACCCGCCTTACACCAGCGCCTTTATCTGTGGTCCCGGGGTGATGATGCGCTTCACCGTGGGCGACCTCCTGGCCCGGGGAGTGCCGGAGGAGCGCATCTTCGTTTCCCTGGAGCGCAACATGCAGTGCGGCCTGGGACTGTGCGGCCACTGCCAGTTGGGCCCCCTGTTCGTGTGCAAGGACGGCCCGGTCTTTTCTTACGCCCGGGTCAAGGAGTGGCTCACGCTCCGGGAGATTTAACCGTGCCGGCCGCCTCCCGCCGGGGGCCGCCCAAGAAAGTGTGCCATGCCGAAGAAAAAGCCCACGCTGGCGGTGTGGAAATTCACCTCCTGCGACGGCTGCCAGCTCTCCCTGCTTTATCTGGAGGACGAGCTCCTGGAGCTGGCCGACTGCCTGGACATCGCCTATTTTCCGGAGGCCTCCCGGCGCCTGCTGCCCGGGCCGTACGACATCTCTCTGGTGGAGGGGTCGGTGAGTCTGCCGGAGCATCTGGAGCAGGTGCGGCGGGTGCGACGCCGGTCCCGGGTGCTCATCGCCTTCGGCACCTGTGCCACTTCCGGCGGCATCCAGGCCTTGCGCAATTTCACCGCAGTGGAGGATTACGCCCGCCTGGTGTATGAGCGGCCGGAGCTGATCCCGGTGCTGGCCGAATCCACCCCCATCTCCCAGCATGTCCCGGTGGATCTGGAGCTGCAGGGGTGCCCTCCGCACCGGGGCCAGGTAGTGGCGGCGGTGGCCGCCTTCCTCCATGGCGCCCCGCCCCCCCGGACTCCGGCCAGCGTCTGCCTGGAGTGCAAGCGTTCCGGGCACATCTGCGTGCTGGTCTCCCGGGGGCTCCCCTGCCTGGGCCCCGTGACCCAGGCGGGCTGCGGCGCCCTGTGCCCCGGCTGGCACCGGCCCTGCTACGGCTGCTTCGGCCCCAAAGAAACCCCCAAAACCTCCTCTTTGGCCCGCTGGTTCACGGAACGCCTGGGGGCCAGGGAAGCGGAGCTGGTGCGGGCTTTTCGCCTTTTTTACGCCAATGCGCCGGCCTTCCGGCTGGAGAGTCAGGCCCATGAAGAGCCGCCGCGTCAGGGTTGAGTATCTCACCCGGGTGGAGGGGGAGGCCCGGCTGGTCCTGCAGGTCCAGGGCGACCGGGTGACGGTGGCGGAGTTTGCCATCTTTGAGCCGCCCCGGTTTTTCGAGGCTTTTCTCCAGGGCCGGGATTTTCGGGAGGCCCCGGACATCACCGCCCGCATCTGCGGCATCTGTCCGGTGGCCTATCAGATGAGCGCCGTCCACGCCCTGGAGGAGGCCCTGGGGGTGGAGGTCCCCGGGCCCCTGAGGGAGCTTCGGCGCCTTTTGTATTGCGGCGAATGGCTGGCCTCCCACGCCCTCCATGCCTTTTTCCTCCACGCCCCGGATTTTCTCGGTTTGCCCGACGCCCTGGCCCTGGCCCGGACAGCGCCGGAGAAACTCCGGCTGGGGCAGCGGCTGAAGCAGGCGGGCAATGCCGTGGTGAGCCGCCTGGGGGGCCGGGAAACGCATCCGGTGAATGTCCGGGTGGGCGGGTTTTACCGGGTGCCCCGGCGGGAGGAGCTGGCGCCCCTGAGGGACACCCTGGCGGAGGCGGTGGAGGTTGCCCAGGCCGCCCTGCAGTGGTTTGCGGGCTTCGAGTTTCCGGACTTCACCCCGGACTATGAGTTTGTGGCCCTCTGCCACCCCGGGGAATACCCCATGAATGAGGGGCGGGTGGTCTCCAGCCGGGGGCTGGAGATTGCGGTGAGCGACTATGAACAGCACTTCGTGGAGGAGCAGCTGCCCCACACCCATGCTTTGCACTCCCGCCTGAAGGAAAGGGGGGCCTACCTGGTGGGGCCGCTGGCCCGCTACAACCTGAATTACGGGCGCCTCAGCCCCACGGCGCAGGCCGCCGCCCGGGAGGCGGGTCTGGGTCTGCCGGAGCTCAACCCTTTCAAGAGCATCCTGGTGCGGGCCGTGGAGATGCTCTATGCCGCAGAGGAGGCCGGGCGGATTGTCCGCGCCTATGAGGAGCCGGAGCTGGCAGCGGTCCCCATAAGTCCCCGGGCGGGGGTGGGCCGGGCCGCCACCGAAGCCCCCCGGGGCCTTCTGTACCACCGCTATGAGCTGGACGGAGCCGGGCTCATCACTGCCGCCAAGATCGTCCCCCCCACCTCCCAGAACCAGAAGCGCCTGGAGGAGGACCTGGCGGCCTTTGCCCAAGGGCACCTGGACCTGCCCCCGGAGGAGCTCACCTGGCGGCTGGAGCAGACGGTGCGCAACTACGACCCCTGTATCTCCTGCGCCACCCATTTCCTGCGCCTGGAGCTGAGGCGAAAGGAGAGGGACTGAGGCCAGCACCGCGCCCAAGGGGAAGGAAGGACCATGACCCAGGAAAATGCGTCAGAGGTGGCCGTGCTCCGGGCGGAGGAGGCCCGCCGCTTTCTGGCGGAGCACCCGGAAGGCAGCTACACACTGTTGGATGTGCGCCAGCCCTGGGAATATGAGGAAAGGCATCTTCCCGGGGCCATCCTCATCCCCCTGGGGGAGCTCCCGGGCCGGGTGCAGGAGCTGGAGCCGGAAAAACCGCTCCTGACGTACTGCGCCGCCGGAGGGCGCAGTCGGGCGGCGGCCCAGCTTCTGAACAGTCTGGGATTCCGGCAGATTTATAACCTGGCGGGGGGCATCCAGGCGTATGACGGCCGCACCACCCAGGGCCCGGTGGAGCTTAATCTGGAGCTGGTCCGGGGCGAGGAGAGCCCGGCCGAGGCCCTCACTTTGGCCTATGGCATGGAGGGGGCCCTGCAGGCTTTTTACGAGGCCGTGGCCCGGGAGGCCCGGGATCCGGAACTGGCGGCCTTCTGCCGCCGGATGGTCCAGGTGGAGCAGGCCCACCGGGACCGGATTGCGGCCCGCTACGGGGAACTGCCCGGGGCGGACGGGGCAGGCCTGCGTGCCGCCGCCACCGATCTGCTGGAAGGGGGTTTCCGCCTGCCGGAGTTCCTGGCCCAAAACGCCCCCTATCTCCAGAACCTTCCTGCCGCCCTGGAGCTGGCCCTGATGGTGGAAACCCAGGCCCTGGACCTGTATGTGCGTCTGGGGCGGAAGTGTTAGGAAGCGGCCACCCGGCAGGTGTTTTTTGAGCTGGGGGACGAGGAGAAGGCGCACCTGGCGGCGCTGGCCCGGCTATGGGAGGAGAGGCGCTGAGTTGGAAGAAGGCAGGTGCGCCCTCCCCCAACCCGCGTCGAGGGCGCTGTCAGGCCTCGCCTTTGGCCTTTCCCAGGGCCTTGGTAAGCTCCACCACCACCCCCAGGCCCTGCCGGGCCTCCGGACTCCGGAGGCGCCACATAAGCCCCACCGGGCCCACCGGCCGGGCGGCGCTCAGGTCCACCTCCACCGGCACCCGGCTGAGGCGGTCCAGGAAGCGGATCATCTCCAGGCTGGTGGCGTTTTGCAGCACCCGAAACAGGCCCGCCTCCTCCAGCTGATCCAGCTGGTCAATAAGCCGGGGCACCGCCACCTTGAGGAGGGGCTCCAGGTCCCGCCACCAGTCGATGAAATTCTCCAGTTGATCCAGGGCCCAGGCCAGGTTGCGGAAATTGAGAAGCAGGCGGCGCAGGAGGATGAAGACGTCCTCGGACTGGAAGCCGGTCTCCACCTCCGCCAGCTCCTCGGTGAGCATCTTCACGGTGGGATAGGTGAGCAGGGAGAGGTCCCGGCCCAGGTCGTGCAGGCTCTCCCACCAGTCCACAAAGACCTGGAGTTTTTCCTCCAGTGCCAGGACCCGGTCCAGCTTTTCCTCGATGCGGGCCAGCCGTTCGCCCAGTTTCGCCTCGCCGTTCATGGCCGCCTCCGGGCTCTCAAGGGAATCTCAATGTCAGGGGAGAGAATGCCCCGGACCTTGCCCGCCAGCACGAACTGGGGCTCCAGGGGCAGGTGGCTGCCCTTGAGCATCAGATTGTAATAGACCCAGCGGAACATCATCTTGCCCATGTAATTGGCGAAGCTGACGCCCAGAAGGTCAAAGGGCCCGATTCCCGGGAAGGGGAATTTGCCGGGCAGCGGCTCCACTTTGTAATTGAAATCGAGAAGGGACCCCTTCTCGTACCCGGTCACCACCATTCAGGTGGCGTGGCCGTCGTAATCCGGGCGAGGGGGCTGGCCGTCGATCTCCCGCCGGAGATTTTCCGCCACCACATCCGCCTCATAGTGGGCCACCGCCCCGGCCTTGGAGGTGGGCACATTGGCGGCGTCGCCGATGACATAGATGCGCTCGAAGTTTTTGGCCTTGAGGGTATGGTGGTCGGTGTCCACGTAGCCCATGGGGTCGCCCAGGCCGCTGTCGATGATGCACTGGGCCCCGAAATTGGGGGGAATGGCCACCAGGAGATCATAGGGGACCTCCCGGCCGTCGTAACTGCTGATGACCCGGCGCTTGGCATCCACCCCGGAGATCTGGAAGTTGGGCGTGACCTGGATGTTTTTCTCCTGGGCCAGGCGCCCCAGCATCTCCGAGGCCATGGGCTTGGTGAAGGCCCCGGGCAGGGGCGTGGTCAACTCGATCTCAATGTGGTCCCGCACCCCGTTTTCGGTGAAGAACCAGTCGGCCATGAAGCAGAACTCCAAAGGCGCCACGGGGCATTTGAAGGGCAGCTCGGCGATGTTGAGCACCACCCGGCCCTTGTCGAAGTATTTCAGCTTGTCGTACAGGGCCAGGGCGCCTTCCAGGGTGTAGAAATTATGGATGTCCCGGCCCCAGGCCTCCCCGGCCATGCCCTCCACTTCCTCGGGCACGATACGGCAGCCGGTGGCGATGACGAGAAAATCATAGGGAAAGGTGGCTTGTTTGGTGCGGACCTGGCGCTTGTCGGGGTCGATTCCCAGGATGTCGTCCAAAACGAAGTTGACGCCCGGGGGCACATACCGGCTCCGGGGCTTGACGCAGTCCTCCTTGGTGTAGATGCCGAAAGGAATGAAGAGCCATCCCGGCTGGTAGTGGTGCTGCCAGTCCCGGTCGATGACGGTGATGCGCCACTCCCGCTCGGGCAGCTTCTGCCGCATCTTGGTGGCGATGATGGTGCCACCGGTGCCGTGTCCCAGAACCAACAGGTTTTTCATCTGCTGGCCCTCCTTTTGGGGTTTCGGTTCTCAATATAAGCCGGCCCGGCAATATTTCCTATGACTTAGGTCAAAAATCCTCCGGGCCGGAAACCCAGGCCCGAAAAAAAGGGCCGGCCCCCACGGGTCCGGCCCCTCAGGACAGGGCAGCAGGCCGGTCAACTGCACTTGGAAAAGCCGCAGCCCCGGCAGACCAGGCAGCCGCCTTCGTGCTCCAGGGCGCCGCCGCAGTCGGGGCAGGCCCCCATGGCGGCCACCGGGGCCGGGGCCTCCACCTGGGCCACCTTGGCCAGCACCTGGGCGATGGCGTCGGGGCAGGAGAGCACCTGGCGGCCGTTCACCCACATGGGGTTGGGGCAGCGGATGCCGGTGATCTGCTTGATGATGGCGTCAATCTTGACCCCGGCCCTGAGCGCCAGGGAGATGAGGCGACCGGTGGACTCGATCTGGCTGGAGGCGCAGCCCCCGGTTTTCCCCATCTGGGCGAAGACCTCGCAGAAGCCCAGGTCATCGGAATTCACCGTGACGTAGAGCTTGCCGCAGCCGGTGTTGATGCGTTGGGTGACGCCCCGGGTGGCCTCGGGCCGGGGCCGGGGGGTGATGAACTGGAGGGTGGGCTTGGCCTCCTTACCGCCCACGCTCAGCACCTGCCCTTCCCGGCTGCCGTCCCGGTAGATGGTCACCCCCTTTAAGCCCAGCTCATGGGCCATCAGATAGACCTGGCGCACATCCTCCTGGGTGGCGGAATGGGGGAAATTCACCGTCTTGGAGACGGCGTTGTCGGTGTGCTTCTGGAAGGCCGCCTGGATGCGGATGTGCCACTGGGGGGAGACCTCGTGGGCGGTGACAAACAGGCGCCGGATGTCCCGGGGGATCTCGGAGAAATCCCGGATGGAGCCGGTCTTGGCGATGGCCTTCATGAGCTCCGGGGAGTAGAAGCCCCGGCGTTTGGCCAGCTCTTCGAAGTAGGGGTGCACCTCGATGAGTTCGGTGCCCTCCAGCACCCGGCGCACGAAGGAGACGGCAAAGAGGGGCTCGATGCCGCTGGAGGCCCCGGCGATGATGCTGATGGTGCCGGTGGGGGCGATGGTGGTGACGGTGGCGTTGCGCATGCGCCCCAGGCCGTTGCCGTCGTAGCGGCTGCCGGGGAAGGCGGGGAAGTTGCCCCGCTTTTCCGCCAGGGCGGCGGAGGCCGCCTTGGCCTCCTGCTGAATGAAGGCCATGACCTCCTCGGCCACCGCTACCGCCTCCTCGGAGTTGTAAGGGATCCCCAGGCGCAGGAGGAGGTCGGCGAAGCCCATGACCCCCAGACCCACCTTGCGGTTCTGCTTGGTCTTCTCCTCGATGATGGGCAGGGGGAAGTTGTTGGCGTCGATGACGTTGTCCAGGAAGTGCACCGCGGTGTGCACCATCTCCCGAAGGCGGGGGTAGTCGAGGGCGCCGTCGGTGGCCACCAGGGCCAGGTTGAGGGAGCCCAGGTTGCAGGACTCGTAGGGGAACAGGGGCTGCTCGCCGCAGGGGTTGGTGGCCTCGATCTCGCCCAGGTGGGGCAGGGGGTTGGCCCGGTTGATGGCATCCAGGAAGATGACCCCGGGCTCGCCGGTGGCCCAGGCGCTCTGGACGATGAGGTCAAAGAGGCGGGGGGCGGAGACCCGGCGCACCTCCTGGCCGGTGCGGGGGTTGATGAGGGGGAAGTCCCGCTCGGCCCGGACGGCCGCCATGAAGTCCTCGGTGATGCCGACGCTGAGGTTGAAGTTGGTGAGGCGCTTGGTGTCGTTCTTGCAGGTGATGAACTTTTCGATGTCCGGGTGGTCCACCCGCAGCAGCCCCATGTTGGCGCCCCGGCGGGTGCCCCCCTGCTTGATGGTCTCGGTGGCCACATCGAAGATGGTCATGAAGGAGATGGGCCCGGAGGCCACCCCCTTGGTGGAGAGCACGGGGTCGTTCTCCGGGCGGATGCGGGAGAAGGAAAACCCGGTGCCGCCGCCGGATTTGTGGATCATGGCGGTGTGCTTGATGGCCTCGAAGATGCTTTCGATGGAGTCCTCCACCGGCAGGACGAAGCAGGCGGAGAGCTGGCCCAGCTCCCGGCCGGCGTTCATCAGGGTGGGGGAGTTGGGGAGGAAGGCCAGGGAGGCCATGAGGTCGTAGAATTTGCGGGCGGTGGCGGCCACGTCGGCCTCGGGATCGTAGAGCTGATCCACCTGGGCGATGGTCTCCGCCACCCGGCGGAACATGTCCGGGGCGCCTTCGCTGACCCGTCCCTGGTCGTCTTTTTTGAGATAGCGGCGTTTCAGGACCACCACGGCGTTGTGGCTGAGGGGCAGATGCCCGGCGATGTCCTGGAGTTCCCCCTGGAGTTCCATGATTTCCTCCGCCTCCTTAGGAAGTTAGCGAAAAAGCCTGCAATATCAATATATTGTATTTACATTTATAATAAACCACAATATCTTGATTGGCAAGAAAAATTTTGCCCCCCTCCCGCCGATTTTCCCGGCGACCTTCTCAGGCTTTCCCTGAGGGGGCATCGTCCTGAAAGCTTATCATATGTATAGTATAAAGG
>JAILZL010000051.1 GCA_023512475.1 Syntrophobacterales bacterium
GACCTGGTCTGTGAGGTGCTCCCCCAAAGGTATGGCTTCGACCCGGTCAGGGACATTCAGGTGATCACCCCCATGCACCGGGGCACCCTGGGGGTGGCGGCCCTGAACCACGACCTGCAGCAGCGCCTCAATCCCGACAGCCCCGTCTTTCCCTTCGGGGAGCGCGCCTTCCGCCGCCTGGACAAGGTGATGCAGCTCAAGAACAACTACGTTAAGGAGGTTTTCAACGGCGACGTGGGGCAGGTGTGGGACTATGAGGCGGAGGAGGGCCGCCTGCTGGTCAACTTTGACGGCCGGCTGGTGCCCTATGAGCCGGGGGAGCGGGAGGAGCTCACCCTGGCGTATGCGGTGACGGTGCACAAGGCCCAGGGGAGCGAGTTCCCCGCGGTGGTGCTGGTCCTCACCACCCAGCATTATCTGTTGCTGCAGCGCAACCTGCTTTACACCGCCCTCACCCGGGGCCGCCGCCTCCTGGTGCTCCTGGGGAGCAAAAAGGCCCTGGGAATGGCCATCGCCAACGACCGGCCGGTGCGGCGCTTCACCCACCTGGCCGAGAAACTGCGGCAGGCCGCCGGGGCGGGACTGCCGGGCCGGAGGGGAGGCGCCGGGTGAATTTCTTGCAGCTTTTTCCCGCTCCCGCAGGCATAATTTCAGGTATAACACACCCCGGGACCCCGATCTCTAAACCCAGAGAAACTCATCTCGGGGGGAACCAGGCCTTATGACCCATTCCCGCAAACTCTTCGGCACCGACGGCGTGAGAGGCGTGGCCAACGTCTATCCCATGACCGCGGAGGTGGCCCTGCAGTTGGGCCGCGCCCTGGCCTATGTGGTGCGCTACGGTCCCGGCCGGCCCCGCATCGTGGTGGGGAAAGACACCCGTCTGTCGGGCTACCTGCTGGAGTATGCCATCACCGCGGGCATCTGCTCCATGGGCGCGGACGTGCTCCTCCTGGGGCCCATGCCCACACCCGGCATTGCCTACATCACCCACTCCATGCGGGCCGATGCCGGGGTGGTCATCTCCGCCTCCCACAACCCCTATCAGGACAACGGCATCAAGTTCTTCAAGGGCGACGGTTTCAAGCTGCCGGATGAGCTGGAGGCCCACATCGAACAGCTCCTGGAGAACCCGGAGGTGGAGGAGACCCGCCCCACCGCCACGGACATCGGCCAAGCCTTCCGCATCGATGACGCCCGGGGCCGCTACATCTCCTATCTCAAGAGCACCTTCCCCAAGGACCTGGAGCTGGACGGCCTCAGGATCGTGGTGGACTGCGCCCATGGGGCCACGTACAAAATTGCGCCGGAGGTCTTCTCGGAGCTGGGGGCGGAGATCATCCCTATCGGGGTGAGGCCCAACGGCAAGAACATCAATCATCTGTGCGGCGCCACCCATCCGGAGACCATGGCCCGGCTGGTGGTGCGCCACCGGGCGGATCTGGGCATTGCCTTCGACGGCGACGGCGACCGCTGCATCATGGTGGACCACCAGGGCCGGGTGGTGAACGGCGACCACATCCTGGGCATCTGCGCCCTGGACATGGACCGCCGCAAGACCCTGAAGCGCCGCACCGTGGTGGCCACCGTGATGAGCAACCTGGGGCTGGAGACCGCCCTGAAGCAGGCCGGCCTCCGGCTGGTGCGCACCCAGGTGGGGGACCGCTATGTCCTGGAGGCCATGCTCAAGGGCGGCTACAACCTGGGGGGCGAGCAGTCGGGGCATGTGGTCTTCCTCAACCACAGCACCACCGGCGACGGCATCCTCACGGCGCTGCGCACCTTGGCGGTGATGCTGCGGGCCGACAAACCCCTGGCGGAACTGGCGGCGGCCATCCCCACTTACCCCCAGGTGCTGGTAAATGTCCGGGTCCGGGAGCGGAAGGACCTGAAGGCGGTGCCCGCCGCCCGCCAGGCCCTGGCGGAAGCGGAGGCCGCCCTGGACGGCCGGGGCCGTCTGCTGGTGCGCTATTCCGGCACCGAGCCGGTGCTGCGCATCATGGCCGAGGGCGAAGACGAGACCCAAGTCCGACAGCTGGCGGAACAATTGGCCGCAGCCTTGCAGGAGTGTCTCTGAGACGCGGGGCAGGGGAGGGGAGTGCCTCGCCCCTGCCGGTATGAGGTCCGGTATGCTGGTGGTGATGGATGTGGGCAACACCAACACGGTCATCGGCGTGTATGACCAGGACCGGCTGGTGAGCCATTGGCGGATCCGCACCGAAAAGGATGCCACGGTGGATGAGCTGGGCATCCTGATGCGCAATCTCTTCCAGGCCCAGGGCCTGAGCCTGGAGGCGGGCACCGACCTTATCATCTCCTGCGTGGTGCCCCCGATGATGAACGCCCTGGAAGGGTTTGCCCAGCGCTATCTTAAGGTGCGGCCCCTGTGGGTGGGGCCGGGGATCAAGACCGGCATGCCCATCCACTATGACAACCCCCGGGAGGTGGGCGCCGACCGCATCGTCAACGCGGTGGCGGCCTATGAGCAGGTGCGGGGGCCGGCCATCGTGGTGGACTTCGGCACCGCCACCACCTTTGACATCATCTCCCGCCAGGGGGAGTATCTGGGGGGCTGCATTGCCCCGGGGGTGATGATCTCCTGCGAGGCCCTGTTCATGAAGGCCAGCAAGCTCCCCCGGGTGGAGATCTTCGCCAAACCCAAGAGCATCATCGCCAAGGACACCATCAGCTCCATGAACGCCGGCATCATTTACGGCTATGTGGGGCTGGTGGACGGCATCGTCAGCCGCATCAAACAGGCCCTGGGCGACCATCCCACGGTGATCGCCACCGGCGGGCTGGCCTGCCTCATTGCCAGCGAGACCACCAGCATCGATCTGGTGGATGAGTTCCTCACCCTGAAGGGCCTCAAGATCATCTACGAACGCAACCGACCCCGGCGGGAGGAGCGGGAGCGGGGGAGCCATGAGCGAGGGTGATCCGGGCATCGGCCGGCGGTATCTGCAGGAGACCCGCTACACCCGGGCGGGGCTGGGGGAACGGGGCCGGGTTTACCCCCGGGGGGAGCCCTATAAGCACTACCCGGCCGCCAGTATGCGGGTGAAGCTCAACCCGGAGGCGGGGCGCCGGCCCCAGGACCTGTGGGAGTGTCTGAAGCGGCGCCGGTCTCTGAGGCAATACCGGGAACGGCCCCTGACCCAGGAGGAACTGGCGGCCCTGCTGTGGGCCACCCAGGGCATCAGCCTGGCGGTGCGCAATTTCCTCTTCCGCACCGCGCCCTCGGCCGGGGCTCTCTATCCGGTGGAGACCTACCTGGCGGTGCTGCGGGTGGAGGGCCTGGAGCCCGGCATCTGGCACTTCCATGTGCCGGAATTTTCCCTGGAACTCCTGAGCGCCGGCCACTACGGCCCGGCGCTGGCCGCCGCCTGCCTGTCCCAGAACTTCATGGCCACCGCCGCGGTGGACTTCATCTGGACGGGGATCCTCAACCGTTGCCAATGGAAATACCGGGAGCGGGCCATCCGCTACCTCTTTCTCGATGCCGGGCACATCTGCCAGAACCTGATGCTGGCGGCCACCGCCCTGGGGCTGGGCTGCTGTCCGGTGGGCGCCTTTTTCGATGAGGAGGTGGAGCGCCTGGTGGGGGTGGACGGCGAGGAGGAGGTCTCCCTGTACCTGGCCGCGGTGGGGCCGCTGTAATGCCCCCCAGGAGAAGGTGGCGCGGGGGAGGGCCGGGGCAGCGTGGCTCCGCCGCCCTCCCTTCAATTTATAAGAACGTCCCAAGGTGGGGAAAGGGTCTCACGGCCTGAAAGTCGGGACCCGAAAAAAGGAGCGGATGATGCGGAATTTTTTCATATGGGGGGTATGCTTGCTGCTGCTGGCCGGCCCGGCCCCGGCCCAGGGGCCGGGAGGCGTGGCGGACAAGGTGAAGGCGGCCCAGGAGCGGGCGGCCCGGGATTACATCAAACACGGCCTCATCCAGGCCACGGAAAACCGGCACGAGAGCGCGGCCACCTCCTTCCGGAAAGCCATTGACCTGGACCCCGGCAACGCCGAGGCTTACAGTCTCCTGGGGAGCACCCTGGCCAAGCTGGGGAAGGACCGGGAAGCCGAAGAGGCCCTCCGCAAGGCCGTCACCTTAAAGCCCGATTACGCCGAGGGCTGGCATTATCTGGGGATTTTTCTGGAGGAGCGGGGCCGCAAGGCCGAGGCGGAGGAGGCCTACGCCAAGGCCCGCCGGGGCCGCCGGTAAAGGCCCCGGAGGTGGGTGCCCGGCCGGGGGAGGAGCCCCCGGGGGAACCCATTTTTTTTCCCCGCTGCGGTGCCGGTTGGGAAAAGCCGGCTCGGGCTCCTGGGACCCGGTCACCCGGAAACCGAGGGACCCCCGCCGCCCTCCGCCCCTTGGGGGCTCCTTTCCCAGGCGGCGGATCCAGGTTCGGTGCCGCATCACCAGCGACTGTCGCTGGCCGCCGCCCCCTTTGGCTTTGTATGCCTTGTCCCCTGCCCGGAGGTCACAGGGCGACCGTCAGGACGAGGCGGTTTTTGTCGTCTTCGGTGCGGTAATAGACCAGACTGTCCACCTGGGGCAGGGAGCGGGGCAGGGTGGCGGGCACCGCCGACAGCGTGGCGGGGTTGCCGTTGGGGGTGCAGGGAGGGAAGGGCGGGGCGTCATCCTCAAACACCAGGCGCACCCGGGGACCCCGGTCCTCCAGACTGATGCTGATGGAGCCGGGCCGATGCGGATTGTAGGCCTCCTCCAGCAGGTGGCGGAAGACCCCCACGGCCGCCTGCTCCAGATACTCCCGCCGGGCGGGGTCAAGCCGGTGCTCCCGGCCCCAGCAGCGGATATATTCCCGCAGGAGCTCCAGGTTCTCCGGGCGGGTGCTCAGCACCAGACGGGAATTACAATTGGCGGCCACGTCTCTCCTTCCTCACTCACCCATTCGGCTCGGGCGGTTTATAACTTTAGACCGCCCGGGGGGGCCCGGTGCAAATCTGCCTCCGGGGCCCAGGGACACTACCCGTCCTCCTGGCCTTCGCCTGCCGGGGAGGCCGGCGGGCCGCCGGCCCGGGGCGCGAACCGGTCCCGTTCGCTGAAGATGCAGCCGCAATACGCCTGGCGGTAGAGCCCCAGGGCCCGGCTTTCCGCCACCCCTGCGGCCCATCCCTCCCGGAAGTCCTGGTAATAAAGGGGCACCCCCACCTCCCGGGCCACCTGCTCCCCCAGCTCCCGGATGAGCTCATGCTTCTGGTAGCGGCTGTAGAGCAGGGTGGTGGTGAAAGCCTCAAACCTGCCCCCCCGGGCGGTGCGGGCCGCCTGCCGCAGGCGGAGATAATAGCACAGGCGGCAGCGCTCCCCCTCCCGGAAGGCCACCAGGCGGAGCCAGCCCTCCAGGTCGTAGCTGCGGTTCCAGATGAGGGGCAGGTCAAGGGCGGCGGCCATCTCCGCCACCGCCTGCATGCGCCGGGCGAACTCCTGATAGGGCTGGATGTTGGGGTTGAAGAAATACCCCCGCACCTCATGGCCCGCCTCCCGGAGCACCCGCACCGGATAGACCCCGCACGGCCCGCAGCAGATATGGAGGAGGAGCTTCATGGCGGACGACAGCCGCAGGTCGCAGACTCTGTGCCCTTTTCCCCGCCGCCTCGGGGAAGGGGGCCAGGGGTCACAGACCCTGCCCCCTCCCCGAGTCCTTTTCCCCCCTTGAATGGGAGTGAGCTTCACCGAACCGGCATAATCAGCCGTTGCCCTGTCTCAATATTTCATCACCTGCTTCACCGTCTGGCCCAGCTCGGCGATGGTGGCGCACACGGTGACCCCGGCCGCCTTCAGGGCGGCGATCTTGTCCGCCGCCTTGCCGGAACCGCCGGAGATGATGGCGCCGGCGTGGCCCATGCGCTTGCCGGGGGGCGCGGTCTGGCCGGCGATGAAGGCCACCACCGGTTTGCGGCAGTGCTCCCGGATGAAGGCCGCGGCCTCCTCTTCGGCGGTGCCGCCGATCTCGCCGATGAGCACCACCCCCTCGGTATCCGGGTCGGCCTCAAAGAGGCGCAGCATGTCGATGAAATCCGTGCCGATGATGGGGTCGCCGCCGATGCCCACACAGGTGCTCTGGCCGATGCCCAGCAGGGTCATCTGATAGACCGCCTCATAGGTGAGGGTGCCGCTGCGGGAGACCAGCCCCATGGGGCCGGGCAGGTGGATATGGCCGGGCATGATGCCCACCTTGGCCTGCCCCGGGGAGATGATGCCCGGGCAGTTGGGGCCGATGAGGCGGGCGCCGGTGTCCTTCAGGGCCGCCATCACCTTCACCATGTCCAGGGTGGGGATGCCTTCGGTGATGCAGACGATGACCTTGATCCCCGCGGCCGCGGCCTCCAGGATGGCGTCCGCGGCAAAGGCCGGGGGCACGAAGATGAGGGAGGTGTTGGCCCCGGTGGCCCGCACCGCCTGGGCCACGGTGTTGAAGACCGGGATGTCGTCCAGCTTCTGGCCGCCTTTGCCCGGGGTGACGCCGGCCACCACCTGGGTGCCGTAATCCCGGCAGGCCCGGGCGTGAAACGAGCCTTCCTTGCCGGTGATGCCCTGCACCACCACGCGGGTATCCTTGTTGACCAAGACGCTCATGAGGTTCCTTTCCCACGCACAAAATGTCTTGCGGAAACTGCCGTGCCGCCGGGGCCTATTTTTCGGCCAGATAGGCCTGGATGGACAGAAACGGCGCGATGCGGCTCATCTTGTCCACGATCCGGGCCCGCTGGGACTCATCCCGGGTGGCATGATAAAGGACCCGCAGTTTCTGCAGTTTCGCCCGCCGCTCCTGTTTCCGGCGGATGGCGTTCCGCCGCTTTTTGTCATAGACCTTGCCCATCAGCTTGTGTCCCTCCGTGCAATGATCAGGCTGAACCCTCAGCTCCGGGATGCAAACAGACTGGGGGTGGCCAGCGCAACACTCAGCTCCGCCAGCCGTTTTTCCGCCAGCCGCACATAGGCCGGGTCGATCTCATAGCCCACGAAGCGGCGGCCGCTCTTCACCGCCGCCAGGGCGGTGCTGCCGCTCCCCATGAAGGGGTCCAGCACCACTTCGCCCGTGTAAGTATAAAGCTGGATGAGGCGATAGGGAAGCTCCACCGGGAAGGGGGCCGGATGCCCCACCTTGCGGGCCGAGGCCGCCGGAAAGCTCCAGACGCTTTTGGTGTACTCCAGAAACTCCTCCCGGGAGATGGTGGCCTCCCGGTCCCGGGGTTTGGGCCGGGCAAACATGCCCTTGGAGAACACCAGGATGTATTCGTGCACGTCCCGCAGTGTGGGGTTGGCCGGGGAACGCCAGCTCCCCCAGGCGGTGGAGGCCGCGGCGGAGGCGCCCTTGTCCCAGATGATCTCCCCCCGCATGAGAAAACCCAGATCCACCATCTCCCGGGCGATGTAGGCATGGAGCGGGATATACGGCTTGCGCCCCAGATTGGCCACATTGATGCAGGCCCGCCCTCCGGGCACCAGCACCCGGTGCACCTCGGCCCACACCCGCCGTAAGAACCCCAGGTACTCCTCCAGACTCAGGTCCTCGTCGTATTCCTTCCCCACATTGTACGGCGGGGAAGTGACCATCAGGTGCACGGAGCACTCCGGCACCTCCGCTATCACCTCCGCCGAGCCCGTCACAATCCGGTCCAGCAGCTGCGGCGGCAGCGGATTCTCCCGGTACTCCAGGGAGCCACCCCCGCCCCGGCCTGCATACAGACGGCTGCCATAAAATGACCGGGCATCATGACTCACCCGGCCCACCGTCCCGAAAGCACTGGTCCTGGTCTTCCGGCGCTTGGGTTTCATGAACTCCTTCCCCCACCCCCGATCTGGGGAGGGGAGTCTGAGGGGAGGGAGCCGGACTCCGCACCCCTCACGCCCCTACCGTCGGCCCCGGGCCCAGGGGGGCATGCCCTTGTCGTCCCAGAGGTTCAGGGTCGCCTCGCCCTTTTTGATGTAGTTGGGGATGATGACCGGCTGGCCGCCCATGGTGATGCGGGAGCCTTTGACCTCCACCCGGTCGCCGGTGGCCAAAGGAAAGTTCTGGGCCCGGAAGTAATCCTCCGGCCCCAGGTAGACGGCCACCGTCTCCTTTTCCGTCTTCAGGTCCAGGGTGAGGCGGTTGGCCACGCCGGTCATGGGGGAGGTGGCGGTGTGCAGGGCGATGACCTCGCCTTTCAGCACCTCCACGGTTTTGGGGTCATAGAGGCCCCCCATGCCCATGCCTTGGCTGCCCTGGCCCTGGGCGAGGGCGAGGCCGGCCGCGGCCACAAGCAGCAGGAAGAGGCCGGCGGGGAAGAAAATTTTTTTCATGCGGTTCTCCTTTCAGGATCGTCCGGGCGGACCCGGAGTTCACGGCGCGGCCGGCCGGCGGCTCCAGAGGGGGTTGCCCTGTGCGTCCCGCAGATGCAGGGTGCGGTCGCCCTTTTTCACCGCGGCCGCCAGGAGCAGGGGCCGGCCGTCCACCATAAGACGGGAGCCGGTCACCTCCAGGCGGTCCAGGCCGCTGAGTTTGAAATCCTGGCCCTCCAGAAACCAGCTGGGGGCCAGCCAGACGGTGAGGGTCTCCTTATCGGTGGCCAACTGCACCGTCACCATTTGGGGGATGGGGCCCGGCGCCACCGGGGTGACCGAAATGACCAGACCCCGATGCGTCTGCACCGTCGCCGGATTGTAATCAAAGGGGCTCTTCACCCCTTCCTGAGCGCCGGCAAAGGTGGCCCAGGTCAGCAGGAAGAGCAGCGCTTTCGGCCATACCCGCCTTACCATACCTGAATCTCCCCCTGGGGATGTGCGGCCTGAAGCCGACGGTGACAGCAGGCCGGGGAGTAGAAAACCCCGCCCGGTGGTGCTCAGCAGCCAAGCCACCGGCGCCGCCGGCAACCCCATGAAGCCCGGGACCGCATCAACCCGCGGCCGGGCCCAAGGGGTGACGGGATGGCCCCGGGTGGTGCGGGCCCCCGCTTTTGCTCCCGGCCTGTCTCACTGCACCAGGGCGGCCACCTTGCGGGCCGCGTCCTGCATGTCCGTGGCCACCGTGAAGGTGAGGCCGCTCTCCTGAAGCAGCCGGCGGCCCTCCTCCACATTGGTGCCCTCCAGGCGGATGATGATGGGCACCTGAACGTCCACCTCCCGCACCGCCTGGATGACGCCTTCCGCCAGGCGGTCACAGCGCAGAATGCCGCCGAAGATGTTGATGAGCACGCCCTTCACCCGGGGGTCGGAAAGGATGATGCGGAAGCCGTTAGCCACCATCTCCGCCGAGGCGCCGCCCCCCACGTCCAGAAAGTTGGCGGGCTCGGCCCCCGCCGCCTTGATGAGGTCCATGGTGGCCATGGCCAGGCCGGCGCCGTTCACCATGGCTCCCACATTCCCCGACAGGCGGATATAATTCAGATGGTGCTTGCGGGCCTCAAACTCCAGGGGGTCCATCTCCGCCGGATCCTCCAGGGCCGCCAGGTCATGGTGCCGGAAAAGGGCGTTGTCGTCCAGGTTGATCTTGGCGTCCAGGGCCAGCATGGCCCCGCCCTTGGTGATCACCAAAGGATTGATCTCCGCCAGGGAGCAGTCCAGGCTGACAAACATTTTATACAGATTGGTGATGAAGCCGGTGGCCGCCTTCATGGCCTCGGGCGCCAGGCCCACCCCGAAGGCCAGGTTCCGCACCTGGTAGGGCATGAGCCCCACCGCCGGATCCACCGCCTCCTTGATGATGGCCCCGGGGTCTTTGGCCGCCACCTCCTCGATCTCCATGCCGCCTGCGGCGCTCATCATGATCACCGGCTTCATGAGGCTGCGGTCCACCACGATGCCCAGATACAGCTCCTGGGCGATCTCCTGGGCCTGCTCCACCAGGACCTTCTGCACCAGGCGGCCTTCGGGCCCCGTCTGGGGGGTCACCAGGGTCATGCCCAGGATCTGCCCCGCCACCTCCTCCACTTCCTCCGGGGTGGCCGCAGTGCGGATGCCGCCGCCCTTGCCCCGGCCGCCGGCATGGATCTGGGCCTTCACCACAAAGGGCCCGGACTCCAGGCTTTCGGCCACCTGGCGGGCCTCCTCCGGCGTCTCCGCCACCCCCCCTGCGGGGACCGGCACATTGAATTTCGCCAACAGCTCTTTGCCCTGATACTCGTGAATCTTCATACACGTCCCTTTCCAGGATGATTTCCAGGGAGGATGGGGGACCTCCCGAGGCCGTCCCCCCTCCTCGGCTGCCGGGAGGCTCCGTTGGGGCTCCCCCTCCCGTGCTCGCCTTGGGCCTAAAAATACCCCATGGCCCGGAGGCGTTTCATGATCTCTTCCTTGTTCT
The DNA here is from genome assembly GCA_023512475.1 of Syntrophobacterales bacterium. Classification (GTDB taxonomy): domain Bacteria; phylum Desulfobacterota; class Desulfobaccia; order Desulfobaccales; family 0-14-0-80-60-11; genus JAILZL01. The sequence goes on from JAILZL010000051.1 coordinate 10,296, forward strand.
GGTCCCGGCCGGCCCGTTCGGCGCCGTCGGGCGCGCCCATTTTGGTGCAGGGGGCGCAGCCCAGGCTGCGGTAGCCTTTGTGGTAGAGGCTGCAATAGGGCACCTGGCGGCTGCGGATGTAGGACCAGATGTCCAGTTCGGTGAAGTGCAGGATGGGCTGCACCCGGGTGTGGGGCGGGGTGTCGTAGGGCTCGAAGTAGTCCACTCGGGCCCGCTCCGGCTGCTCATCCCAGCGCAGGCCGGTGATGAGGGCCTGCCATCCGTATTTCCGCAGGGACTCGGCGATGACCCGGGCCTTGAGCTGGAAGCAGCACTCCACCTTGTCCTCGGCAATCCGGAGGGTTTTGATGGCCTCCTCGTTTTTCTCGATGCGCAGGTCCAGCTGCCACTCCCGGGCCAGGCGGTCCCGGAACTCGTAGATTTCCGGAAATTTCACCGAGGTGTCGATGTTGAGGACCGGGATGGGCACCTGACCGCCGCACAGCTCCCGCACCAGGTGGAGGGTGGTGGTGGAGTCCTTGCCGCCGGTCCAGGCCAGGGCGATGGCGCCGGGGAAGCGCTCCAGGGCTTCCTGGAGCACCGCTTTGCTTTTGGCGATCTTATCTTCCAGGGTCTTCAGGGTCATGTCTGCACCTCAAGGGGTCTGCGCCGCCAGGGGGAAGGGTCCCAGGCGGGCGGTGATCTCCTGCTCCAGGGCCAGAAGCCGGGTCTGCCAGTCCGGGTGGCCGGCCAGGTCGGTGGTTTCGCCGGGGTCCCGCTTCAGGTCATAGAGCTCCCGGCGGCCGTCGGCCCACTGGATGAGCTTCACCAGCTCCCGGTCAATGGCAGCCCGGCAGGGCTGCATGTGGGGCAGGATGGGGTTGCCCCGCTTTTCGTGATACTTCACTGTGGCGGCCACGTCCAGGTTTTCCACCAGGGCCAGCTCCCGGGGCGGGCCCAGAAGGGAGACGGAGCTCTCCGGCACCGGCAGGGGCGCACCCACGCTCTCCAGCACGGTGGCGAAGATGTCGTGGAGCTGGGTGAGGCGGGGGGAGGTGCCCGTGAGGCTGACGGCGGCCGGAAACTTCACTACCAAGGGGATGTGGATGATTTCGTTATACACACAGAACACATGTCCTGTGCAGACGTGCTCCCCGAAGCCCTCGCCGTGGTCCGCGGTGACGATGAACAGGGTCTCTTCCGCCAGGCCCCGCTCCTTCAGAAAGAGGTAGAAATCGTAAATGAGATGATCGAGAAAAGCAATCTCCTGCTCGTAGAGCAGTTCGTTTTCCGGGGCCTCCCCCGCATGCCGGGCGAGGAGGTGGCGGAATCCTGGCGGCGGGTTGTAGTTGGTGTGGGCCTGCATGAAATTAAAAAAAGAAAACTTACAGCAGTCGTTGACCCTGTAATGGTAAGCACGACAGGCTCTAGACTGTCAAAAGATGGTTTTTCGAATGCTCTTTTGGAAGAATTAATACCTGTTGCAACAATTATAACACCAAATTATGACGAAGCAGAGGAACTGTTAGGTAAAAAGATAAGAAAAGGAGATGAGGAAGATTTTTGTAAGGAAATGAAAAAACTAGGGTCAAAATATGTTCTTCTTAAAGGCGGACATGCAAAAGGAGATAGGGTCGTTGATATTTTATATGATGGAAAAGAAATAAGAAAGTATGAATCTGTAAGGCTTGGGGACGAGAAGATAAAGTATCATGGGACAGGCTGTACACTTTCTGCCCTTATTACAGGATATTTAGCAAAGGGTCTTAATGTTAAGAATGCTATTGAGCATTCAAAGGAGCATATTCTAAAATCGATTGCACGATCGTATGCCCCTGGGAAAGGCGTGTATATGATAGAGCAGTTGGCTCCTTTGTTAGATGATATGGAAAAGTTACATATATTGGAAAAGATGAGAATATTGAGATACGATATAGAAAAAATAATGCAAGGAGCGAGAATTTGTAAAGAAAACGGCGTAGATTTGATAACAATAGCGGATTCGCCAATGGGTAGGGCTAGAGTTGACTCAATCATCATCGCTTCCAAAATAAAAAGGGAAACCGGAATAGAAACGATGCCCCATATTTGCTGCAGGGACAGGAATTTGAATGCTCTCAAATCCAGCTTAATAGGGGCTCAGATTGAAGGTATCAGGAACCTTCTGGCGGTTACGGGAGATCCGGTATTTGAGGCTGATAAGAGTGAGATAAAGAGTGTATTCAATTTGAATTCCTTGAAGCTGATTGAGCTTATATCTCATATGAATGAGGAGATGTTTGCGAAGGATCGGTTCAGTATTGGTGGAGCATTGAACGTAAATGCATTGAATAAAGACATAGAAGTGAAGAGAATGCTTAAGAAGGCTGAGAAG
>JAILZL010000015.1 GCA_023512475.1 Syntrophobacterales bacterium
CACCTTTTCCCCGTCCTGCTCCCAGCGCACGGCGATGTGCACCAGGCCCTCCGGGCGCAGGAACTCGTCCTCCTTCGTCTCCCAGGCGGCGCGCCACAGGGTGTCCCCCAGGTTGACCGCCTCGAGATCCAGTGGGAGCAAGCCGTCCGGGGAAGGTAGCGTCACCTGATCCATTCCCACGAGGGCGATCTCCCCCTCGAGCCGCGAGGGCTCCAGGGAATGCGGGATCTCCGCCACCTTTAGGTCAAAGGAATGTTCCCTCGCGCCCAGCACGCCCCCCTGCAGTGAGAGGTGCAGGCGGTACGAGCCCGGGGGCGGGGACTTCTTCACGTGAACGGGGAGGCACACGGCCTCCCCGGCCTGCAGGAAGAAGGGAGCGCGGTAGGTCGCCTCCTCCCGCAGTACCTCCCCTCCCCGCTCGTCGCGGAAGGTCAGCACCGCCTTCTGCTGGTCCTCTTCCGCCATCACCAGGGGCGCATACCCGCGGTTGCGCGCCAGGATCCCCAGGTTGAAGCCGTCGCCGGCGCGCACCTCGCCGGGGCAGACGGCATCTATTTCCAGGTCCTGCCAGCAGGCCGCCGGGCCGGGGTCCACGCGGAAGACGGTATGGGTCCCGAAATCCCCCGCCTCCGTCAGCCCCGCCTGGTCCCGCAGCCGCGCCGCGTACTCCTCCTTCCTCTCCGGCGGGGTCCATTCCCAGTTCCAGAGGACGAAGTCCACGCCCAGGCCGCGCAGCAGCTCCACGCCGCGACGCGAGGGGAATCCCTGCATCTCGACCATGGTGCGGCGGTAGAAGTAGGGAAAGTAACCGCTGTAGCCGTTCACTATTTTCTTCCAATGATAGGTGCTGAAGTACATCGCCCGCGCCTCCCGGTCGTGGTACTCCTCCACGTCCGTGAAGGCCAGGTCGTTGTCGCGGTCGTAGCGGTTGAGGCCTCCCAGCGGCGAGGTGGGCAACTCGATGGCCACCACGTCTCCCTGTTCCTCGAGCCAGGAATATACCTCGGGGACCTTCCCCTTGACCGGGACACCGAAAACGACGAGGTTGGTGGAGGCCAGGTCGACCAGGACCACGGCCAGGACAAGGAGGGAGAGCGCTTTCCCCGCCCGCGAGCCGGACTGCCGCGCCGCAGCGCGGGAGGCCACCACGCGGGAGGCGGCCACACGGGAAGAGATCTCACCCGCGCCGAAGCCGGCGAGAACGGCCAGTCCCAGTATAACGAGCGTATAGAAGCGCGCCGGCACGCGGATGAACCTCATCACCCCCACCTTGTAGAGCAGGTAGTAGAGGGGGTTGGTGATCCCCCCGATCTCCGGTCCCATGGCCACCAGGAAGGCGGCGGCGTCATCCTGGGTGCTCAAGGGGTTGCTGGCGCAGCAGCGCACCTCGGCCCCTCCGGCCTTGAGGGTCATCATCAAAGCGGCGGTCTCGGTGGTGATGTGCAGACAGGCCGCCAGGCGCAGGCCTTGAAGGGGCTTTTCCCGGGCGAAGCGCTCGGCCACCTGCTTCAAGACCGGCATCTCCCGCATGGCCCACTCCACCCGGAGCTTTCCCTGGTCGGCCAGGCTCAGGTCTTTGACATCATAGTCCATGGGCACTCTTCCCGTCATCACTGGAGTGTGTGGAGGCCCGGTGGCAGCCCCGGCCCCCGCTCCCTGACCCGCTCCCCCCGCAAGGGGGTAGGAACCCTGAGGCAGGGCGGCGGATCTTTGGTCCCGCGCCCCTCCCTCAGGATAACTGCCTTGGCGGTTCCGGGGAAAAACTGCACCCCCGGCCGTCCCTGAGCCCCCAAAAGCGGCACGCCTCTCAGGAGGAGGTTGCCGGCGCGGGCAGGGGGCGCAGGCCCGCCCGGTCCCGCAGTTCCTCCACCTTGTTCAAATACTCCCAGGTGAAATCCGGATCGGTGCGGCCGAAATGACCGTACACTGCGGTCTTCTTGAAGATGGGCCGCTGCATGTCCAGATAGGCGATCATGGCCGCAGGCTTGAAGCTGAAGGTGGCCTTGATGATCTCCAGAAGCTTCTCGTCCGGGAGGACCCCGGTGCCGTAGGTATAGACCATGATGGACAATGGATCGGGCAAACCGATGGAATAGGCCACCTGCACCTCGCAGCGCCGGGCCAGGCCCGCGGCCACCACGTTTTTGGCCACATGGCGGAGCATGTAGGAGGTGGTGCGGTCCACCTTGGTGGGATCCTTGCCGGAGAAGGCGCCGCCCCCGTGGTAGCCCCGGCCGCCGTAGGTGTCCACGATGATCTTGCGGCCGGTCATGCCGCAGTCGGCCTTGGGGCCGCCCTCCACAAAGCGGCCGGTGGTGTTCACCAGGTATTTGGTGTCCTTGGTGAGGAGGTGGGGAGGGATGGTCTTTTTGATGACCTCCTCGATGATGGCCTCCTTCAGGTCATTGTATTTGACGTCCGGATTATGCTGGGCGGCGATGACGATGGTATGGATGTCCTTGGGGGTGTAATCCTCATAGCGCACCGTCACCTGGGTCTTGCCGTCGGGCCTCAGGAAGGGGAGGGTGCCGTCCTTGCGCACCTTGGCCAGGCGTTCCGCCAGCCGGTGGGCGTACCAGATGGGCATGGGCATGTAGTTCTCCGTGGAGGTGGAGGCATACCCGAACATCAGCCCCTGGTCGCCGGCCCCCTGCTCCGGGCTCAGACCCCGGCCTTCGATGCCGATGGCGATATCCGGGGACTGGCGGTCCAGGGACACCAGCACCGCGCAGGTCTCCCAGTCAAAGCCCATGGAGGAGTCGCAGTAGCCGATCTCCTTGATGGTCTGGCGCACCACATCCGGATAGTCCACCCGGGCGCTGGTGGTGATCTCGCCGGCGATGAGGGCCAGCCCGGTGGTCACCAGGGTTTCGCAGGCCACCCGGGCGAATTTGTCCTGCGCCAGGATGGCGTCCAGGATGGCATCCGAGATCTGGTCCGCCACCTTGTCGGGATGACCCTCGGTGACCGACTCGGAGGTGAAGAGAAAATCCGATATAGACATCCGTGGCACTCCTTTGGTTGACAAGGCTGCCGGGTCATGCCCGGCGTGAGTTGCCTTGCTTGTGGGGGCGGGGAGCGTCAGCGGTCCCGGACCTTCCCCCTCTCTCCCCCTTCCCCCGCCCCCGCAGGCCCGGGGAGGGGGTCGGTGCGGGCATCCCATCAAAAAGGCCACACCCGCCCCTGCATGACCGGGGAGTGGGGGGATGGAGTCCGAGCAGCACCCACCCGCGCCGGCGCAATAAGCGGAGCCCTCGCCCCCCTCCCCCGCTTGGCTGATAGGGAGACCCGGACCCACCCTCACGGGTGCAGGGGAGGGGTCTCCCGCCTCCCTCGTCCTGGCTGCGATTACCTCACTCGGGGAAAGCTCACGCCCCCGGTTCCGCTCGGGCCGGGCCGCGCTCCCAAAACACTAACCTTATCGTAAATTCCTCAAAAAAACACAAGGATTTTTAGAAATGGCCCTCAGTCCCGGCCTGGAGGGGCGCACCGAAGCCGGCCGGGGTGCCGTCCGGCGCCTTGAAGGAAGGTCGGCCAGGCCGCCTCGGTCGGCCACCAGAAATGCCGGCCCGGCGCCTCGGGGAGGGGAAAACTCAGGGAGCAGAGCTGGGGGGCGGCCCCTCAGGAGACCTTTGTGATGGTCAGGTGCTCCTGGATGCGGTTCTGCCCGTCCACCAGGATGATCCGGGGCTGGTGCCGGCGGGCCTCCTCGGCCTCATACACCGCGAAGGTGGCGATGATGAGGGGATCCCCCACCTGGCCCTTGCGCGCCGCGGCCCCGTTGAGGCAGATGACCCCGCTCCCCGCCTCGCCTTCCATGGCATAGGTCTGGAAGCGCTCGCCGTTGGCCACGTTGAAGACGTGCACCATTTCATAGGGGAGGATATCCGCCGCCCGCATGAGCTGGGCGTCAATGGTGAGGGAGCCCTCGTAGGCCAGATTGGCCTCGGTGACCGTGGCCCGGTGGATTTTGGACTTGAGCAGGGTGCGCTGCATCTTAAGGGCTCTCCTTGAGGAGCAGATTGTCAATGAGGCGGGTGGAGCCCACCCAGACGGCCCCCAGCAGCCGGGCGGCGCCTTTCAGCACCTCCACCGCCTCCAGGGTGTCGGGATCCACCAGGCCGAGGTAGTCCAGGCGGGTGCCGGGGGTGGCGGTGATGATCTCCCGGGCCGCGGCCACCAGAGGCGCGGCCCGGCGCTCGCCCGTGGCGGCCAGGTCCCGGGCGGCGCACAGGCCGCGGTAGAGGCACAGGGCACGGGCCCGTTCCTCCGGGCTGAGGTAGGAGTTGCGGGAACTCATGGCCAGGCCGTCAGGCTCCCGGACGATGGGCCGCCCCACCACCTCCACCTCCAGGTCCAGATCCCGGACCAGGCGGCGGATGAGGGCGAGCTGCTGGTAGTCCTTCTCCCCGAAGACGGCCACCTGGGGCTGGACCTGATGGAAGAGCTTCAGGACCACGGTGGCCACCCCCCGGAAGTGGCCGGGCCGGGAGGCGCCGCACCAGCCCCGGCTCAGCTCCTCCACCGTGACATAGGTCTGATACCCGGGGGGATACATCTCCGCGGCGGTGGGGGTGTAGAGCACATCCACCCCCACCTGCCGGGCCAGCTCCGTGTCCCGGGCGAGATCCCGGGGGTAGCGGTCCAGATCCTCGCTGGGCCCGAACTGGGTGGGATTGACGAAGAGGCTCACCACCAGCCGGTCCCCCCGGGTGCGGCCGTATTCCATCAGGCTTAAGTGGCCCGGGTGGAAGTAGCCCATGGTGGGCACGAAGGCAATGATGCGGCCTTCCCGCCGCCACTGGCGGGCCAGGTCCTGCATCTCCCGGGGGCTGACGATGAGATCCATAAAAAAACCCGGACTGGTCTCCGGGTGAGGGTCTCGCGCCGTGAGAGTCTCAGTCCGCCTGCTGCAGATCCAAGCTCTGTTTTTTTTTCTTCTACCACAGGGACGGAGGGCTGTCAACGAAAACCAGGTGGGAGCCGCGGTCTGATTCTGGCGAGAGGGGGCCAGGGCTTCCTTTTGTCCGACTTCACCCACACCCGAGACGAGCCCTTCAAGTTGTTTTCTTTCCTGCCGAAGAAGCGGTCACGAGGGAGCACCGGAGGAAACCCCGGTCATGCTGCTGTGCCGCCGCCCCATCTTTGATGCCCGCCTGAAGGTGTGGGCCTATGAACTCCTGGGGAGTGAGGGGGCGCTGACCAGCCCGGCGCAGGCCCAAGAGGTGCACCCGCTTTGGGCGCCGGAGACCGGGCGGCCGGGAACACCCCTGTGGCTGCAGGTGGCCGGAGAGTTTTTCCGGGGAGGCCCGGCCGGCGACCTGCCGGCGGCGCGCCTCATCCTGGAGCTGGACCCGCCGGCGGCCCGGAATCCGGAAGTGCGGCGGAGCCTGGCGGCCTGGACCGCCGCCGGCTACCGGCTGGCCCTGAGCTGGCCGCCGCCCTCGCCGGAGGCCGGGTGGGAGGACCTGCCCGTCTCCCTCCTTAAGGTGGACGGGGCGGCCCTTTCCGGGGCGGACCGGACCACCTTCGCCGCCGGGGCCGGGAGCCGGCCATGGGCGCTGGTGGCCGCCGGTCTCACGCATCCCCGGCAGTTCCGGGAGGCCGTGGCCGCCGGCTGCACCTATGCCCAGGGCAGCTTTTACCGCCGGCGGGAGGAGGGGGCCCCGTCTCCCGCCCGGCGCTTCGCGGTCAATTATGTGACAATCCTCAACGAACTGGGGCAGGCGACCCTGAACTTCCCCCGCTTCGCCGCCCTCATCCAGAGCAATCCCCCCCTGGTGCACCGGCTGCTGCATTACCTCAACTCGGCCTTTTTCGGCCTGCCCTGCCGGGTGCACTCCGTGGAGCAGGCGCTGTTGCTTCTGGGGGAGGAGGAGCTGCGTAAGTGGGCCGCCTTGGTGATCATCCACCACCTGGGGGAGGGGCATCCGGAGGAACTTTTTCTCCTGTCCCTTATCCGGGCCCGGCTGGCCGAACGCCTGGCGGAGCTGGCCCGGGTGGATTCCGGCCCCGAAATGTTCCTTACCGGGCTCCTGTCCCTCCTGGATGTCTATCTCGGGCGGCCCCTGGAGGCCCTGCTGACGGAGCTGCCCCTGTGTCCGGTCATCCTGGACGCGCTCAAGGGGGTTCCCGGACCCCAGCGCCGGGTGCTGGACCTGGTTATGGCCCTGGAAGAGGCTCACTGGCAGGAAACCCGGGAGCTGGCCGCCCCGTTGGGGATCCCTGAGGCGGAGCTCACTGCCGCCTATCTGGACGCCCTGCGCACCGCGGAGGCCGCCCGGTCGCACTGGCTAGGCTGAAGCGGCTGGGGAAAGGAGCCCGGACGGGGACGCTTGAGCCCCTCTGCGCCGGGGACCGGAAAAAGGTGGGGGGAGGGGCGAGGGGGGCGAGAGGGGGAGGGGGGATGGTTCCAAGCAAGGCCCCCACCTAGAGCCCCCCTGCGGGGTGGCCAGGCGGGTGGCTGGGAAGGGCATGACTTGGGGTATCGGATGCATGAGGGGGCCAGACAACCCTGGGGGTCCCTTCTGACCCCCTCCGTCTTCCGGGGCAGGCTTCCATCCTCTGGATGACCGGCGCACCAGCCGGCTTTCAGGTCGGGAACCCCGGCATCAATCCGTTTTCCCCCCTCCCTGTGGCTCCCCCCAGCCGCCGCCCCCCGGAGTCCGCACCGTCAGGCGGCTCCCCGCCGGCAGGGCCAGGTTGATCTTGCCGGGGAGCACCTCCTCCCGGCCGTCGGGGTACCTCACCACATTCTCCCCCGGGGCCCCGGGCCTTCCCCCCGCCAGGGCGTAGGGCCGGTGGCGCCGCCGCTCCGTCAGCAGACTCACCTCTACCGGGCTGAGAAAAAGAAACTCCCGCACCAGCCCCAGGCCGCCCGGATGCCGGCCCGCCCCGCCGGAGCCCTCCCGCAGGGCATAGCGCTCCACCCGCACGGGATAGTCATGCTCCAGCACCTCGATGGGGGTGTTCCGGGTGTTGGTCATGTGGGAGTGGGTGCCGGAAAGCCCCGGGCCCTCCGGCCCGCCCCCCAGCCCTCCGGCAATGGTCTCATAATAGGTGAATTCCCGGCCCTGGAGGTCCCGGCCCCCGAAGGCCAGATTGTTCATGGTGCCCTGGGAGGCGGCGGGCAGGCGCGCCGGCAGGGCCTGGGCCAGAGCCCCGAAGACCACATCCACCAGGCGCTGGGAGGTCTCCACATTGCCGGCGGCCACCGGCGCCGGAAAGACCGGATCCAAAAGACTGCCCCGCCGGGTGAGGATCCTGAGGGGCCGAAAACAGCCCTGGTTGATGGGATACTCCTCCGCCAGGAGGCAGAGAAAGGCATAATAACAGGCGGCCTGCACCACCGGCGGCACTGCGTTGACCCCGCCCTGGGCCTGATCACAGGTGGCAGTGAAATCCAGCACCGCCTCCGAGCCCCGGAGGGTGAGGGTGAGGCGGATGGCCAGATCCCGGTGGCCCCAGCCGTCATCGTCCAGATAATCCTCAAAGCGGTACTCTCCGTCCGGGAGGGCGGCGATGAGCTCCCGCATGGCCCGCTCGGAGTAGGTGAGAAGCGCCTCCGCCATATCCGCCAGCCGCGGGCGGCCATAGCGGTACAAAAGCTCCTGCAGGCGCGCCTGGCCCCGGTGCAGGGCCGCCAGCTGGGCCGCCAGATCCCCCCGGCGCTCCTCCGGCGAGCGCATCTGTGCCAGCAGCGCGGCCAGAAGCTCCTCATCGAGCACCCCCGCCCGGCAGAGATAGGAGGGGGGGATGATCACCCCTTCCTCCCGCAGGTCCCGGGCCAGGGGCATGGAGCCGGGGTGGGTTCCCCCCACATCGGCGTGGTGGGCCCGCACCGCCAGGTAGAAGGCCGGCCCGGGGCGGGACTGCGTCGATCCCTGCCCCGGAGCCCCCGCCCGGGGCCCGGGGGAGGACGCCGGGTCCGCCGCCTCTTCGCCCTCCTCCTCTGCAAAGACCGCCGCCACCAGAGTGAGGTCCGGCAAATGGGTGCCCCCCTGGTACGGGTCGTTGAGGAGGAGCACCTCCCCAGGGCCCAGGGGATGGCGGGGCAGGAGGTGGGCCAGGGTGGCGGGCAGGGCCCCCAGATGCACCGGGATGTGGGCCGCCTGGGCCAGAAGTTCGCCCCGGGCGGTGAAGAGGGCGCAGGAATAGTCCCGGCGCTCCCTGATGTTGGGGGAAAAGGCGCTCTTGCGGAGAACGATGCCCATCTCTTCGGCCACCGCGGCGAAGAGTTTGGCGAAGATGCTGAGCTCCAGGGCCAGGTGAGGGGTAAAGGACACTGCGGAGCCGCCTCCGGGGACAGATGTGCCGCGTCTATCCTATCCCAGGGAGGGCCGCAAAGAAAAGGGGGGCGGGCAGATGCGGAAACCCCTGGGAGGCGCCGGCTGCCTTTTTCCTGGCGAGTCCTGCCCCAGCCCCTGGAATTGGGCCGGCCTCCCTGATATAAGAAAACTTTACGGCCGGGCAACCGGACCCGGCGAAGCCACCAGGCAGCAGAGGAGACCGGCACATGGACACCGTCCGCATCGGCTATGTGGGGACCGACGGCCGCAGCTTCCTGGCGGCCCTGGAGACCGGCCGGGCCACCAGCGAGCTTTATCCCGGAAGCTACCGGGGGGTGGTGGTGCGGGGCACCCCGGCCATGCCCCCCTTTGCCGCCCGCATGGGCTGGCCGGTGGAGTTCCTGCCGGTGTCCGAACATGCGGTCCCCGCCTATGCCGAGGCCCTGACCGGGGCCTTTCGGGAGGGCCGCCTGGACTATGCCCTCATCATGCCCGAGGCCCTGGTCTTCGACGGCCTGGTGGACCAAGTGGCGGAGGCCGGGTTCGGCGACCGCCTCATCGGCCTCACCCAGGCGGGGGCGTTTCTGGAGGCGGACAAGATCGCCGCCAAACACCTCTGCCGGGAGGCGGGCATCCCCGTGGCCCCGGACTGGCGGGAGCTGGACGCCCGGGATTACCGAAGCGTGCTCACCGCCTGCCTGGAGTACCTCCACGCCTTCGGGGGGGCGGTGCTGAAATACCCCTACAGCGCCGGCGGCAAGGGGGCCCGCATCATTCTGGACGCCTGGCAGATCCGGGAGGTCTATGACGGCCTGATCGCCGATTACAAGCAGGATTACATCCGGCTGTGCGGCAAGAAGGGCCCCTGGCCCCTGCTCCTGGAGGCCCGCATGAGCGGGGTGGAGATCAGCTTCACCATTCTGGTGGACCGGGCCGGCCACCACCGGATTCTGCCCACCGCCCTGGACTATCCGGAGCGCTTCGCGGCCCCGCCGGGACCGGACAACCCCATCACCGGCGGCATGGGCTCCATCTCCCCCCACCCTCTGGAGTCCCCGGAGCTGCTGGAGCTGGCCGACCGGGAGCTGGCCCGGCCCCTGGTGGCGGCCCTGAAGGCCCGGGGCATTCTCCGACCCTGCGTCCTCTATCCCGGGTGCTTCGTCTCCTTCGGGGCCGATTTCCGGCCCACCGCCATCCGGGTGTGCGAGATCAACATCCGCCCCGGGGAGCCGGAGTTCCAGCCGGTGGTGCGCCGCCTGCGCAACCTGGGAGCCCTGGTGACCGCCATGGCCGAGGGCCGGTTGCAGGAGGTGGCCCCCGAGGTGCGCCAGGATCAGATCTCCCTCTGCGTGGCCCTGGTCACCGGCCCCGGCGGCCCCAAACAGCAGAAGGGCTACCCCTGGTCCCTCACCAAAGGGGAGCCTCTGGACATCGACTTTGAATATTTCGAGAAGAAACGGATCCTGGTGGTGCCCTCGGCCATGGACTTTGAGGAAGGGCGCTTCAAATCCGACGGCTCCCGGGTGGCGTATCTTTTGGCCAACGGTACGGTCAAGCCCGGGGAGTCCCCGGCCCGGGTGGCGGAGACCCTGCGGCAGCGGCTCCTTACCGCCTTTGACGGCGGCAGGATCCGGGTCATTCCCCGGGAGAATCCGGCCGGCAACCGCCTGGATCTCCGGCGGGACATCGGCCTGCACTATCTCAAGGCGGAACACCTCCGGGCAGGGCTGACGCCCCGGGGCTGACCTTCCCTCCCCCGCGGTCGCCCCCTCAGGCCCCCCGGGGCCGGCAGGGGAGGGAAAGCCGGTCTGGCCGCTGCGCCCTGGGATCCCGCCCCTGGACGGGGGTCATTGCACCGGGGGCCCGTCCTCCTCCGCGAATTTGAACATTTCCGGCCGACTGGTGGCCTCCATGAGGCGGTTCCAGATATCCCGGAGGTCCTGGATGGCCTCCTTTACCGCCAGGTGCACCCCCCGGGCCCTCAGCTGGCCCAGGCAGTAATACAGTTCGTTGAGGAGGCGGATCTGGGTGATGCCCACCACCTGGTTCCCGGCGTCGGGGCCCAGCTTGCGCCAGTCCGCCTGCTCCAGCTCCGCCAGCTCCCGGGAGATCTCCTCCGCCAGGCCGGTGAGGAGGCTTTCATAGGACTGGGGGCCGGCCCACAGAAGGCACCGGCCCCGGCTGAGATAGACCTCAAAGGACATCAGCAGGCCAGCTTGTCCCGGAGATACTGGGCGATGGCGGCATCGTAGCGGGAGGTGACCTCGAAGACCTTGCGGGCCAGCCGGAAGCGGGTGGCCAGATTGGTGTTGCCGTGGGCCTTCATCTCCTTGAGGACCTCCGCATAATCCGCCGGGTCCACCACCACCGTCACTGCGGCGTAGTTCTTGGCCGCCGCCCTAAGAAGCGTGGGCCCGCCGATGTCGATCTGCTCGATGGCGTCCTCCAGGGTGCACCCGGGCTTGGCCACCGCCTCCTCAAACCGGTAAAGGTTCACCACCACCAGATCAATGGGCTCAATGCCCTGGGCCCGCATCTGCTCCAGATGCTCGGGCCGGTCCCGGCGCCCCAGAATGCCGCCGTGGATCTTGGGATGCAGGGTCTTCACCCGACCGTCCAGCATCTCCGGAAAGCCGGTGTAGTCCGAGACCTCCACCACGGGCACGCCGTTGTCCCGCAGAAGTTTGGCGGTGCCCCCGGTGGAGAGGATCTCCACCCCCAGAGCCGCCACTCCCTTGGCGAACTCGGCCAGCCCGCTCTTGTCCGTGACACTCATCAATGCCCGGCGGATGCGGATCATCACGTCCTCCTTGCCATGCGTGTGGCTTATGTCCTACTATACCCCCGGGGGAAAAGCAAGGGCCGGCGGGGGGATCTTCTTTACCGGGAGAGGGGGCCAGGGATCGAGGACCCCTGCCCCCTCTCCCAGACCCCCTCCCCCCACCCTTGACAAGGCTGGGAGAAAATCCTTTGCATGCCCCGGGCAATCCACTAAAATGGCCCCATGACGTATGTGATCATCGGCACCAGCGCCGCAGGACTGGCCGGGGCCGAGACTCTCCGCCGCCTCGACCCGAAGGCCCGCATCACCCTCATCAGCGACGAAAGCCACCTGCCATACAGCCGGCCCCTGCTCACGTATCTTCTGGGCCGGGAGACCACCCGGGAGAAACTGTTTCTCCGCTCCCTGGATTACTTCCGGGAGTGGGGCTTTGAGACCCTCCTGGGCACCCCCGTCACCCGGGTGGATCCCGGAGCCCATGAGGTGCACCTGGCGGACGGCCGGGCCCTTCCCTATGACCGCCTCCTCATCGCCTCCGGGGCCAAACCCAGGCTGCCGCCGATTCCCGGCCTGGAGCTTTCCGGGGTCTTCACCCTCCGTCATCTGGCGGATGTGGAGCGGCTGGAGCGCCATCTGGCCCACGCCCGGCGGGTAGCGGTGGTGGGGGCCGGCGCGGTGGGTCTCAAGGCCGCGGATGCCCTGGCCCACCGGGGGCTGGCGGTGGACCTCCTGGCCCGGGGGGCCCAGCCCCTCTCCAAAGTCCTGGACCAGGTGAGCGCCCGGCTGCTGATGGAGGCCATCGCCCGGCTGGGGATCAGCCTGCACCTGAATTCCTGGCCCACCGCGGTGGTGGGGAACGGCGGCCGGGTCACCGCGATGGCCCTGAATGACGGCCGGGAACTGCCCACGGACGCCGTCCTCTTCTCCGTGGGGGTGGCCCCTCGGGTGGAATTCCTGGCCGGCACGACCCTCGCCGCCCCGGAGGGCATCCCGGTGGATGAGCATCTCCAGACCGGAGATCCGGACATCTTCGCCGCCGGGGATTGCGTCCTGCCCCGGCATCTCCTCACCGGCGCACCCGCGGCCTTTCATATCTGGCCCGCGGCGGTGGCCCAGGGGGAGGTGGCGGGCGCCAACCTGGCCGGCGCCGCCCGCCGCTACGACGGCATCCTCCCCATGAACAGCATCTCCCTGAGGGGATGCCGGATCATCACCGGCGGCCACCTCACCCCCGACACCCCGGAGGGGGAGATCTTTGAGGAGCTGGACGCCACCACCGGCCGCTTCAAGCGCCTGGTCTTCGATCAGGGCCGCCTGGTGGGCGCCACCCTGGTGGGGGAGGTGCGCCACGCCGGCATCTACTTCCGGCTCATCGCCAACCGGACGCCGGTGAAGGACCTGCCCGTGGATCCCCGCTCGCCCCACTTTCACCCGGGGCGCTTGTGGGCCCGGCCCCTGCCCGGGGCGGCCTGACGGACACGGGGCGGGGTCCCCCCGTCCCCCGTTAAGGAGGAAACCGCATGAAGACCGTCATCGTCCGGCCGGAGCGCTGTGTGGGCTGCCTGCAGTGCCGCCTGGCCTGTGCGGTGGAACATTCCCAGAGCAAAGACCTGGTCGCTGCCTTGGGGGAGGCCTGGCGCCCCGTGGCCCGCATTGCCGTCTATCCCGGGGGCCGGCACCTCTCCTTTCCCAACAAGTGCCGGCACTGCGATCCGGCCCCCTGTGAGGCGGTGTGCATTGCCGGGGCCATCCGCCGCAACCCCGCCCGGGGTACCACCGACATCGACCCGGTCCGCTGCATCAACTGCGGCATGTGCGCCATGGCCTGCCTCTTCGGGGTGCTCACCTTTGCCCCCACGCCCCAGGCCCCGGAGCGCCGGGCCGTGGCCCTGAAGTGCGACCACTGCCCGGACCGGCAGGCCCAGGGCCGTCCGCCCGCCTGCGTGGAGGCCTGCAAGGTGGGGGCCCTGAATTATGGCGAGCCGGCCGCGGAGATGGCCGCCAAAGGGCGGTTTCTGGCCCAGGCCTTTTTTGCCGCCTCCCAGGGCGCCAGCGAAAGTCCGGTGCCGGATAGCATTCGTCTCTGGCGCCAGCTGGGGTAATGGGGTATAATCGAGTGTAAGTCGCGGTTCCCGGGAAAAGACCGCCGCGGCATGTGAGCTTCCACCGCTACCAACGCCCGCGGGCGTTCGGCCATCGGCCCCCGGAGACGGCCGGCACCGCCGGTCAGACGGGGAGGCCGAAATCTCGGGAGGAAGGAGGTACCTGCTGCATGACACACAACCAACCGAGGTGTACCGGGTAGGACGCGGTCTCGTGGATCGGTAGCCGCAGCCGGCTCCCTGGCGGAGCCCGCAGGCGGCCGCCGGTCGGGATGAACTCTCATCCGCATGCGACAATGTCATCGGGACAGCCGGCGGGTACCTCCCCGCCGGTTGTTTTTGCCGAGTCTCCCCAGGCTCCGTCTCCCTCCTCTTTTTCCTGATGACCGCCTCAGGTTCTGCCAGGGGGAAACAATCCTTGACATTGAACGGCAAAAATGCTAAACAGAAGGGGTAAGATATTAAAAACAATAAAAATTTTTCTCAGAGGGGCTATGCCGGCACCTGCGCTGCGACCCCCCGTCCTGCACCCCCCGCCTCAGCCCGCCCTTTGTTGTGTGTCATCGGTTCTGTCAATGAGCATGAGGTCGCCGGCTCCCCGCGGCCCGGCGACCCATCCGGAGCAGACCTCTGGCTCCCCGGGGGACTCATGAGCCCGACCCGCAAGATGCTCATCAATGCCGCCGATCCGGAGGAGTTCCGGGTGGCCATCCTGGAGGAAGGCGTCCTGACGGATTTCGCCCTCGAGGCCTCCCAGCGGGAATCCACCAAGGGCAACATCTACAAGGGGGTGGTGGCCAACATCGAGCCCAGCCTGCAGGCCGCCTTCGTCAATTACGGCGGGGCCCGCCACGGCTTTCTGCCCCTGTCGGAGGTCCACCCGGACTACTACCAGCAAAAAGGGCCGGACAAGGGCAAGATCCGCATTCAGCAGGCCCTGCGCAAGGGCCAGGAGCTCATCGTCCAGGTGGTGAAGGAGGAGAGCGCCACCAAGGGGGCCTACCTCACCACCTACATCTCCCTCCCCGGCCGCTATCTGGTGCTTTTGGTGAAGCAGAGCCACCTGGGCATCTCCCGCAAGATCGACAAGGAGGAGGAGCGCCAGCGCCTCAAGGAGCTGGCCCAGGAGCTGGGGCTGCCGCCGGACATGGGCCTCATTGTCCGCACCGTGGGCACCGAGGGCGGCAAGCGCAACCTGGCCAAAGACCTGAACTACCTCCTCAAGCTGTGGGCCGACATCCAGGAGGCGGCCAGGCAGCCGGCCCCCTGTCTGCTGCACAAGGATCTGGACCTCATCACCCGTACCGTGCGGGACTATTTCACCACCGATGTCAAGACCATCCTGGTGGACGACAAGGAGGTCTATCAGCAGCTCAAGGATTTCCTCAAGGTCATCGCGCCCCACCAGGTGTCGGTGCTCAAGCTCTATCAGGACAAAAAGCCGCTGTTTGTGCGCTATCAGATCGAGGACCAGATCGAGCGCCTCTACGCCGAGCGGGTGCCGCTCAAGTCCGGGGGCTCCATCGTCATCAACCAGACGGAGGCCCTGGTGGCCATAGACGTGAACTCCGGCCGCTGTCTGGGGCAGAAGGAGCTGGAGGAGACGGCCTTCAAGACCAATCTGGAGGCGGCGGAGGAGATCGCCCGGCAACTGAGGCTGCGGGACCTGGGGGGGCTGATTGTCATTGATTTCATCGACATGCGGGACAAGAAGCATGCCAAGGAGGTGGAGCGGGCCCTGCGCCAGGCCATGAAGAGCGACAAGGCCCGGGTGACCGTGGGCCACCTCTCCAAGTTCGGCCTCCTGGAGCTCTCCCGGCAGCGCATCAAGCCCGCGGCGGAGACCACCGCCTTCGTGCCCTGCAGCGCCTGCCAGGGGAAGGGCCGGGTGCGCTCGGTCCCCTCCCTGGCGGCGGGCCTGCTCAGGCAGCTCAGCCGGGATCTGCCCGGCCAGCCGCTGCAGGAGGTGCGCATCACCGCGCCCGAGGAGGTGGCCGCCTTCCTCCTCAACCGCAAACGCCGGGAGCTGGTGGCCCTGGAGGAGGAGCACCACCTGCACCTGGTCATCACCCCCCGGCAGGGCGGGCCCCTGGATGAGATCCAGGTGGAGTACCTCCGCCGGGAGACGCCGGAGGCCCCGGCCCCCAAGGCGGAGCGCCCGGAGGAGGCCCCGGAGAAGGCGGCGGGGGAGGAGGCGGCCGAGACGTCCGCCCCGAAAGCCCGGAAGAGCTCCCGGCGCCGCCGCCGGAGAAGCGACAAAAAGGAGCAGAAAAGTGCGCAGTCAGCTGATGAAAGCGGGATTGGAGAAGTATCCCCACCGCTCCCTGCTGAAAGCCATGGGGCTGACGGATGAGGAGATCGACCGGCCCCTCATCGGGATTGCCAATTCCTTCAACGAACTCATTCCCGGCCACATCCATCTGGACAAGATCACCCAGGCGGTGGCCGCGGGGGTGCGTCTGGCCGGGGGCACGCCCCTGCAGTTCGGGGTCATCGGGGTGTGCGACGGCCTGGCCATGCACCATGAGGGGATGAAATACTCCCTGGCCTCCCGGGAACTCATCGCCGACTCCATCGAAATCATGGCCATGGCCCATCCCTTTGACG
Source organism: Syntrophobacterales bacterium (assembly GCA_023512475.1). Lineage (GTDB taxonomy): Bacteria > Desulfobacterota > Desulfobaccia > Desulfobaccales > 0-14-0-80-60-11 > JAILZL01. The sequence continues at coordinate 15,780 of JAILZL010000015.1, forward strand.
GCCTGGTGCTGGTGGCCAACTGCGACAAGATCGTGCCGGGCATGCTCATGGCCGCCCTGCGCCTGAACCTCCCCGCCCTGCTGGTGAGCGGCGGCCCCATGCTGGCGGGCCGCTTCCAGGGCCGGGCGGTGGACCTCATCAGCGTCTTTGAGGGCGTGGGCGCGGTCAAGGCGGGGCGCCTGAGCGAGGCGGAATTGGCGGAGCTGGCGGAGGCGGCCTGCCCGGGCTGCGGCTCCTGCGCCGGCATGTTCACCGCCAATTCCATGAACTGCCTGTCGGAGGCCATCGGCCTGGCCCTGCCGGGAAACGGCACCCTGATGGCGGTCTCCGCCGCCCGCTACCGCCTGGCCAAACGGGCGGGGCTGACCATCATGCAGCTGGTGGAGAAAGGCCTCACCCCCCGGCAGATCGCCACCCGTGCGGCCTTTGAGAACGCCATCGCGGTGGACATGGCCCTGGGCTGCTCCACCAACACGGTGCTGCACGTGCCGGCCATCGCCCACGAGGCGGGAATTGAGCTCCCCCTGTCCCTGTTCAACGAGATCAGCGCCCGCACCCCGCATTTGGCCCACCTGAGCCCCAGCGGCCCCCACCACCTGGAGGATCTGGACGCGGCCGGGGGCGTGCCGGCGGTGCTGAAGCAGCTGCTGGACGCCGGCTTGGTCGCCGGCACCCCCCTGACCTGCACCGGCAAAACCGTGGCCGAGAATCTGGCAGGGGTGACGGTCAGGGATCCGGAAGTCATCCGGCCCCTTTCCCGGCCCTACCACCGGGAGGGCGGCATTGCCATCCTCTCCGGCAACCTGTCCCCCGAGGGCGCGGTGGTGAAGCAGTCGGCGGTGGCCCCGGAGATGCTGGTGAATGAAGGCCCGGCCCGGGTCTTCGACAGCGAGGAGGCGGCCACCCAGGCCATCCTGGGCGGGGCCATCCGACCCGGGGACATCGTGGTCATCCGGTATGAAGGCCCCAAAGGCGGGCCCGGAATGCGGGAGATGCTCACCCCGACGAGCGCCATCGCTGGCATGGGCCTGGACAAAAAGGTGGCCCTGCTCACCGACGGGCGCTTCAGCGGCGGCACCCGGGGCGCGGCCATCGGGCATATCTCCCCGGAGGCGGCGGAGGGCGGCCCCATCGCCCTGGTTGAGGAGGGGGACCGCATCCGCATCGACATCCCGGGAAAGACCCTGACCCTCCTGGTGGACGAGACCGAACTGGCCGCCCGCCGGGCCCGCTGGCAGCCGCCGGAGCCCAAGATCAGCCACGGCTACCTGGCCCGCTACGCCCGGCTGGTGAGCTCCGGCAGCACCGGGGCGGTCTGCCGCTGACCAGCCGGCCCCCGGGGGAGTGTCGCGCCGCCTTCAACCGCCATCTTGGGTTATCGACGGCACCCCCCGGGCACATGGGAGCACGGGACAGAAAGCCTGGGGGCGGTCGAGACGCCACCGGCGCCGTGACGATAAAAAAGTCTGCTGAATCAATATGTTAACCTACTTATCGACGGACCGCGGCTCCTTTATGAACACCATCACCTTTTTTCTGAACGAACATAGACACGCCATTCAGAGACGCAGGGGAAATCGACCATGAAGCTGACGATGGAGCGGGAGGCATTGCTGAAGGGAGTAAGCCGCACCCTGGGGGTGGTGGACCGCCGGGGCACCATGGCCATCCTCAGCCATTTTCTCTTTTCTGCCGAGGGCGGCGACCAGGTGACCATCGCCGCCACCGACCTGGAGGTGAGTTTCCGGGGGGTCTATCCGGCCCGGGTGGAGGAGCCCGGGGCCCTGACCCTGCCGGCGCACCAGTTCCACAATCTCCTCAAGGAGCTGCCGGGCACCGAGCTGGCCCTGAGCACCACCGACGGCAGCCGCCTGTCGGTGAGCGTGGAGGAATCCCGCTATCAGTTCGTGGGCCTGCCGGCGGATCAGTTCCCCCCGGTGCCGGAGGCCCCGGACCAGCCCCTGGTGGAGGTGGAAAGCCAGCTGCTCCGGGAGATGATCAGCAAGACCCTCTTTTCCGTCTCCGGCGATGATCTGCAGTACCACCTGTCCGGTATCTTCTGGGAGCGCCTGGAGGGGCCCGAGGGGTTGCATCTCCGGCTGGTGTCCACCGACGGCCACCGCCTCACGGTCATCGAGCGGCCCCTGCCCCAAAGCGAGCACTTTCATTTGGAGGAGGGCATCCTCATCCCCCGCAAGGGGGTGGCGGAGATCTCCCGCCTGCTGGCGGAAGAGGAGCAGGTGGGCCTGGGCCTGAGCAAGAAAAGTCTGGCTCTCCGGGCCGATGCCAAATACCTCTTCATCCGGCTGCTGGAGAAGAAATTCCCCGACTACCGCCGCATCATCCCGGAAAACTTCGCCTACCGCTTCGTTCTGGACCGCCGCCTGTTCCACGACGTCATCCGGCGCATCTCCCTTCTGTCCACGGAGCGCTTCCGGGGGGTCATCCTCCATCTGGGCCGGGATACCCTGGAGGCCACCTTTCAGAACCCGGAGGTGGGGGAGGGCCGGGAGCTCATGCCCCTCAGGTTGGAGCAGGGCAAACCCGCCGGTTTGCCCCTCACCATCGGTTTCAACGCCCCCTATCTTTTGGAGCCGTTGAGCGCCATGAGCGGTGACACCGTCTATCTGGAGATCAATGACAAGGACCGGCCCTGCCGCCTGATGGCCGCCGCCGACCCGCTCTACTTCGGCATCATCATGCCCATGAGTCTGTAAAGGCGGCGGTGGGGCCGCGTCTTCAAGGAGGCGACACCGTGAACGACACTCAGCTCCCGGAGCAGGTGGGGCAGGAATATGGCGCCGAGCAGATCCAGGTGCTCAAGGACCTGGAGGGGGTGCGGGAGCGCCCCGCCATGTACATCGGCAACACCGGCATCGAGGGGCTGCACCACCTGGTCTATGAAGTGGTGGACAACGCCATCGATGAGGCCATGGCCGGCTTCTGCACCGAGATCACGGTGAAGATCAACCCCGACCAGAGCGTCACGGTGGAGGACAACGGCCGGGGCATCCCGGTGGACATCCATCCCACCGAGGGCCTGCCGGCGGTGGAAGTGGTGATGACCCGGCTGCACGCCGGGGGCAAATTCAACAGTGGGGCGTATAAGGTCTCCGGCGGCCTGCACGGCGTGGGGGTGTCGGTGGTGAACGCCCTGTCCGACTCCCTGGAGGTGGAGATCCGCCGGGACGGCAAGGTGTATCACCAGAGCTTTGCCTATGGCCGCACCCAGACGCCCCTCCGGGTCATCGGCGACACCCGCCGCCGGGGCACCCGGGTGACCTTTCACCCCGACCCCCAGATCTTTTCCGAGACCCAGTTCAATTACGATCTGTTGGCCCAGCGCCTGCGGGAACTGGCCTTTCTCAACGCCGGGGTGCGCATCACCCTGGAGGAGGTGGCCACCGGCCGCAAGAAGGAATTTCTCTACGAAGGGGGCATCGTCTCCTTCGTCAAGCACCTGAACCGCAACAAGACCGTCATCCATCCGGAGCCCATCCACATCACCGGGGAGAACAAGGGCATCCAGATCGATTTGGCGTTGCAGTATAACGACAGCTACAACGAGCAGCTCTTCAGCTTCGCCAACAATATCAACACCCGGGAGGGGGGCACGCACTTAAGCGGCTTCAAGGCGGGCCTCACCCGGGCCATCAACCAGTACCTGGCCACCCACGAGCAGATGAGGAAGCTGTTCAAGGGGGCGAGCCTGCAAGGGGAGGACACCCGGGAAGGCCTCACCGCGGTGGTGAGCGTCAAGCTGCCCCATCCCCAGTTCGAGGGCCAGACCAAGACCAAGCTGGGGAACAGCGAGGTCAAGGGCCTGGTGGAGAACCTCCTCTATGAGGGCCTCCTCACCTATCTGGAGGAGAACCCCCAGGTGGCCCGGAACATCCTGAGCAAGCTGGTGGACGCGGCCCGGGCCCGGGAGGCGGCCCGCCGGGCCCGGGACCTGGTACGCAAGAAGGGGGCCCTGGGCGACCTTACCCTGCCGGGGAAACTCGCCGACTGCCAGGAACGGGACCCGGCCCGCCGGGAGCTCTACCTGGTGGAGGGCGACTCCGCCGGCGGCTCCGCCAAACAGGCCCGGGACCGCCGCTTCCAGGCCATCCTGCCCCTGAAGGGCAAGATCATCAATGTGGAGAAGGCCCGCTTCGAGAAGATGCTGGAAAACGCCGAGATCCGCACCCTCATCTCCTCTCTGGGGTCGGACCTCTCCCAGGAGCAGCCCAGTCTGGAGGACCTGCGCTACCACAAGGTCATCATCATGACGGACGCGGACGTGGACGGGGCCCACATCCGCACCCTGCTCCTCACCTTTTTCTACCGCAAGATGCTGCCCCTGATCGAAAACGGCCACCTCTACATCGCCCAGCCGCCCCTCTACCGCATCACCCGGGGGAGCGAGAAGATCTACCTCAAAAACGACGCCGAATACCGGCACTACCTCATCAAGCGGGGGGCGGAGCGGCGGCGCCTGGCGTTGCCGTCGGGGCGGAGCCTGGAAGGCGAGGAGCTGGTGGCGGCCCTGGAGCGCCTCATCACCTACCAGGACAGCATCAGCCGCTTTGAGAAGCGGGGCGTGCCCCGGGAGGTGCTCACCGCCGCCCTGGCCGCGGGGCTCCGGGACCGCTGGACCCTGGGCCGCCGGGAGCTGGTGGAGGCGCTGGCCCAGAGCCTCCGGGACACCGGCCGCTGGAGCGCCGAACTGGAGTTCGACGAGGAGCACCAAGTGTGGGTGCTCTCCGTCATGCCCACCCGGGGCGGGCCCGGGGTGCGCCTGGACTGGGAGCTTTTGGGGACCAGCGATGTGGCCGCCCTGGTGCGTCAGCACCAGGAGTTGGGGGAGCTCCTGGAGGCGCCGTATCGCCTGGAGGACAAGCAGGGCACCCGGGAACTGGCCAGCCTGGAGGAGCTGGTGGAGACCATCCTGGCGGAGGGCCAGAAGGGCATCACCGTGCAGCGCTTCAAGGGACTGGGCGAGATGAACCCGGAGCAGCTCTGGGAAACCACCATGGACCCGGAAACCCGGACCCTCCTGAAGGTGAACGTCATCGACGCCTCCCAGGCGGACGAGATCTTCTCCATCCTCATGGGGGACAAGGTGGAGCCCCGGCGGGAGTTCATCCAGAACAATGTGCTTGAATTGGCGGACCTGGATATTTAACATGAGACTGGCACCTGAAGCCGCCGGGGAAGGGGTCGGGGAGCGATGGCCCCTCCCCCCTCCGGGGGGACCGGGGCAAGGCGGGCTCCCGCGAGCCCCCTCACATATCAGAAAGGAGCACACGCCATGGCTGCCCAACGGAAAGCGAAATTCAAAATTTATGTGACCCGCCGGGAGATGCTCTATGTGGGCGACCAGCCGGATCATACCCTGATGCTCACGGAAATGGAGGGGGAACCCCTGGAATACAGCCCCGGGGTGGCCGGAGAGTTCGTCTCCCGCCGCAGCGTCGGCTTCCATGACCGCGTCAAGGGGGAGGGCCCCATGCAGGGCTATGCCGTCACCCACTATGAATACGGGGCGGTCTTCTCCCGCTTTGAAGGCGAGCGCAAGGGCGGGGTCACCTCCGGCACCTGGCGGGCTTACAAGGGCACCGGCAAGCTGGCGGGCATCACCGGCACCGGCACCTTTACGGTCAAACCCTCGGACCGGCCCAATGAATACATCCTGGAGATGGAGGGCACCTACGACCTGTCCGGCGCCGGACAGCCGGCGGCGCCGGCGGGCGGCCATGGCCACGGCCACTGAAGGAGGTGATGGGACGTGGGGCGCTGTGAGCGCTGCGGCAGTGCCTGCGAGCCCGAGGAACTTCGGGAGCGGGGCGGGCAGCACCTCTGCGAGGACTGCTTCCTCGAGGTCGCCAGCGAGGTGAAGACCTGCGACCCCTGGGCGGTGCACCTGGCCAAAAGCGACAAGGGCCGGGGCGCCATGACCCTCACGCCCCTGCAGGAGCGGCTCTATGAGCTGGTGAAATCTCAGGGGGAGATCAGCATTCCGGAGGCCTGCCGACAGTTGGGCCTGGAAGAGGCGGCCCTGCGCCGGGAGTTTGCCACCTTGCGCCACCTGGAGCTGCTGCGGGCCACCAAACGCGGCACCGAGGTGCATCTGACCCTCTTCTGAGGCGGGGGAGGAAATGCCCTTTCCCCGCCGCTGACTGTGCTCTCCTGCCCGTTTCCGGAGGTGAGGACCTGGGGGAGGAGGTGGGGGCCGCCGGCTCCTGACCCCTCCCCCTCCTTCTTGATCCATGGGCACCGCTCCTCAGGATCTGGATTATGCCCTCCTCCGGCGGGTGGCGAAGGGAGAGGAGGCGGCGTTGGCGGAGCTCTTCCGGCGGCACCAGGGGCGGCTCTACACCGTGGCCTATCGCCTGCTCCGGGACCCCCAGGAAGCGGAGGACGCCCTGCAGGAAGTGATGCTCAAGGTCTATCAGCATGCCGCCTCCTTTGAACCCAAGGCCACGGTGGCGGCCTGGCTGAGCCGCATCACCGCCAACCATTGTCTGAACCGCCTGCGGGGGCGGCCCAGCCTGGAGTCCCTGGATGAGGAGGGGGCGCCCCTGGCGCAGGATCCCGGCCCCACCCCCTTGCAGGCCCTGGAGGAGGCGGATCTCTCCCGGCGGCTGGAGGAGCTCCTGGACGCCCTGCCGGAAAACCAGCGCCGGGCCCTGGTGCTGAAGCAGTTCGGCGGCCTTACCTATGCCGAGATCGGCGAGGTCCTGGGGGTGAGCGCCCAGGCGGTGGACGGCCTCATCAAACGGGCCCGGCAGAGCCTGAGAAAGGCCCTGGCGGATTATCTCTAAGGGTGCAGGGCCGCCGGGGACCGCCATCCCGGCGCTGCGGCCTCCAGGACGCCGGACTCCGCCCCCGGCTCCCCCGTCGGCCCGAGGTCCGGGGCAGAGCCTCCCCAGGTGGATTTTGCCTCCCCGAGAGGTACGTGCGGCCATGGCCATCCCCTTGTCTTACAGCTACCGCAATCTCTTGGCCCGGCGGCTCACCAGCTTTCTCACCGCCGCCGGCATGGCGCTGGTGGTCTTTGTCTTTGCCGCCGCCCTGATGCTCACCGAAGGGCTCCGGCGGACCCTGGTGGCCACCGGCTCCCGGGACAACGCCGTGGTGCTTCGGGCCGGAAGCGAAACCGAGGTACAAAGCGTCATTGACCGCACCCAGGCGGGCATCGTCCTGGCGAGCCCGGAGATCGCCACCGGCGCCGCCGGCCGCCTGGGGGCGGCGGAGGCCATCGTGCTCATCAATCTGCCCAAGCGCCTCACCGGCCGGCCGGCCAACGTCATGATCCGGGGGGCCCAGCTCCCGGCGTCGCTGGCGGTGCGCCGGGAGGTGAAGCTGAGGGACGGGCGCTGGTTTCGGCCCGGCAGCAACGAACTGGTGGTGGGTCAGCAGGTGGCCGAACGCTTCCAGAACGCCGCCCTGGGGGGCGTGCTGCGCTTTGCCATGCGGGACTGGCAGGTGGTGGGGGTGTTCGACGCCGGCAACACCGGCTTCGCCTCGGAGATCTGGGGCGACGGGGAGCAGCTCCTCCAGGCCTTCCGGCGCACCGCCTTTTCCAGTGTCATCGTGCGCCTGCGGCAGCCCGGGGACTTTGAGGCCCTCAAAACCCGGCTGGAAACCGACCCCCGCCTGCCGGTGCAGGTGCGGCGGGAGGTGGAGTTTTACGAAGCCCAGTCCCGGCGGCTGGCGGACTTCATCCGGCTCCTGGGCCTGGTCCTCACCGCCATCTTCGGGCTGGGCGCAGTCCTGGGGGCCATGGTTACCATGTACGCCCAGGTGGGCACCCGGGTGAGCGAGATCGGCACCCTCAGGGCCCTGGGTTTTCTGCGGCGGGACATCCTCCTGGCCTTCCTGGTGGAATCCGCCCTCCTGGGGCTCTCGGGCTGGCTTCTGGGCCTGCTCCCCGCCTCCCTCCTCAACTTCTATACCCTCTCCACCGTCAACTGGGCCAGCTTCGCCGAGCTCACCTTCCGCTTCACCCTCACCGGGGGCATCGTCCTGAAAAGTCTGGCCTTTGGAGTGGGGATGGGACTGCTGGGGGGGCTTCTCCCCGCCATCAAGGCGGCCCGTCTGCCCCTGATCGAGGCCCTGCGGGCGCAATGACCCGGTTCGGGAAGGGGGGCCTGCTTCCTCCCCCACCCTCTTTATGGGGTTAGGGGAGGGAGCATGGGTCTGGGACCATTGGCCCCCTTCCCCGGGTCACCTTTTTCCACCACCTGTCAGGGCGGCCCCTGGCGCCGATATCCGGGGGGCAGCTCAAAGAGGCGGTCCGGCGGCGGCTCCTCCCGGATGTCCTGATATTCCACCACAATCTGTTTTTCCGGGCAGCTCATCTTCACCGGCCACCCCAGTTTGGGGGAGACCCAGAAGAATTGCTTCAGGGAGCCCCGCTCGCCCCCGGGGAGGAGCACCTCGTATTTCTCCGCCTCCAGCCCGGCCACGGTCTCCTGCCCCACCTTGCGGCGGTGCAGGGCCTCCGGCGGCAGGTGCAGGAACTGGCCGGGGAGGCGGGTGCTGAGGCGCAGAGGGATCTCCGTGTAAGTGCGTTCCTGGGGCAGGAGGACCCACAGCAGTTTCTTGTCCCGGCGCACGATGGTGACGGTGTGGCCCTCGGCGTCCAGGAACTCGTGGCGCATTTTGTCGCCTTTGATGAACACCCGCCCCCGGGTGGTGGCGAGGCCGTCTTTCAGGACCATGTGGGCCGAGAATTCCGCGGCGTCCGGGACGGCGGGGACTATGGCCAGGGACGCCACCAAAAGACAGCCCAGGCGCAGTGCCGAAACCAAGGACATCTCAGACCCCCTTGGGTGAACCTGTGGCAGCCCTTCCCCCCGGAGGTCGCTTCCGGCCGCCGGAGGCAGGCAGTCTGAGGAACCGACCCCGGGCGCCGGAAAACCAGGGGGAAGGCCGGCGGCCCTCAGCCCGCTCCCCCACAGCTGATCCCCTGACCGGTCAGCATGTGCACCGGCCGGCCGGCGCAGGTGAGGCAGGTGGGGCGGCCGTCCACCTCGATGCTGCGGGGGGCCATCACCCCTTCCCCGCAGCGGTGGCAGATGACGGTCTGAAAGATCCGGGCATACTCCGGCGCGGCCTGGGTCAGCGGAGTCACCTGCATCTGACTGTCCAGGGGCGCCCTCAGCTCCCGGCGGGCCATGGCCTCCCAGATGTGCTGGAAGCGGTGCTCCTCCTCCGGGGTGGCCTGGCGGTGGATCACCACCTTGTCGAACAAGGGGCCGGCGGCCGGGTATTTGTCGAACAGATACTCCCGGAAGTCCGGCCGGACCACCAGGCGCACCGCCCGGCCGTCCCGGCGGCGGATGACGGTCACCGCGGTCTTGCCCAGGTCCTTGAAGATCAGGGCGTTGTTGCCGAAGGTGCAGCCGGTCACCGCCTGGATGCCGTCGGTGAAGCAGTTGTTGCACTCCACCACCGCCACGATCTCCTCCATGCCGGTGTTGGGGTCCTCCAGGTATTTCATGGCGTAGTGGCCGGCCTTGACCCCCAGGGTCACCATGGGGCAGAGGTGACCGTGCAGGGCCTGGGCGTGCTGCAGCAGACCCTCCAGGTTGTCGCTTCGGATCATGGCCTCAATGGCCTTGCGGGCTTCGCCGAATTCATGCATGGGGCGTCCTTTCCGTGGGCGCGCTTTTTCCCTGCATGTACATTATTTGGCCAAAAATGTCGAATGCTCTTGTCAATTCCGCCGCCTTTGGATACCTTGCTTGCAGGGGGACAGGACCCCGGCAGGGAGGCTGGCCGATGCCCATGGCAGTGGAGCTGCACCCGGAATCGGTGTTTGTGGCCCTGGACTTTGAGACCGCGGACCCGGGCCTGGACAGCGCCTGCGCCCTGGCGATGGTGCGGGTGGAAGGGGGGGAGGTGACCGCCCGGCGCTTCTGCCTGATCCGGCCGCCCCGGCGCCGCTTCGTGTTTTCCTTCCTGCACGGCATCACCTGGGAGGATGTGGCCGGCCAGCCCCATTTCGGCGAGCTCTGGCCCGAGATGGAGCCCCTCCTGCAGGGGGCGCACTTTCTGGCGGCCCACAACGCCAGCTTCGACCGGGGGGTGCTGGCGGCCTGCTGCCGTCTCTACGGCCTGACCCCGCCGGTCCTGCCGTTTCTGTGCACCGTGCAGCTGGCCCGCCACACCTGGAAGCTCTACCCCACCAAACTCCCCCACGTCTGCCGTTTTCTGGGCATTCCCTTGAACCACCACGACGCCGCCTCCGACGCCGAGGCCTGCGCCCGCATCGTCCTGGCCGCCCTGGAGGCCCGGCGCTGCTAAGCCCCCGGGGCCCTCTAAAGCTGCAGCCGCCAGTGCAGGAAAGGCGCGGCTTCGCCGTTGAGACGCCGCCGCCGGTCCTGCCAGTCCGGGAGGATCCCCGCCACGGCGGCCCAGAAGCGGGGCGGGTGGCCCGGGACCGTGAGGTGCGCCAGTTCATGCACCACCACGTAATCCACCAGCGGGGGCGGAAGGAGGATGAGGCGCCAGTGGAAGCGCAGCAGCCCCTGGGCCGGGCGGCACTCCCCCCAGCGGCTCCGCCAGTCCCGCAGCTCCACCGCACCCACCTTCTTTCCCAGGCGGGGGGCGAAGTGCGCCGCCCGCGCCTGAAGATACGGCAAGGCCATCTGCCGATACCAACGCACCAGCGGGGGCCAGGGGTCGGCCCCGGACGCCGGCAGGCGCACCTCCAGATGGTCCCCCGCCCGGACCACGGCGGGAGGCGCCCCCACCTGCAGGCGGACCGGCAGGGGCTCCCCCAGATAGTAGGCGCAACCCGGTATGACCGCCGCCAGGGCGGCCTGGCGGGCAGCCACCTTGCGGGCCAGCCAGGGGTGGTGGCGGGCCAGGACCTGGCGGATGGCCGCCTCGGGGGTTCCTGCCGGCGCGTGCACCACCACCTCCCCGGTGAGGGTGACGGCCAGGGCGAGGGTGCGGCGCCGCCGGCTGAAGCGCACCGTATAGGGCAGGGGCGCCCCCGATTCCTGGGCACTTTGCCTTTTAGAGGGCATGATGTCCAGAAAATCGGTGTCTTGGCCGGTTAGGGTTGAAATTTCTCCTGATTCCATGCATAATGATGCGACCTCGGCTTCAGGGCCTCCCTGAGGGGACCATTCCATTGCCAAGGAGGAGGAGATGCGCAGACTCCTGTATCTGATCGGCGCGTTGGCAGTTGCGGGACTCCTGGCCGGTGCGCCGGCGTCCGCCGCCACCAAAAACGTGGTCATCGGTTTCACCGCTTCGCAGACCGGCAAACTGAACGTGGAGGCCATCCGGCAGATCAACGGCCTCAATCTCTGGATTGAGCAGGTCAACGAAGCCGGCGGGGTGAAGCTGCCGGACGGCACCGTGCTCAAATTCCAGGCCAAATTTTATGACGACGAAAGCAAAAAGGAGCGCGTCCAGGAACTCTACACCAAACTGATCAACCAGGACAAGGCGGATTTCCTCATCAGCCCCTACTCCAGCGGCCTGGCGGACGCCGCCGCGGTCATCGCCCAGCAGTACAACAAGATCCTCATCTCCGCCGGGGCCGCCTCGGATTCCACCTACAAGAAGGGCTACACCCTCATTTTCCAGGTGTACACACCGGCCAGCCGCTACCTCACCGGGGCCCTGGACCTTCTGGCCAAGATGGATCCGGCGGCCAAAAAGCTGGCCGTCATCCACGAGAAGGACAAGTTTTCCACCGACGTGGTGGAGGCCCTGAAGAAGTACGCCGAGGGCAAGGGCTATCAGGTGGCCCTGTATGAGGGCTATGAGCCCGGCACCACCGATTTCGCCCCCTTCATCAACAAGATCCCCGCCGGCACCGACGCCATCCTGGGGGGCGGCCACTTCGCCGACACCAGCACCTTCGCCAAACAGCTGCATGAAAAAGGCGTCAAGGCCAAGATGGTGGCCCTCCTGGTGGCCCCGCCGGAACCCAAGTTCGCCGAGCTGGGGGAGGCGGCGGTGGGAGTCATCGGGCCCAGCCAGTGGGAGCCCCTGGCCACCACCTACAACCAGGAGACGGCCCAGAAACTGAACCTGCCCTTTGTGGGTCCCTCGGTGGCGCAGTTCACCCAGGCCTATCAGACCAAATACAAGGAAGTGCCCTCCTATCACAGCGCCGGCGGCTATGTGGCCGGGCTGCTCTTGGGGGAGGCCATCAGGCAGGCCGGATCCACGGACACCGCCAAGGTGAAGGAGGCTTTGGACAAGATGGACCTCCTCACTTTCTACGGCCGCATCAAGTTTGACACCGCCAAGGAGCATGGCCTGCAGATCGGCCACGAGATGATCTACACCCAGTGGCAGAAGGACGCCCAGGGCAAGCTGGTGAACCAGCTCGTGTGGCCCGAAGCCTTCAAAACCGCCGACGTCCAACCCTACCGGGTGAAATAATTTCTCTGGGGCCGGCCGTCCGCTGCACCCCCGGGGCGGCCGGCCCGGTTGAGGTTTCTCGTGTTCGGGCAACTTCTCTCCTCCCTTGCTGACGGCCTGTTGTTGGGCTTTGTCTATGGTCTGGCCGCCATGGGCCTCTCCCTCATCTGGGGGGTGATGACGGTCATCAACCTGGCCCATGGGCCGGTGATCGCCCTGGGGATGTTTACCGCTTACCTGCTCTTCACCCAGGCCGGGGTCAATCCCTACCTGGCCCTGCTGCCGGTGGCCGTCCTGGGGATGGCGCTGGGGCTGGTGATTTACGGGGCCGCGGTGCACCGGGTGCTGAACGCCCCCCACCTCTCCACCCTGCTGGCCACCTTCGCGGTGAACATGATCATCATCGGGGTGGGCACCGCGGTGTTCACCACCTCGCCCCATAACATCGACTTTTCCCTGGGCTCCTTCAGCCTCGGTCCCCTCACCGTGCCCTTCACCCGGGTGGTGGCGGCATTTGCCGCCTTGGCGGCCACGGCGCTTTTGTATCTCTTCCTTTATTTCACCCGACCAGGGAAGGCCATCCGGGCGGTGGCCAACAACCGCATGGCCGCGGAGCTCATGGGCATCTCCTCCACCACCATGCTGGCTTTGAGCTTCGGCCTGGGGACGCTGCTGGCCTGTCTGGCGGGGGGGCTCATTGCCACCTTCTTCCCCTTCACCATCTTAAGCGGCGGCCCCTATGAGCTGAAAAGCTTCGTCATCTGCGTGTTGGGCGGCCTGGGGAACCCCCTGGGGGCGCTGCTGGGCGGTCTCCTGTTGGGCGGTCTGGAGGGCCTGGTGCCGGCCTTCATGCCGGTGAGCTGGGTGCCGGTGGTGGAGTTCGGGCTCTTCGTCCTGGTGCTGCTCCTCAGGCCCCAGGGACTGTTGGGGGCCAAGTGATGCGTCCCTGGGCCCGCCTCGGTTTCTGGCTGCCCCTGGGGGCGGTCTTTGTCTGGGGGCTGGTGGTCCTCCTCCTGCGGGAGGACACCTTGCGGGAGACCACCTTCACCCTGATGATGTTCGTGGGCATGGCCTCCAGCCTCAACATCCTGTTGGGCTACACCGGCTATGTCAGTTTCGGCCACATCGTCTTTTTCGGCCTGGGGGGCTATTTCGGTTTTTATCTCTTAAGCCAGCAGGGCCTGTGGCTGTTGCCGGCGGCGGTGGGGGGCGGGATCCTCTCCGGGGTGCTGGCGGGGCTCCTGGGCCTGGCGGTCCTGCGCCTGAGGGGGGCCTATTTCGCCCTGGCCACCATCGGCATCAATGAGGCGGCCCGGGCCTTTGTCAGCAATTTCGGCCCCTTCGGCGGCGCCACCGGGCTGTTTGTCAATTTCCAGGCCTACCAGGCCTACGGCGGCGCCGGTCCGGCTTTGTGGACCACCTTCATGTACCTGTGGCTGGTGACCCTGGCGGTGCTGCTGGTGAGCGCCTTGGTCCAGGGCTCCCGTTTCGGGTTGGGACTCATGGCCATCCGGGAAGATGAGGACGCCGCCATGGTCATGGGGGTGGCCGCCCCCCGGGCCAAGACCATCGCCTTCATGCTGTCCGCCTTCTTCCCGGGCATCATCGGCACCCTCTACTTTTTCAAGAACGGCAATGTGGAGCCGGGGGACGCCTTCCAGCTGCACATGTCCATCGAAGCCCTGGTGATGATCATGCTGGGGGGGCAGGGCACGGTGGTGGGCCCGGCCCTGGGCGCGGTGGTCTATCAGGGGCTGCGGGGCTATCTCCTCACCAGCCCCCTCTTCAAGAGCCTGCATCTGGCCATGGCCGGGCTTTTCCTGCTGCTCATCGTGCTTTTTGTGCCCGCGGGGGCGGTGGGGTGGCTGAGGCATCGCTTCCCCCGCCTGCGGAAGGTGCTGACATGATCCTTGAGGTGCACCACATCACCAAGCGCTTCGGCGGCTTGCAGGCCCTGACGGACGTCTCCTTCGGCCTGAAGGAGGGGGAGATCCTGGGGCTCATCGGGCCCAACGGCGCCGGCAAGACCACCCTGTTCAACGTGCTCAACGGGGTCTTTCCGCCCAACCGGGGGCAGGTGATCTTCCGGGGGGAGGACATCACCGGCCTGCCCCCCTATGAGGTGGCCCGCCGGGGCATCGCCCGGGCCTATCAGGTGGTGCGGCCCTTAAATGAGCTCACCGTGCGGGAGAATGTCATGGTGGGGGCCTGCTACGGCCGGGAGGCCCTGCCTTTGGCCCAGGCGGCCCGGGTGGCGGACGAGGTTCTGGCCACCGTGGGGCTGGCGGGGCGGGCCGAGCAGCTGGCCGGGAGCCTCAACGTGGCCCAGAAAAAGCGGCTGGAAATGGCCCGGGCCCTGGGCTCCCGGCCCTATCTCCTCCTTCTGGATGAGGTGCTGGCGGGCCTCAACCCCTCGGAAATCGCCGCCATGCTGGACACCATCCGGGCCATCCGGGAGGGCGGCGTCACCATCCTGATGATCGAGCACGTCATGCAGGCGGTGATGAGCGTCTCGGACCGGGTCATCGTCCTGGATTACGGCCAGCTCATCGCCGAGGGCTCTCCCGAGGAGGTAGTGAACAACCCCCAGGTGATCGAGGCGTATCTGGGGGATCCGCAGATGACCGCCCGGCTGATGGGAGAGTGAGACAAGCAACGGGAGAGGGCGGGATAGTCCTGGCCTGGACACGGGAATACCATGGCATTGCTGGAAGTGACGGATGTGGCCTCGGGGTATGGGGAGGTGCAGATCCTCTGGGGGGCCTCCCTGAAGCTCTACCGGGGGCAGCTCACCACCCTGGTGGGCAGCAACGGGGTGGGCAAGACCACCCTCCTGCGCACGGTGATGGGATTGTTGCGACCCTGGCAGGGAACCATCGTCTTTGACGGCCAGGACCTGACCCGGGCCCCGGCCCACGCCCGGGCCAAGGCGGGGCTGGTGCTGGTCCCGGAGGGGCGCCAGCTGTTCACCGACATGACGGTTCTGGAAAACCTGGAGATGGGGGCCTTTTCCCCCCGGGCCCGGGCCCATTTCCAGGAGAACCTGGACAAGGTCTTCGCCCTCTTCCCCCGGCTGGCGGAGCGCCGGGGCCAGAAATCCGGTTTGATGAGCGGCGGGGAGCAGCAGATGCTGGCCGTGGCCCGGGGGCTCATGGCCCAGCCGGAGCTCCTCATCATCGACGAGCTCTCCCTGGGGCTGTCGCCCCTGTTGGCCCTGACCCTCTTTGAGTCCCTCACCCAGCTCAAGAAATCGGGCCTCACCATGCTCCTGGTGGAGCAAAACGTCAGCCTGGCCCTGGCGGTGAGCGATTACGCCTACGTCATGGCGGAGGGCCGGGTGGTGATGGAGGGCGAGGCCCGGGCCCTCCTCAAGAATGACGACATCCGCCGCACCTACCTGGGGGTGGCCCACTGAGGCGGAGCCGGGACCGGGAGGGGGGCCGGGAACCGCGCCCTTTTCCCTAAACGGCGGGTGACAAACACCCCTCCTCCCAATCTGGTGGGATGAGGCCGGCCGATAGTGCCGGTGGGGCGACGCCACCTCCCTTTCAGGGGATGGGGGAGGGGGATCGAGCAGGGGGCAGGGGTGGGGAGGGCGGCCCGTGGAAAGCCGGAGGAAGCCGCGGCGCCGCCGGCCCGGCCCGCACCAACTAGCTGGGAGCCGACTTAAGACGAAACTTCGGGCCGGCTCCCGCCTTTTTTGATACAATAACGGCCAAGGCTGGGGGACCCCGCCCCGGCCTTTTCTTTCCCGGGGTGGGGGCAGCCTGAGGAGGCAGCCGACCCCGGCGGTTGCGTGAGGTGGGATGATGTCTGCCACGGAAGGGGTGGCTCCGCCCGCCGTCCAGACCTTCCGGCCCTGCGGGCGGGCCTTTTACCTCTATTATGTCGCCATGTTCATCTGTTTTGTGGGGCCGGTGATCAACCCCCAGGTGGGCCTGCCGGTGTGGCTGGGGTGGCTGTTGGGGGCGCTCCTGGTGGCCGCGGTGCTCTATCAGATGCACCAGGAATACCAGATCACCCCGACCGGGGTGCGGAAGGTCATCAAATGGCCCGCGGGCTTTCAGGAAATTCCCTGGGAACGCCTGGGGGAGGTGAAGGTGATGCGGGGTTTCACCCAGACCATGCTCCGGGTGGGCAATCTGCGCTTTGAGGACAAAAGCGGCGGTCCGCCCCTGTTCTGGTTCGGCCTGAGCGATCCCAAGGCGGTGCGGGAGGCGGTGGAGGCGCGGCGGCCATGAGCCTGCCCCCGGCGCATGTGGCGTTTCCCCTGGGCCTGGAGGCGGACCTGCCCTGGGAAGACCCGGGCCAGTCCCGGCTGCCGGCCCTGCTCCGCACCGTGTGGGCCTTTCTGCGCCGCCCCGGCCCCAGTTTCCGGGCCATGCACCCCGGGGGGGTGGGCCCGGCCCTGGGTTTCGGGCTCCTCACCGGCACCTTCGGGATGGCGGCAGCCCTGTACAGCCAGCTCCTCATGTCCGTGGCCCTGGACCTGCCCCTGCTGCGGTGGACCGGCTCCGAATTTTCCTGGCCCGTCCTTTTCACCCTGCTCCTGTGTCTGCCCCTTCTGGTCCTCATCGGGCTGGTGCTGGGGAGCTTCTCCCTGTATCTGGTGACCTGGCCCTGGCGCCGGCCGGGCCTGGGGGCCGCCTTCCGGGTGACGGGGTATGCCCAGGCGGGGCTGGTGACGGGCCTCGTCCCGGTGGTGGGGGGCATGCTGGCTCTGAGTCTCAGCCTCTACCTGCGGGTCCGGGGGGTGCAGGAGGTCTTTCGCCTCCCGGGCTGGCGGGCCTGGCTGGCGGTGGCCGGCGCCCTGCTGCTGGAGAGTCTCTTTCTGGTGGCGGGGGGGCTGGTGCTGCTGCTGCCGCTGGCTTATCTGGCCCTCCGCTGAGGCCCGGGGGGAGGGAGGCGGCCTTCGCAGCGCCCGGCCGGGAGCGGCAGCGGGAGGTCTCCCGGGGGCGGAACGCCGGGGGCTCCAGGGGCTGAGCACCGCCGGCGGGGCGGACCCGGAACCTCAGTCCTTGAGATACCGTTTCACCGTGGCCCTGAGATCCTCCAGGTCGGAGGACTTCACCAGGTATTCATCCGAAGCCCAGGTGGCGAAATCCTGCTTGTACTCCCCGTAGGCGGTGCTGAGGACCACCGGCAGGTGGGGGTGACGCTCCTTGATCTGCCGCAAGGCTTCGATGCCGTCCATCTCCGGCATCTTGATGTCGAGGATCACCAGATCCAGGGGGACCTTCTCCACGATCTCCAGGGCTTCCCGGCCGTTGCTGGCGGTATAGACTTCGTAGCCTTCCTCTTTCAGCTCCTCGCTGTACAGGAGGCGGATGGCCATTTCGTCATCGGCAACCAGGATTTTCTTCATCATCGACCTCCGGTGGGCACATGCAGGGCTCCGGCCGGCGCCGCCTGGCGGCCGGCATCCTTCACCAGACAATATTTGGCGATGGGCAGGGTGACGATGAAGGTGACGCCCTTGCCCAGCTCATTTTTGACCTCGATCTGGCCGTAATGCCGGGACACGATGCGCTGGGCGATGGACAGCCCCAGGCCCGTGCCGTAATCCTTGGTGGAGAAGAAGGGGTTGAAGATATTGTGCAGGACCTCCAGGGGGATGCCCCCGCCGGTGTCGCTCACCTCGGCGGCGGCATAGAGGCCGTCCTCCCGCTCCACCGGATAGGTGCGGATGGTAAGGGTGCCCCCCTGGCTCATGGCCTGGCGGGCGTTGGTGAACAGATTGTAAAACACCTGCTTGAGCTGGCGGTCGTCGCAGTGCAGCCGGGGCAGGGGGGCCAGCTCCTTCACCACCTTGATGTTGTGGGCGTCCAGGTCCCGTTGCACCAGGACCAGGGTGTCCTCGATGATCTGGTCCAGGTCGTGGTCCCCGAAGTAGCTGAGGTTCTCCCCGGTGAAATCCAGGATCTCCTTGAGGAGTTTCTCCAGCCGGGAGACCTCTTCCTGGATGACCTCCACATACCCCCGCAAGGGGGAATCCTTCTCCACCAGCTTGCCGATGCGCCGGGCAAAGCCGCCGATGGACACCAGGGGGTTGCGGATTTCGTGGGCCATGCCCGAGGCCAGGCTGCTTAAGGCGGCCAGGCGGTCGGATTCGAGCATGCGCTCCCGGATGAGCATCAGCTCCCGGTTGTTGGCCTCGATGGCGGAGTAGAGGCGGGCGTTCTCCAGCACCAGGGCCGCCTGGGTGGCCAGCATCTGGAGCACGTGGAGAGGCTCGGGCTCCAGAGGCCGGCCGGAGTCCTGGTTGTCCACCAGGATGACCCCGATGGCCCGGTCCTTCACCACCAGGGGGGTAATGAAATATTCCTGGGCGTCCAGGGCGGCGGGGGTGCCCGTCTCCCGCTGATGGATGTGGAAGGCGCGCTGCTGCAGCACCGCCAGGGCCAGGGAGCCGCAGTCGGGCCTAAGGGGAATCTGCCAGTCCGCCACCGGCAGGGGGCGGCCCGGGGGCCGGGCCAGGGCCTCGGAGAGGGTGAGTTCTGCCGCCTCCTCCGGCGGGCGCTGGGCCCCCTTGACCCCGTGCAGGGTCTGGCCGGCCTCATCCACCATGAGGACCACCGCCCGGTCGAAGCCCAAACCCTGGGGGTGGATGAGGCCCTGGAGGAGAATCTCCAGCAGCCGGTCCCGGTTCACGGTGGTGAGGAGGGCCCGGGAGATCTCCTGCAGGGCGGTGAGGTTGCGCACCATGCGCTCGTTGCGCTCCGCCAGGGACTCCACCTGCTGGTAGGTGAGGGCGTTTTCCAGGGCGTTGACAATCAGCCCCGCCATGGTGAACAGCAGCTGCCGGTTTTCCGGATCAAAGGGCTGGAATTCCCCCTCCGGGGTGATCTTGTCAAAGACGCACAGAGAGCCTTCCAGGTGCCCCTTGAAGGTGAGGGGCACGATGAGGTAGTAGTGGGTGCGGCCTTCGGCGTCCTGGGTCTGACCCTGGATAAAGGGCGGTTCCAGGGCGCCACCGGGCGCCGGCACCGGCATGATGGGGCAGAGCTGGGCCGGCGGCACCTGGCCGTACTGGGAGGAGACCTTGGTCTGGCCGGTGGCCCGGTCCACGATGTGCAGGCCCGCGCCCCGGGCGCTGATCACCTTGGCGGTGGTGGAGACCACCCGCTCCAGGAGCTCGTCCAGCTCCATGGTGGCGCTCAGGGCCTTGCCCACCTCGAAGAGCACCGAGAGCTCGGCAATGCGCTTTTTGGAGTCCTCCTGCAGCAGGGCCTGACGCACGGTGCCGGCCAGCATCAGGGTGACCAGATGGATGGTCTGGCGCTCGGCGGGGCCAAAGGTCCGCTCCCGATGGTCCGCCAGGAGCAGCACCCCGTAGAGGAAGTTGTCGTCTGCCACCGGGAAGGCGGCCAGGGTCTCGTACTCCGGCAGGAGGCGCTCCAGGCCGGCGTTGGCGGCCACCACCCCCTCCTGGTAGCGGTAAGCCAGCCGGATCTGGCGGGTGGCGGCGGCCTCCCCCACCACCCCCTGCCCCAGGCGGAACTCCAGGCGGCCGCTCACCGGCACCGGCCCCTGGCTGCTCACCTGCAGGCCCAGCACCTCCTTGCTCTTGTCCAGGCCGAAGTAGAGGGCCAGATCCACCTTCAGGTGCCGGGCCAGAAGGTGCACCAGGTTGCTGAGCCGTTCCCCGAAGCTGATGGTGGAGGTGCTGATCTCCACCATCTGGGTGAGGAATGCCGTGCGATCCGACGCCATACCGCCTTACCCCCCCAGGGCCTGGCGGCGCTTGTCCTGGGCCAGGCGATAGAGGTCTTCGTATTGGGGGGCCACCCGTTCCCAGGAGAAATCCAGGGCCATGTTGCGGCGCATCAGGGCCTGCCAGGCGGGCCGGTCCTCATAGAGGGCCAGGGCCTGGCGGATGGCTCCCAGAAAGGCCTCAGGGGTATAGTCCCGGAACGTGAAGCCGCTGCCCTCCCCGGTCTCCGGATGGTAGGCCTGAATGGTCTCCTCCAGGCCGCCGGTGGCCCGGACCACCGGGATGGTGCCGTAGCGCAGGCAGTAGAGCTGGTCCAGGCCGCAGGGCTCATACCGGGAGGGCATGAGGAAGATGTCGGAGCCGGCGATGATCTGATGGGCCAAAGCCTCGCTGAATTCCAGAGACAGCCCGAAGCGGCCGGGAAATTTCAGGGCCTGCTCCTGCAGGAGATACTGGTGCCGCTCTTCCCCGGTGCCCTGCAGCACCAGCCCCACCCCCAGGCCGAAGAGTTCCGGCAGGATCGCCTCCAGCAGGTCGATGCCCTTGCGCTCATAGAGGCGGGTGGTCAGGCCCAGCAGCGGCGCCTCCGGGGAGAGGGTGAGGCCGAACTGCTTCAGCAGGGCCTCTTTGCAGCGGCTTTTGCCGCTCAGGTCCTCCGGCGTGTAGGAGGCCGGCAAGAAAGGATCCCGGGCCGGATCCCAGCGCTCGTAATCCACCCCCACCAGGATGCCGAAGAGGTCCTGGGCCCGCTCCTGGAAGACGCCCTCCAGCCCGAAGCCCTGTTCCGGGGTGAGGATCTCCTCCCGGTATTTGTTGCTCACGGTGCTGAGCAGGTCGGCGAAGACCAGCCCGCCTTTCATGAGATTGATGCGGCCGAAGAACTCCAGGGCCTTGGGGGACAAGAGCTCCCACCCCAGGCCGGTGAGGGGCAGGTCAAAGGCGGAAAAGATGCCCTGAAACCCCACGTTGTGCACGGTATAGACAATGGGCAGGCGCTGCAGCCGGGGGCGCTCCCGGTAAAGGGTGCGGCAGTAGACCGGCACCAGGCCGCTTTGCCATTCGTGGCAATGGCAGACTTCCAGTTCCAGCTCCAGGGCCTCCATCATCTCCACCACCGCCCGGCTGAAGAAGATGAAGCGCTCGGCGTTGTCCTCGAAATCCCCATAGGCCGTGCCGTACAGCCCCTCCCGATGGTAGAGGGCGTCCTGGCCGATGAAGTAGAACTGCACCCCCGAGGGGAGCCGGGTCTCGAAGATCTCGGCGGTCAGGGTCTTGAAGGACAGCGGGATGGGCAGGCTTTTGCCCGTGAAGGTGAGGGGGTGGCCCGATTCCCGCACCTGGCGGTAAAGGGGCAGGACCACCGCCACCTGGTGCCCCCGGCGCACGAGGGAGTGAGACAGGGCGGAGATGACCTCGGCCAGGCCGCCGCTGCGGGCGAAAGGATTGGCTTCGGGGGTGACCATCAGGATGCGCATGGGGGCCGTCCTTTCGGGGATTACCAGTGCACTTCCCGGAGATAGGTGGCGGCATCCTCCGGCGGGGTGGGGTTGATGAAGAACCCGGAGCCCCACTCAAAGCCGGCCATCAGGGTGAGTTTGGGCATGATCTCGAAATGCCAGTGATAATAGGGGATGGCCGGCTCCCGGACCGGGGCGGTGTGCAGGATGAAATTATAGGGCGCGTTGCGCAAGGCCAGGTGGAGTCGCTTCAGGGTGGTGGAGAAAATGGCGGCCAGCTGCGCCAGGGAGTCCTCCTGCAGCTCCACATAGGAGGAGTGGTGGGTCTTGGGGAGGATCCAGACCTCAAAGGGAGAGCGGGGGGCAAAGGGGCAGAGGGCCACAAATTCCTCGTTTTCCTCCACCAGCCGGGAGCCCTGCTGCAGCTCCTGGCGGATCATGTCGCAAAAGACGCAGCGCTCCTTCCAGTTATAATAGAACTTGCTGCCGTTGAGCTCCTCCATCACCAGCTCCGGGACGATGGGCAGGCTGATGAGCTGGCTGTGGCTGTGCTCCAGGGAGGCGCCGGCGGCCCGCCCCTGGTTTTTGAACACCAGCACGTAGCGCATCCGGGGGTCCTGCGCCAGGCTGCGGATGCGCTCCCGGTAGGCCTTGAGCACCAGGATGAAGTGGTCCACCGGCAGGGTGGCCAGGTTGAGGCGATGATCCGGGCTCTCGATGATGACCTCATGGGTGCCGATGCCGTTCATCTTGTCGAACATGCCCTCGCCCTGGCGGTCGGGCTCGCCTTGCAGGATCAAGGCGGGGAACTTGTTGTTCACCACCCTAAGCTGCCAGCCCGGCGTATTGGGCTGGGTGCCGGGGTCCCGGAAGGCGAAGATCTCCGGCGGCGTGGTATGCTCATTGCCGGGGCAGAAAGGGCAGAAGCCCCCCTTCACCACCTCCTCTTCCACCACAAAATCATGGGGCCGCTTACCCCGCTCGGTGGCGATGATCACCCAGCGACCGATGATGGGGTCTTTACGCAGTTCCGGCATGACGCCGCCTCACTTCCGTGCAGGTTCAGGACATGTCCCGGCGGGGCCTCGCGGTTCCAGTATATCCCCCCAGGGGAAAGTTGCAAGGCGCCCCGCCCGGGCTCTCTTTAGCCCCCCGCCCGGGCCCGGACCTCAGCGCCGGAGCAGATACAGGAGCAGGGTCAACAGGACGCTCAGGAGGATGCTGGTGCCCAGGGGGAAATAGAAGGTGAAGTTGCCCCGGCGCCAGACGATATCGCCGGGGAGCTTCCCCAGCCACGGGATTTTGGGGGCCATCACCAGCACCACCCCCACCAGGACCAGCACCACTCCGGTGAGAATGAGAAACCGGCCCAACTCCGACAGCATCTCCACTCACCTCTCGGCCGGCCGCCCGGAATTCTTGAGGGTCCCCCAGGCCTTTTGCCGGCCCCCGGGGCCGCGGCCCCCTCAGGCCCCTTCCCGGGCCAGGGCCTCCCTTAGCCTCTGGCCCACCTTTTCCATGTCCCCGGGAAGATAGCGGCCCTGGGGGAAAAAGTGCAGGCCGTCGCTCAAAAAGCGGGGGATGACATGCAGGTGGGCATGAAACACCACCTGACCGGCGGCCTCGAAATTGTTCATGCCGATATTGAAACCCCGGGCGAAGAGGGCCTCTCTCAGGGCCTGGGCCACCCGGCGGCAGACCCGGCCCATTTCCAGCCACAGCTCGTCGGGCAGATCCAACAGGGTGTCGTAATGCGCCTTGGGGATCACCAGGGTATGGCCGTAATGCACCGGGGCGATGTCCAGGAAGGCCAGGACCCGGTCGGTCTCCCAGACCCGGACGCAGGGTTCTTGACCGGCGGCGATGCGGCAGAAGATGCAGTCCGCCATCCGCCCTCCTCACTCCGGGATGTAGCTGGCGCAGGCGGTGTCCGATTCCCAGACGTTCACCCGGCTCACCTGCACCCCTTTCCCGTCCAGGCGGTTTTGCAATTGTTCGGCCAGATAGCGGGCCAGGTTCTCCGAGGAGGGGTTCTGGTGGCGGAAGGCGGGATGCTCGTTGAGATAGGTGTGGTCCAGCTCTTCCAGCACTTCCCGGGTCAGGGCCTTGAGCACGCCGAAATCCAGGACCAGGCCCGCCTCGTCCAGCCGGGTGCCGCGGACCTGCACCTCCACCTTCCAGTTGTGGCCGTGGAGGGCCTCGCATTTGCCATAAAAATTCTCCAGCCGGTGGGCGGCGGAGAAGTGGGTGATGATTTTCAGCTCATACATGGCCTGAGGACCGGCCTCCTTTCAGCTGGCGCAGGCGGTTTTCCATGCGGAGGATGAGGTTTTTCAGGTCGGTTTGCAGTCCGGCCAGATCCCGGTGGCGCTTGGCGTCGATCTTCTTCAGCTCCTCCAGCCAGAATTCCAGGAGGGCCTTCTCCCGCTTCTGCAGCTCCTCTTCCACTTTCTGCTGCAGCTGTCTGATGAGGGCCAAATCCATGCGCCTCTCCTGCCGGGTGTGGCCAGGTTGGTTCCTTCTTTACCATAAATCCCCGGGGTGCACCAGGGGAGGGGATCAGAACTGCCGGATGGGCCACCGGCGCTGGCGGGCCAGACGCCGCAGGCGGCGGCGGGGATTGACGGCCACCGGGTGGCCCACCAGCTCCAACAGCGGCAGATCGCTGAGATGATCGCCATAGGCATAGGAGCGGGACAGGTCCAGGCCGTGGCGGCGGGCCAGCTCCTGGACCAGGATGGCCTTGTTTTTGCCCCGGGGGTGCAGCCCCCGGATCTCCCCAGTGAAGTGGCCGCCGTTTTCCACCAGCTCGGTGGCGATGAGCCACTCGGCCCCGGCCAGCTCCTGCAGGGGCCGGAGGAGAAAGACGAGGGAGCCGGTGAGGAGCACGATGGCGTGGCCGGCGGCCTGATGCTCCTTCAGGCATGCCAGGCCCACGGGACTGATCCGGGGCAGGATCTGCTCCCGGAAACACTCCTGGGCCCGGGGCAGGACCCCCTCCACCCGCTGCCCCGCCAGGTAGGATTTGTCGCGATGCCGCTCCGCCGGCGACATGGCCAGGCGGGCCAGATAGGTCAGGGCGGCCCCGGGGGAGATCAGGCCGCAGCTCACCAGATGCCGGAAAAAGAGGCGCTCGGTATGCCCCTGTACCAGCGTCCGGTCCACATCGAAGATGGCTGCCACCCGGGCCATCGGCGTTTCCTTGTGGGCTCCCCGGCGGCGCCCCTCGGCGGCGGCCGGCGCCGCTCAGGGGCTAGTCCGTCTCTGTCCGGAAAAAGATGCGGCCGTCCAGGAGCACCGGCACCCCCCGGAGGATACACAACCCGGTGCTTATGAGAATAAGTCCAAAATTGACCGGCTGCAAGGCCGAAACGGCGGCGGGATCGTGAAACCGCAAGGCATGCGTCAGCCATAGAAAGCTGAAGGTCACCCCCTTGGCCAGGCCATAAAAAGCCCGCATGAAACGGGAGGCCACCAGAAAGCGGCCCAGGGGGGAGTGCATCATGGCAAAGCCGGGCTTGCCCTTGGCCAGGGCCACCCCCCGGATGCCGTCCACCACAAAGGAGCGGATGAGGAAGATCACCGGCACCGCCAGGGGGACCATGTTCAGGGTGAGGAAGGCCACCCAGAGGATGTTTTCCACCGCCCGGTCCAGGGCCACGTCCAGCACCGCCCCCAGTTCCGTCACTTCCCGCCGGCGGCGGGCCACATACCCGTCCACCCAGTCCAGGAGAAAGAGCACGATGAGGAGGGCAAGCCCCGCCAGCTGCCACCCGAAGGAGGGCACCCCGAACAGCAGGGCCAGAAGCAGGAGCAGCAACGGCAGTCGGGCCAGGGTGATGAGATTCGCCAGAGACATGCAGACACAAACGGACGGGGCGCCCGCGCCAGTTACCTGGGCGCGGGCCTGGTCCTCCCCCGGGGCTTCTCCTTTCCGGTCGCCAGGCAGACCGGGGCGACATCCTTGGGCGGTGCGGGCCGCAAGGTCGCAGGGCGCTTCGCCCCCGCCCCGGGACGCGGCTTGGGGCGGGGCGGCGGGGAGCCCGGGCCCCCTTCCCCCACCCCATGTGGTCGCGACGCTCTCACCTTACCAGAAACCTCCCGGGCATGCCAGGGAATAACGCTCCCCAGGAACTCTCCGCCTTTTCCGGGCGGCGGTTTTATGCTAAGGTAAACCAGCAAAACTGACGGCCGGCAGGTGCACCCGTTTTGGGCCTCCACCTGCTGCGGGCACGAGGTCGCCTCATGCACACCCCGATGGGAAACCGCCCGGCCCCCGCCAGTCTCGGGCCGCGCTACGCCCTGCTCCGGCTCCTGAGGCCGGAACCCTGGGGAGATGTCTGGCTGGCCCAGGACCGCTTTCTCCATGTGGAAGTGGCGGTGAAGTTCATGCCCCGGGAGGCCCCGGAATTCCTGCTGGCCCGGGACTTCCTCATGGAGGAGGGCCGCCTGGCCCTGCGCCTGCGCCATCCCCGGATTCTGGCGGGGTTTTACGCCGGCGAGCTCGAGGAAGGCGTCTTTTTGGTCCTGGAGCCCTTCCCGGGGGAGAGCCTCCTTTCCCGCCTCACCCGCCTGCCCCGCCTCGTCCTCAGCCAGGCCCTGCATTTCCTGGAGCAGGCCGGCCAGGCCCTGGCCGCGGCCCACGCCCAGGGGATCGTGCACCAAGGGCTCACCCCGGTGAGCGTGCTGGTGGAAGGGGAGCGCCTGAAAGTGGCCAATTTCGCCTTCCCGCCCCGCCAGGAAGAGGACCTGAGCCATCTGGAGCTCAAGGCCTATGTGGCGCCGGAAGTGCTCCGGGGTGAGGAGGTGACGCCCGCGGCCAACATCTTTTCTTTGGGGGTGCTGGGCTTCCGCCTCTGCGTCGGCAGCCTCCCCTACCCCCTGACCTTCGATGAGCCCTTTCCCTATCGCATGGAGATGCCCCCCGCGGACCTGGCGGAACTGCCGGTGCCCCTGCAGAACCTGTTTCTCCGCTGTCTGGCCCCGGCCCCGGAGGACCGCCTGCCCGAGGGGGAGGCCTTCCTCAACGCCCTGGCCCAGGCCCGGGAGCTGTGGCGGGCCGCCCCCCGGGAGGAGCGCCGCGGCTGGGAGACCCCTGAGAGCCGGGCCACGGGGCTCACCGCGGCCCGGAAACTCTGGGAGGAAGGGAAGGCCTGGGGCAGCCGGCTGGGGGAGGGCCTCCGGCCGGTGGCCACCCGGGCCCGCCAGGCCCCCCGGCGGCTGTGGTACGGCCTGGGTCTGGGACTCCTGGCGGTGCTGCTCCTGTGGGGGGGCTCCCGCCTGCTGTGGACCAGCCGCCCGGCGGCCCCGCCGCCCCCGGAGGTTCCCGCGGCAGCGGTCAGGCCGCCCGAGGTGGCGGGCCCGCCCCGGGGTGCGCCCCCGGCCCTGCGGCCCCCGGAGACGCCGCCGGCGCCCTCCCCCGCCGCGCCGCCGGCTTCCGGCAGCCCCGCCCGGGAGGAGAGATTCATCCTCCTGGTGGCCAGCTACGGCAAGTATGACCAGGCCCGGGCCGTGGCGGAGAAGCTCAAGGCCCGCCAGCTCCCGGCCAGAGTGATGCGTACCACCCCCGGCGGCAAGCCGGTGTTCCAGGTGCGCCTGGGGCCCTACACCCAGCGGGCCGCGGCGGAAGAGGCCGCCCGGAAGCTCAAGGCCGAGGGCTTCTCCCCCAAGCTGGCCCGGCTCACACCCGAGACGGCAGGGCCTGCCCCTGCCGGGAGGACCAGACGATGACCGTGGTATTTCAGACCGATCTCCCCGAGGTGGGGCCCCGGCACCAGGGAAAGGTCCGGGACATCTACGATCTGGGGGACAAGCTGCTGCTGGTGGCTACCGACCGCATCTCCGCCTTTGACGTGGTCATGGCGGACCCCATTCCGGACAAGGGCCGCATCCTCACCCGGCTGTCCGCCTTCTGGTTCCGCCACCTGGCGGACGTGGTGGAAAATCACCTCCTCAGCCTGGCGGTGGAGGATTTCCCGCCGGCCTGCCACCCCTACCGGGAGATTCTGGCCGGCCGCAGCATGCTGGTGAAAAAATGCCGGCCGCTCCCCATCGAATGCATCGTTCGGGGGTATCTGGCGGGCTCGGGCTGGGCGGAATACCAACGGCAGGGCACCGTCTGCGGCCTGGCCCTGCCCCCGGGACTGCGGGAGTCCGACCGCCTGCCGGAACCCATCTTCACGCCCTCCACCAAGGCCACCTCCGGCCATGACGAAAACATCACCTTCGAGACCGCAGCCCGGCTCATCGGCCCGGAGCTGGCCGCCGAGGTGCGCCGCCTGAGCCTGGAGCTCTACCGGCGGGCCAGCGCCTGGGCCGAACCCCGGGGCATCATCCTGGCGGACACCAAGTTTGAATTCGGGCTCCTCGACGGCCGTCTGCTCCTCATTGACGAGGTCCTCACCCCGGATTCCTCCCGCTTCTGGCCCAAGGAGGACTACGCCCCGGGACGGCCCCAGAAAAGCTACGACAAGCAATACCTGCGGGATTATCTGGAGTCCCTGGGCTGGAACAAACAGCCCCCGCCCCCGCCCCTGCCGCCCGAGATCATTTCCCGGACCCGGGAGAAATACCTCCAGGCCCTCCAGGCCCTCACCGGGGAAGAGCTGGATTAGGCAGATATATCTGGTGGGGGGAGAGGGCAGGGATCACCGCCCCGGACCCTCTCTCCGGCCCTCCGCCCCCACCCCACCCAGGGGGTGGAACGGGACGTCCCGCGGCTCCCCGCCCGCCCCCGCCTCGGCGCCAAATTAAAGGGATTCGCCCCAGAGTTCGAAAAGAAGCGCAGAAGGCTCAGGAATCTTTCTTCGGTCTGCCACATTCACTCAGGAAGGTGCCAGTCATGGAGGTCAGCCGGCGCAACATCATGCTCAATATTGATCAGGTCTCCAAGCTGACGGGGGTGCGCAAGTCCACCCTGCGCTACTGGGAGAAATGCTTTCCGGAATTCCTGCGCCCGGAACGCACCCCCTCCCGGCGCCGGGAATACACCGCCGCGGACCTGGACATCATCGACACCATCAAGCGCCTCCTCACCGAAGAGCACCTCACCAATCAGGGGGTGCGCCTCCATCTCAAGCAGACCGTCACCAGGACCTCCCGCCCCCGGGACCCGGAGGCTGCCGAGGCCCGGACCTGAGGGCGGCCCCGGGGAAAGGCGGCGGAAGAGAGCAAGGCGGGCGAAGAAGAGGAGCGCCGGAGGAGACGGGGCCGGGTGACCGGGCGACGGGTGAAGGTGGAAGGGGAGGGACAGGGCCCGGCCGGGCGACGCCGCCGCTTTTCCCTTCTGTCTTTTACTTTCCGTGCGGATCACAGTATAATTCCTTTCCAGGGATGAAAATCCTGTGGCTACCCCCGATAGCCGCCTGCTTCCTTTATGGGCTCCTCCCACCCACAGCGCCGGAACGACCCGACGGCCGCCTCCAGGAGCAGGAACTGGCCGGGCTGTTGGCCGCGGCCCGGGCAATTTTGCGCCAGGACACCTTTGCAGAGGTGGCCCGCACCATCTTCCAGCACTGCCGGGAGCTTTTAGGCGCGGCAGGCGGCTATATCTCCCTCAGCACCCCGGACGGCAGCGCCAACGAGCTCGTGTTCCTGGAGGCCGGCGGCCGCCCCTGCACGGTGGACCACACCCTCCCCATGCCCATCCGGGGCCTGCGGGCGGAAGCCTATGCCTCCGGCCGGGCGATCTATGACAATCACTTCTCCCTGAGCGAACACCGCCGCTTCCTGCCCCCCGGCCATGTGGAGCTGGACAACGTCCTGTTCGCCCCGCTCCTGGACGGTGGTCGCACCGTGGGCCTTCTGGGGCTGGCCAACAAACCCGGGGGGTTCACCCCGGCGGACTGCCGCCTGGCCGAGGCCTTCGCCGAGCTGGCGGCCGTCGCCCTGGCAAAAGCCCGTCATCAGGAGGAACTGCGGCACCACCAGGAGATGCTGGCCCTTATGGCCGACAGCCTGCCGGCCTTCATCGCCTATGTGGACCGGGAGCAGCACTACCGCCTGGTGAACCGCGCCCTGGCCGGCTATCTGGGCAAAACCCCGGCGGAGATCCTGGGGCGCCCGGTGGCGGAGATCCTGGGTGACGACTGGTATCGGCAGGTGGAGCCTCATCTCCGCCGGGCCCTGGCGGGAGAGGCGGTGGACTTCCAGATCCTGCAGCCGGGGCCGGATATGGTCCCCCGGTATTTTCAGGTGCGCTACCGCCCCCATCAGGGAGAAGACGGCACCCTCCACGGGTTCTTTGTCCTGGCCGAGGACATCACCCTCCTGAAGCAGGAGGAACAGGTCCTCCAGGAGCGGGTGGCGGCCCGCACCGCCGAACTGGAGGCCGCCGTCGCCTGGCTGAAGCAGGAGATGGAGCAGCGCTGGCAGGCCGAGGTGCGGCTTAAGGAGGCTGCGGCCCGCTACCAGGCCCTGTTTCAGGCCGCAGCCAGCTTCGTCATGACCCTGTGCCCCACCGGCCGCATCCTGGAATTCAACGAGGAGGCGGAGCGCCTCAGCGGCTGGCGGCGGGAGGAGGTCCTCACCCAGGATGTCTTTTCCCTGCTGGTGCCGCCGGAACATCTGGCCTTTGCCCGGGAGGAGCTGGCCCGGGTGCTCGCCGGCGAGGTTCTCCGGGGGGTGGAGATGCCCCTGCTCCGGAAGGACGGCGGCCGGCGGGTGTTTCTCTGGAATGCCAACCTGGTGCGGGACGCGGCCGGCCGGCCGGCGGAAATCGTGGTGGTGGGCCAGGACATCACCGACCTGCGCCAGGCCCAGGCCGCAGCGGACCGGGAACGCCGCCGCCTCTTTGAACTTCTGGACCGCCTGCCGGCCTACATCTTTCTCCAGCGCCCCGATTATCGGGTGGTCTTTGCCAACCGCTATTTCCGGGAGCACTTCGGGGAGCCCCGGGGCCGGACCTGCCATGAAATCCTCTGGGGCCGGAAAGAGCCCTGCCGGGAGTGCCCCGCCGCCCGGGTCTTCCATACCGGCACGCCCCTGGTCTGGGAATGGACCGGCCCCGACGGCCCTACCTACCAGATTTACGACTATCCCTTCTCCGATGTGGACGGCTCCCCCCTGGTCCTGGAGATGGGCATCGACATCACCGCCCGCAAACGGGCCGAGGACGCCCTGCGGGAGAAGTCCCGCATCCTGGAGGCCTTTTTTGAGCACACCCTGACGCCCTTGGTCTTCCTGGACCGGGAGTTCAATTTCCTGCGGGTGAACGAGGCTTATGCCCGGGTCTGCGGGAAGCCGGTGGGGGCCTTTGCAGGCCGCAATCACTTTGAGCTCTATCCCCACCCCGAAAATGAAGCCATCTTCGCCGGGGTGGTGCACAGCAAGACCCCCTATGTGGCCAAGGCCAAGCCCTTCGTGTTTCCGGACCGGCCGGAGTTGGGGGTGACCTATTGGGACTGGATTCTGGCCCCCATCCTGGATGAGACGGGGGAGGTGGATTTTCTGGTGTTTTCCCTGCAGGATGTCACCGCGGAGGTGCGGGCCCGGGAGACCCAGCGCCGCCTCACCGCCATCCTGGAGGCCACCCCGGATTTTGTGGGCATCAGCGACACCTCCGGCCGGGTGCTGTATATCAACGAGGCCGGCCGCCGGATGTTGGGGCTCCTCCCCGGGGAGGACCTGGAGGGGCTGGAGATTTCGGACTGTCACCCGGCCTGGGCCCGGAAGAAGATCCTGGAGGAGGGCCTGCCCGCGGCCCGGGCCCGGGGCGTCTGGCAGGGGGAGACCGCTCTATTGACCCGGGACGGCCGGGAGATCCCCGTCTCCCAGGTGATCCTGGTGCATCGGGACCCCGGCGGCCGGGAGCAGTTTTACTCCACCATTGCCCGGGATATCACGGCCATGAAGGAGGCGGAAGAGCAACTGCGGCACCTTACCTCCCGCCTCCTCACCGCCCAGGAGGAGGAGCGCCGCCGCCTCTCCCGGGAGCTGCACGATGAGGTGGGCCAATCCCTCCTGGTCCTCAAGCTGCAGCTCCAGTCCCTGGCCCGGCGCCTCACCGGCCCGGAGGCGGAGGAATGCCGCCGCTCTTTGGGGTACCTGGACGCCCTGGTGGAAAACATCCGGCGCCTCTCCCGGAATCTCAGCCCCGCCCTCCTGGAGGATCTGGGCCTGAGTGCCGCCCTGCGCCATCTGGGGGAGGAGTTCCGGGAGCACCACCGGGACCTGGCCCTGGAGACCCGGCTGGAGGCGGTGGATCATCTCCTTCCCCCTGCGGCCCACATCAACCTCTACCGCCTCTTTCAGGAGGCCCTCACCAACATCGCCAGGCATGCCCAGGCCTCCCGGGTGCGCCTCCGCCTGACGGCCGAGGCGGGGGAACTGGTGGGGGAGATCCAGGACAACGGCCGGGGCTTTGACCCTGCCGGGACCACCACCTCCCGCCCCATCCCGGGGCTGGGCCTGGCTGCCATGGCCGAGCGCCTGCGCGCCCTGGGCGGCACCCTGGAGATCCACAGTGCGCCGGGACAGGGCACCTGCCTCCGTTTCCGCCTGCCCCTCCCCCGGAAGGAGGAGACGGTCCCATGAGGCCCTTCCGGGTCCTTTTGGCCGATGATCATGCCATGTTCCGTCAAGGCGTGCGACGCCTGCTGGAGGAGATTCCCGGGGTGGAGGTGGTGGGGGAGGCCGGCGACGGCCTGGAGCTTCTAAAGCTCCTGCAGCGGGTCACCCCCCACCTGGTGGTGCTGGACCTCTCCATGCCCCGCCTGCGGGGGGTGGAGGCCCTCTATGAACTCAAATCCGCCTGTCCCGCCGCCAAGGTCCTGGTGCTCACCATGCACAAGGAGCGGGAATATCTGTACCACGCCCTCAAGGCCGGGGTCGCCGGCTTCCTGGTCAAGGAGGATGCGGTGGAGGAGCTTGAGGCCGCGGTCCAGGCCCTGCGGCAGGGGAAAAAATATTTCTCCCCCCGAATAGCCCCGGAGATGCAGGAGATGCTGGCGGATGAATACCAGGGCCGCGGCGGCGGGGTCGAGGAGGTGCTGTCTTTGCGGGAAAAGCAGGTGCTGAAACTCATCGCCGAAGGCAGATCCAGCAAGGAGATCGCCGAGCTGCTGTTCATCAGCCAGCGCACCGTGCACAACCACCGGGCCAACATCCTGCGCAAGCTGCGGCTGAAACGCATCACCGATCTGGTGCGCTACGCGGTGGAAAAGGGCCTTACCGGCTGACCTCTTGACCGGCGGCGGTGGGAGCCGGAAGGAACCTCTTCCCCGGCTCCGGACCCCGGGGCCGAAGCCCGCCTTTCCTGCGGCCCGGCAGGTCTTCCCGGCCTCGCCCTGCCGGCGGCCTCCTGCCCGGGCCACGTTCCATAAGTACTTTTTACCTCCCCCCAATGGTCATTCCTGATCATGGACCGGCGCCGACCCTGGGGGTACAGTGAAGGCGTCGCAGCAGGTGTCGGAGCGCGGCGGGCCGGAGGACCAAAGGCCTTCACCCTCCCCGCCCTTCTGGCGGGAGGGGTCGGCGGCGGTGAGGCCCGGATGAATCACCTGAGCCTCAGGCGGGAATATCCGGAGGCGGGGCGGCAACCCCGGGAGAGCTCATATGTCCACCATCGACGACTCCCCCACGTTTCTCGGGGAGCTGCTGCGCCCCTGCCCCTGCCTCATCGTACTGGCGGAGGATCACGGGCTCTTCCGGAGCATGGTGAAGCAGTGCCTGGAGAGCACCGACGGACTCAAGGTCGTGGGTGAGGTGGAGGACGGCGCCGCCCTCCTGGAAATCCTGAAGTATTGCCGGCCCCATGTGATCCTCATGGACATCACCATGCCCCGGATGTCCGGCCTGGAGGCCACCCGCCGGGTCAAGGAGCTCTGCCCGGAGATCAAGGTGCTCATCCTCACCATGCACCGCTCTCCGGCGTATCTTCAGGAGGCCCTGGAGGCCGGGGCCGACGGCTATCTCCTCAAGGAGGATACGGATACCGAGCTCATCGAGGCCATCTGCCGGGTCATGGCAGGGGAGGTCTATATCCCCCCGGGCCTCACAGAGGGGGAGGCCACCTGAACCGACCGGGAAAACAGATTAATTGCAACTTTTTCACAAAATCCGGCCCCTCCCGCAGTATAAGTAGTTTTTATTATGGCTATTTTGGTCAGTATTGCGGATGGCGGATGACCTGGGCCACCGGTAACATGACCCGCAAAGCTTTGAACCGTCCCGGAAACCACGCCCGTCATCGCCCGGCCGTGTCAGGAGGTGGACCATGAGCCGACCGCGTCACCATTCCCCTTCGCCGTGGCTTCGGGAGGAAATCCGAGAGCCCGCGCCCTCCGGAAAGATGGCGGCCCCCCATATTCTGGCGGCCGCCTCCCCGGGGTTTGAGACACTGCTGGGGGCTCTTGGCACCCAGGGCTACCGGGTGCATTACCAGCCCAGCCCCGCCCAGGCCCGGAAAGCGCTGGCCCGCCAAAGCTTTGATCTGCTCCTGGTGGAGGCGGACGGCAGCCGTCCGGAGGGCCTGGCCCTCGCCCGCCTCGCCCTGAGGCGCACGCCCCCGGTCCCGGTCATTCTCCTCAGCCGTCCGGACCGGCCGCTCCCCGCGGCCGCCTTCGCCCTGGAGGCGGCGGATTACCTCCAGTGGCCGGAACCCCTGCCCGCCGCCATCCGGCGGGTGGACCGCTGCCTGGGCCGGCCGTCCCGCCGCAGCCGGGCCGAGGCGGAACGTCGCGTCCGGGCCTTCAATGCCCGGGCCTTCTGCCTTATCCGGGATCTGGCCTCAGTCTGCCACCTCCTCCTTCAGGCGCTCGCCCCGGAGGCAGGAGCCGAAAAGTGCCCCCGGCCCCCGGGCTTTGAGCACTCGGGGCAGGGTCCAGGGGTCGCAGACCTATGCCCCACCCCCGAACCCCCTCCCCCAGCCCCATAAATGGTTGGTGGCTTCGCCAGACTGGTAAAGTCGGCCAGCCTCCTCCCACCAGATTTCGGGATCCGGGCCGGGACGCCGGCATCCTGGTCCTGGATCTGTGAGCTTGGCCCCGGGACAGGCCCGCCACCGGAGACTCCTGAGCCCCACCGGTCCCGCAGGCGGGGGCGGGATAATGCCCCGGCCCGTCTGCCGCCCTTTCCATTTGGGGGCCACAATTATATTTCCATCAGGGAATTTTTTGAGTAATATTGGGAAATGCTGTGGACCGGCCCCCATGGCTGCTGCGGCCGGCTCATTTTGTGGGTGAGAAGACGGGGACGTGGGAAAGATCAGGATCGCGCTCGCAGGAGTGGGAAACTGCGCCAGCGCCTTGGTGCAGGGGATTGAGTATTACCGACGTCTGGGAACTCCAGAGGCCTGGCCCCCGGGGCTCATGCACCCGGACATCGGCGGCTATGGACCGGCGGATCTGGAAGTGGTGGCCGCCTTTGACATTGACGCCCGCAAGGTGGGGCGGCCGGTTTCCGAGGCCATCTTTGCCCCGCCCAACTGCTGTTACCGCATCATTGACGAGGTGCCGGAGATCCCGGTGCCGGTGCAGATGGCCCCGGTGTTGGACGGGGTCTCCCCCCACATGGCCCACTACCCCCCGGAGCAGACCTTTGTGGTGGCCCAGGCCCCGCCGGTGGACGTGGCGCAAGTGCTGAAGAATACCGGCGCCGAGGTGCTCCTCAACTACATGCCGGTGGGCTCCGAGGAGGCGGCCCGCTATTACGCCCAGTGCTGCCTGGAGGCCGGGGTCAGCTTCATCAACTGCATGCCCACCTTCATCGTCTCCGATCCCGGCTGGGCCGCCCGCTTCACCGCCGCCGGCATCCCGGTGGTGGGGGACGACGTCAAGAGCCAGCTGGGGGCCACCATCCTGCACCGCACCCTGGTACAGCTCTTCCGGAAGCGGGGCCTGACCGTGGACCGCTCCTACCAGCTCAACGTGGGGGGCAACACCGACTTCCTCAACATGCTGAACCGGGACCGGCTGGCCACCAAAAAGCGCTCCAAGACCGAAGCGGTGAGCTCCCTTCTGCCCCCGGATTTTGAGCCCAACAACCTGCACGTGGGCCCCTCCGATTACGTGCCCTGGCAGAAGGACAACAAGGTGGCCTTCCTGCGCATCGAGGCCCGGGGGTTCGGCGGCTTCCCCATGCACCTGGAGATGCGCCTGTCGGTGGAGGACTCCCCCAACAGCGGCGGCTGCATGATCGATGCGGTGCGCTGCGCCAAGCTGGCCCGGGACCGGGGCATCGCCGGCCCCCTCACCAGTATCTCCGCCTACACCATGAAACACCCCCCCGAACCCATGCCCGATGACGAAGCCGCCCGCCGGGTGGAGGAGTTCATCCAGGGCCGGCGGGAGCGGTAAGGCCCTCCCCCGGCCGACGGCTGCGGGGGCTCGACCGGACCGGGGCCGGGAAACAGACCAGGGAGGCCCCTGGTTTTTTCCTTTCCGGGCCGGGGAGGGCGGGAGTCAGGTTTCCGGCGCCGACCGGGGGCTCTCTTCCCGGAAGGTCAGGAGGCAGGCGACCCCCAGGCCGGCCCAGGTGAGCTCCCTCAGGCGCCGGATGAGGCCGAAGGCCAGACCGGAGACCGGGGAAAGCCCCAGGCTGAGGAAGATGAGCACCTTGCCGCCTTCCTGGGTGCCCAATTTCCCGGGCACAAAGAAGAGCACCCCATCCACAAAGACGCTCAGGGTCTCAATGGTCACCGCGGTGGCCAGAGTCACCGGCACGCCCAGGAAATGGCAGATGAGGAGCACCTCCACCGTCCCCAGCCCCCAGGCCAGGCCGAAAAGCAGGACCGACAGCCAGAAGGAGGCCTGATCCTGGGTGAGAAATCCGGCGATCTCCCGGTCCAGGGCGGCGGCCTGGTCCACCGGCAGCAGCCCCCGGACGCGGGCCGGGAGCCACCGGAGGAGCAGGCCGGTGAGGCGGGAGAAGAGCCCCCACCTCAGACCCCCCAGCACCACCCCTAAAAAGAGCAGACAGCCCGCCAGCAGGGCCCACAACACCGGCAACAGCCCCTCCCGGAGGGGCGCGCCGGGCGCCGCGATCATAAGCCCCAGGCCGATGAACAGGGCCTGTCCCAGCATCTGGGTGAACTTGGCCACGGTGACCGAAGCGGCGGAGGCCGCCAGGGCCATCTCCCGGCGCAGCAGATGGATGCGCAGCAGCTCCCCCCCGACGGTGGCGCTGGGGATGAGGTAATTGAAGCCGTCCCCGGCCAGCCGCAGGCGCAGCAGGCGCCCGAAGGGCACCCGGCGCTCTTCCTGGAGGAAGGCGTAGTGCCAGCCCAGGGTGTTGGCCAGGATGGGGAGGATTTCCTGGCCCAGGATGAGGAGCCAGCCCCAGCCCACCCGGCGCAGCTCCGCCAGCACCTCGGACCACCCCAGGCGATAGAGGAGGAAAGCCAGCACCAGGGCGCCCACCGCCCCGGCCACCAGGTGCAGGTCGGGGCGCCGCCTCATGCGGGGGGGTAGGTAAGCCAGGCGCCGCCGCCCTGGTGGGAGCGGTAGGCCAGGGTGATGAGCCGGGCACAGTGGGCCGCTTCGGCGAGGTTTCGCCCCCGGAGGTCCGGGTTGCGGATTTCGAGGGCGAACTCCTCCCAGGAGCCCCGGGTCCACTCGGGGTGATGGGAGCCGCCGCTCAGGGGCTCGGGGAAGGCGGCCAGCTCCTCCAGGCGCCCGTCCCGGCGCTTAAGCAGCCGGTCATCCTCCAGGAGGAGCTCTCCGGAAGTGCCCACCAGACGGCCGGCGTTGCGCCGCCGCTCGGCCCGCCAGGTAAGGAAGAGGCGGGCCCGGGCCCGGGGAAAGCGGAGTTCCACCTCGGCCTCCTGCTCCACCCCCGCGGGGTTCTCCGGAGCCGGAGCCAACCGGGCCCTAAGAGCCTCAGGCGCTCCCCCGGCCAGGCCTAGGAGGAGATAAAAGGCATGCCAGCCGTGGTCCACCAGGATGCCGCCGCCGGCCGCGGCGCCGGTGTGGCGCCAGTCCGTGAGGCCGCCGCCGCTTCCCGGAGTGCGGTGCACCTCCCAGACGATCTCCCGCACCTCCCCGATGAGGCCCTGGGCAAGAGCGGTTTGGGCCGCCCGGTACAGGGGCGCAAATTTCCAGTTGTGCACCGTCACCAGGGCCCGCCCCCGGGCCTGGGCCAGCCGGTGAAGCCCGGCCAGGACCTGGAGATCCAGGGTCAGGGGCTTTTCGCACAGCACCTGACAGCCGGCCTCCAGGCCCTGCCGGGCCAGCTCCGCATGGGTTTCGGGGGGGGTGGCGATGAGCAGAAAATCCAGGGGCCTCTCCCCGGCCAACAGGGCGCCCTGATGGTCATAGAGCCGCACCTCCGGGAGGAGCTCCCGGGCGAGGTTCCGGCGCTCCGGCAGGGGATCGGCCACCGCCACCAGGCGGAACTCCGGCAGCCCCTGGAGGGCCGGCAGGTGGGCCCGTTCCGCCACCTTGCCGAAGCCCACCAGAGCACCCCTCAAGGGACCCTTCTCCGAATAGGGCATGACTTCTCCCTGCCTTTCTCTCCGGCTGTCTTTCCAGGGAGAAGGGGCCGAAAGTCTTTATCCCTGCCCCCTCCCCCCGGGCCTCTGCCTTTACCCCTGATCGGGGATGGACGCGAGCGCGCCCGGCCTCCCCGGGGGCGGCAGCCTCAGAGGTGGCTCTGCCGGGCCAGCCAGGCGCAGACCTCGTCCAGGATCCCGACCCCCTCTTCGGCCTCGGCCTCCGTCAGGGTGAGGGGCGGGTTGATGCGGTACTGGGCGGTGTAATTCATGCTGAGAAGGCCCCGGCGGAGGGACTCCTTAAAGACCTGCTCCATCACCTTGCCGGGGAGCAGCGTCTTGTCCCGCTCCCGATGGCGCACGAACTCCACCCCGATCATCAGGCCCTTGCCCTGCACCCGGCCGATGAAGGGGTATTTTTCCCGGAGCTCCAGCAGGCGCCGGAGGAGATAGTCCCCCACCCGGGCGGCGTTCGCCACGATGTTGTCGTTCAGCAGGGTCTCCAGGGTGATCCAGGCGGCGGTGCCGGCCAGGGGGTTGCCGCCGTAGCTGGAGGAGGCGGCGGAGGGCTTGGAATAGGGCTCGGCCCGCATGATCCCCGGGGTGGAGATGAGGCCGCTTACCGGGAAGCCGCTCCCCATGCCCTTGCCGATGGTGATGACATCCGGCACCACCCCGTCATGCTCGCAGCCGAAGAGCCTGCCCGTGCGGCCGAAGCCGGTGAGCATCTCGTCGGCGATGAGGAGGGCGCCGTGCTCCCGGCAGATCTCCTGCACCCCCGGGAGAAACTCCGGCGGCGGCACCACATTGCCGGCGGTCCCCTGGATGGGCTCCACCAGGATGGCGGCCAGGGAGCCGGTGGTGTTCAGGCGGATGACCTCCCGGGCGAATTCCAGGCAATGCAGGCCGCAGCCCGGGTAGCTCAGGTTGAAGGCGCAGCGCTCGCAATAGGCATACGGGGTCAGATACAACCCCGGGTGCAGGGGCCCCCAGCCGTGCTTGAAGGTGCTGCCCATGAGGCCCAAAACCCCGCCGGTCTTGCCGTGGAAGCCGCCCCAGAAGGCCAGCACCTCGAACTTTTTGGTGTAGGATTTGGCCAGGCGCACGGCGGCCTCCACCGCCTCGGCGCCGCCTGAGTACAGCATGGTCTGGCTCAGGTCGCCGGGGGCCACCTCCGCCAGGCGCCGGAGGAAGCGGCCCCGGTTCACGGTGGCGAAGCTGCCCACCGTCAGCTTGCGGATCTGATCGGTCATGGCCGCCACCCAGGCGGGGTGGCTGTAGCCCAGGGAACACACCCCGATGCCCGCCATGAAATCCAGGTAGCGGTGGCCATCCACATCATAGAGGTAGCGGCCCTCGCCCCGGTCCAGCACCAGTTCGGCCAACAGGGCCACATTCTGGAAGCCCGGGGACAAAAAAGGCAGTTCCGCCCGGAACAGTTCCCGGGAGCGGGGCCGCTCGTCACGATCCGAGGTGAAAGGCGTCACAGACATAATGGACGATCTCCCGGGCCGCAGCCTCCCGGCAGCGGGAAAAGCTGGGCCAGTCGTTGAGGTCGATGAGCACCGGGCGGCCCTGGGGGAGGAGGATGAGGTCGCCGCCGAAGACACTGAGCCCCACCGCCGCCGCGGCCCGGGCCGCCAGCTCCGCCAGGGGGGCCGCCATCTCGGGGGGCAGGGGCTCCGGGTCCTTGGGCGTTGCAGCCCAGAAAAACCGGCCCGGCCCCACCCCGTAAAACTTCACCTCCCGGCCGGGGAGGTGCTCCTGCCAGACCAGGGCCTCAATGCCCCGGCGGCGGAAATCCGCCAACACCAGGAGGGCCGCCGCCGGAGAGTTCACCCGGACCACATCCCCGGGGCCCTCGGCGTGGACCTCGGCCCGCTTCAGCCACCCCGGGCCGGGGAAACTCCGGGAAAAGAGGCTTTCGGCCTCCTCCAGGGTATAGAAACGTGTCCTGGGATAGGGCACCCCGGTGGCGGCCAGGATCTCCGGCAGGAACCGGCGCCAGCAGCGCCTGACCGCCTGCGGGGGGTTGATGAGCCGCGCCCCGTGGGCCTCCCAGGCCAGGAGCCGAGTCAGCGCCGCCGGCCCCTGGGCCAGATGCACAAACCCGTGGGCCGGGGGCGGTAGGGCGGGCAGGTCCTCCGCCGCCAGGGTGGCCACCTCACAGCCCATGCCCCGCAGGCCCGCCAGCACCGCCTCCAGGATGGCGGCATCGGCCTCCACCTTGCCGGGGGACAGGGCCTTCTCCCGGTAAATGCCGTAAATCAGGGGAGGGGCGTAATCGGCCACGGACAGTCGCATCCTCAGGGGTTTACGAGTTGGAGGCGCGGGTGGGGAGAGGGGCCCAAAGGCCGCGGCTCCCCGGCTTCCTTCCCCCCACCTGAACGCCCCAGGTCAATTTCCCCCCGCCAGCAGTCTGGGGAAAAACTCTCTTCCCCGAGCGTGGTGGGATGAGGCCGGCCGATTTTGCCGGTCCGGCGGGGCCACATCCCATGTATGGGGCTGGGGGAGGGCTTCGGAGGATGGGGCAGGGCTCTGTGGCCCCTGGCCGCCTCCCCGAACCACCTGTTTCCAGCACCTGCTGGGCCACAAATGGTGATTTCTATCAGGAACTCTCTGGCTTGTCACCTGAAAAGGCGCTGCCGGCGGCAAGATGCCTCAGCCTTCCGGCCCGCCGGCCAGGAAAGCCGCCGCCCGGGCAATGTCTTCGGGATGATCCACATCCACCGCCGGGCCCACATCCAGGCCCCACAGGGTCTCCCCCGCCTCCACCAGGAAGGCCAGAAACTGGCGCAGCGCCGTCAGTCCCCGGGCCCGGGCCGCGGCCTCATACTCAAAGACCCGGGGCAGGAAATAATAGCAGCCCGCCGTGATCCAGGGGCTGGGGCCCGTGCCCAGGCGAAGAATGCGGCCGTCCTCCCCCGGGGTGGCATACAGGGGTTTGTCATCGTCGAGGTGCCGGGTGAGCCCCAGGGCCCCCAGCCCGGCCAGGCTCCGGGCCCGGGCGGCAAACCCGGCCAAGGCGCCCGGAGCCAGCACCGCATCCACAGTGGAGAGGAGGAAGGGTTCATCGAGATACGGTCGCAAGGCCAGGAGGCTGGCCAGGGAATGGGGGCTGTCCCACTCCCGCAGGGACAGAGGCAGGGGCCAGGGCCGGCTCCTCAGATAGGCGGCCACCTGGGGATGGACCGGGGTGGTGATGATGGCCACGGCGGTGGCGCCGGCCGCCGCCGCCTCCCGGATGACCCGGCCGATGAGGGTGTCGCCGGCCACCTCCACCAGGGGTTTGGGCACCCTGATCCCCCCCTGGGCGAGCCGGCTGCCCAGCCCCGCGGCGAGGATGCCGGCCTTCACGGCAGGAGTGCCTCCAGCTCCGGCAGGCTGCGGATGGTGTAGTCGGCCAGGGACAGGTCGGCCTCCGGCGGCAGGGGGGCGTTCATGGCGTCATTGCGCAGCCACACGGTGATGACCCCCGCCTCTTTGGCCGGCCGGATATCCTGGAGAAAAGAGTCCCCCACATAGGCCACCTCCGCCGGGGGAAAACCCAGTTCCCTCGCCGCCAGGCGGAAGATCTCCGGGTCGGGTTTGCGCACCCCCACCCGGGCGGAGTCCACAATCACCGCAAACCAGATGGCGATGGCCTCGCCGGCCAACAGCCGGGCCGCATTGCCATAGCCGTTGGTCACCACCCCCAGGCGGTAGCGCTGCACCAGGTCCCGCAGCACATAGGCGTTGCGCCGGATGATCCGGCGGCAGCCTTCCAGGAATTCCCCCGTCAGCTTCTCCCCGGACCGGGCCTCCCTCCCCAGGGCGGCCATCTGCCGCTCCACGTGGTAGGCCACCAGGCGGGGCAGGGTGAAGGAGGCCACCCGGGGGTCGCCCAGGCAGTCCGCCTCCGCCTGATAAAAGGCCGCCTTCACCTCCTCAAAACCCAATTCCGGCAGGTATTTCTGATACAGCAGCCAGAAGCGGTTCAGCCAATGCTCGCCGTCGCCGTCCAGGGTGCCGCCCAGGTCGAAGAGCACCCCCTGCACCCGGCCCAGATCCGGCGTCAGGGGGGAAGAGTCAGTTGTGGGCACGGATTATCTCCTGAGGTCCATGATGATGATCTCGTGGTGGCGCCGTTCCGGGAGGCCTGGGGGACCGGAAACCCCGGCCCCCGCCCCCCCCAGGCACCCGGCCCTTACCAGGTGGTGGAAGGGAGCCGGCTGACCCCAACCCCTCCCCCACCCCCATAAAGGGGATATGGCTATGCCAGACCGGAAAACCGGCCAGCCTCATGCCACCAGATTTCGGGAGGGCTGCTTTTCCACCGCCGGTTAAGCTCTGCAGTCTCCCTCACCCCCCGGCAGCCCGGCCAAAGGGGCGGCCCATGGCCAGAAGCAGGCCCGCAAAGACATAGGTGCCCACCGCCGCGCCCCAGAGAAACCAGTGCAGGCGGTCCGCCAGGGCCAACAGCAGCACCAGATAGGCGAAGTCCCGGCTGTTGAGGGCTGCGACCAGGCGCGCCGCCAGGGAGTCTGTCCCCGAAGGCTCCTTGTGCCGTCCCAGAACCAGATAGACCGCCAGGGCACAGAGGGCGAAACCCACCAGCAGCAGGGCCAGGGCGTACAGGTGGCGGGCATCGGGGGCCTGCCGGTGCAGCCCCGCGGCGATCCCGCCAAAGACCGCCACGTGCACCAGGTTGTCGGTGATGATGTCCAGGTAGTGGCCGAAGCGGCTTTCCCGCAGGCTCAGGCGGGCCACCTCCCCGTCCACCCCGTCCAGCACCACGGCCGCCAGAAAGAGCAGTGCCCCCGCCAGGTGTGCCGCATATCCCGTCTGGGCCAGCAAGAGCGCCCCCAGAAGCCCGATGCTGCTCCCCACCATCGTGACGGCGTTGGGGGGCACGCGGCGGGCCGCCAGCCGGGGACTGAGGCAGCGGGACAGAGGCCGGTCCACCCAGCGGGCCAGCAGGCCGTCGCTCTCCTGGGTGGCCGCGGCCAAGGCCGCCACCAGCCTGGCTTCCGCCGCCGCCGCCTTCCCGGGGCCGGACAGGAGCACCGGCAGCCCGGCCTCCCCGGCGGGGGGGCCTGCGGTGAGCCAGCGGGCCAGCACCGCCGGCACCTGGCCCGCCGGCAGGCGCCAAACCGCGCCAGCTTCGGCCAGAGCCCGGCGGAAGCTGAGGCGGTCCCAGACACTGTGGCCCGGCACCAGCACCACCGGCTCTTCCGGGGACCCGCCCAGGTGGGCCGTGGCCACCGCCAGGTCCTCCCGGGGGACCAGCCGCCACACCACGAGGCCGGCGTCCCGGGGGCGCCGGCTCAGGGCCAGGCTCAGCTCCGGGGTGAGGAGGACCGTGACCGCCGCCCCCTCCGAGGCCGCCAGGCGCACCAGCCGGGACAGGGCGGCCTCCCCGAAGATCGGCAGAAGGGCGGCCGGCTCCCAGGCCGCGATGACCACCCGGGGCGGGGGCGCCGGGGCGGGTCCGATCGGGGGTGGGGTCATAAAGCCTTCTTCCACGGCAGCACCAGCGGGCCCAAGTCCGC
The DNA here is from genome assembly GCA_023512475.1 of Syntrophobacterales bacterium. Lineage (GTDB taxonomy): Bacteria > Desulfobacterota > Desulfobaccia > Desulfobaccales > 0-14-0-80-60-11 > JAILZL01. Next base: position 59,286 of record JAILZL010000015.1, read on the forward strand.
TAATGGGCCGCCTCCGGGCGGGGGCTGGCTTCCGGCCAGCCGGGCAGGGGGAAGTCCCTCAGCAGGCGGAACAGGGCCTCTTCCCGGCCCCCGAAAAAGTGGTCCGCCTGGGGCACCACGGCGATGGGCACCGGCACCGGGCGCCCCGCCATCAGCCCATACAAGGCCGCCAAGGGGCAGAAATCGTCCCATTCGCCCACCACAATGCCCGCCAGGGACGGCACCTGGGAGAGGAAATCCAGCCGCATGAGGGCGATGGGCGGGGCAATGAGCACGGCGTCGGCGCCGCCGAGGCCCCGGAGAAAGGCCTGGGCCGCCACCGCGGCGCCGAAGGAGTAGCCCACCACCAGGTAGGGGGCGGAGGCGTGCTGCACCAGATACTCCAGCGCCGCCCGCAGATCCTCCACCTCCCCCTCCCCCTGGCCGTAAGTACCGGTGCTCCCCCCTACCCCCCGGAAGTTGAACCGGAGGGTGGAGGCGCCCCGGGCCCCGAAGGCCTGGCGCACGGTCCAGACCACATTGTTGTCCATGCTGCCCCCATACAGGGGATGGGGGTGGGCCACCACCACCCCCCCGACCCCCCGGCCGGCCTGGAAGCGTCCTTCCAGGATCACCTCCGGGCCCGAAATCGCCACCCGTTGCTCCATCATCCTCTCCCGGCCTCACCGGGCCGCCATCTCCCGGAGTTCCAGAGGCACCACCAGAGTGACGGTGGTCCCTTCCCCGGGTGCGGATTTGATGTCCAGATACCCACCCAGATGGCCCAGGCGCTCCCGGATGCTGAACAGGCCATAGCCGGAAGTGCGGCCGAGGCGGGGCAGCCCGGCCTGAGGGTCAAACCCCTGGCCGTTGTCGGTGACCTGCACCACCAGGTGCTCCCCTTCCCGGCTGATGGAGAGGTCCACCTGGGAGGCGTGGGCATGCTTGACGATATTCGTGAGCAACTCCCTCAGCACCCGGAAGACCAGCACACTGGCCGCCTCGCCCAGGGGCTTGGGAAAATCGTCCCGCCGGACCTGGAGCTTAAGGCCGTGCTGGTCCTGGAACTGGTCCGCCAGCCACTCCACCGCCGCCTCCAGACCCAGGTCATAGAGCACCGGCAGCCCCAATTCGCTGGTGAGGGAGCGGGAATACTGGATGGCCTGGCCCAAAAGACCGCGCACTTCCTGCACCATGCGCTCCAGCTCCAGGGACCGGGTCTTGCGTTGCACCTCCCCCAGCTTGATCTGGGCCAGGGCCAGGATCTGGCCGATATTGTCGTGGAGGTCCACGGCCAGGCGGCGGCGTTCCCGCTCCTCGGTGAGGGAGAGCTCCGACGCCAGGGAGCGCAGCTGCTCCTGGTAATCCCGGATTTCATCCTGGATCTGCTTTTCCCGGGTGATGTCCTTGAGCATGATCAGGATAAACTGGGTCTGACCCTGGATGTTCCGGATGGGGGAGACGTGGCTCCAGAACCAGAGGTAGGAGCCGTCCCGGCGGCGGCAGCGCCCCTCCCGCTCGTAGTAGGGGCGCTTCCCCCGGGTGAGTTCCCGGAACAGGGCCTCCTCGATGGCCGCCTCGTCCGGGTGGCTGAGGGCGGGGAAGGTGAGCCCCCGCAATTCCGGCAGACTGTAGCCCAGGGCCTGGGCCAGGGCCGGATTGCCGGTCAGCAGGCGGCCGGAGAGGTCCGCCAGCCCGATGCCGATGGGCGCATCTTCATAGATGGTGCGGAAGCGTTCCTCGCTGGCCCTGAGAGCCTGCTCGGTGCGCTGGTGCTCCTGGATCTCCTGCTGCAGGCTGAGGTTGACCTCCATGAGCTCAGCCGTGCGCTCCTTGACCAGCTTCTCCAGGTGATCCCGGTACTGGCGCAGTTCCTCCTCCACCCGCTTGCGCTCCCTCAGGTCCACATCGATCCGGAAGAGAAGCGGCTCGGTCTGCTCCAGGCAGACCACGGTGTGGATGGAATGCACCGGCATGCGGCTGCCGTCCTTGCGGCAGAAATACTGCTCCCCGGCGGGCATGAATTCCCCGCTTTTGACGGCCCGGGCCCCCCGCTTCAGCCCCTGGCGGAACCAGTCCTTGAGCTCCGGGGGCACGATGAGATCCTCCACTTTGCGGCCCACCGCCTCCTGGACGGCGTAGCCGTAGATCTCCTCGCTGGCCTTGTTCCAGTAGAGGATGGTGCCCTGGGCGTCATAGCCCTGGATGGCCATGCCGGGGACATAGTCCAGCAGGTTGCGGAACTTGGCCTCGCTCTTCTTGAGCTCCTCCTGCAAGGTGAGGAGTTCGTCGATTTTCTCCCGGAGCTGCAGGTTCAGGCGGTGAACCTCCTCAAACTTGCTCCGGAGCATTTCCTTGTCCTTTTCCAGCTCTTCAATGGTGTAGCGCAGGACCCGCCAGGGGACCAGGAAATTGAGCAGGGTCTCTCTCAGGGAGAACTTTTTGACCCATTGGATGTGGTATTCACAATAGGGGGCACCCTGGAAATAACATTCGGTCTCTTCCACGATGGCCGGCGGCAGATTCCAGATGGTGGGGATGCCGGCATAGATGCCCTGGTTGAAGCGGCAGAAATCGATGACCGCGGGGATCTCCGGGAACCAGTGCAGCCGGATAACGGCGCTGTCCCGAGTGGTCTCCACGATCTCAATGGTCTTGTTGCGGTTGAACTTGTCGTTGATCTTCTGCACCCGCTTCAGGGAGCGCCGGGGGTTTTTGTAGGCCAAAAGGATGATGCGCTGCACATACCCCAGCTTCTTGCGGGCCGCGGACTCAAAGCCGATCTTGTAGGCGATATCCGGATCCCCCGTGAGCCGCCGGGCATTGGCGAACATCTGGATCACCGCCCGGCTGTGCACCCAGTTGTTGATCTCCATGAGGAAATCCAGGGGCTGGGGGAGCCGCTCGATTTCCGGCCCCAGGCCGGTGAGGAGCTCCGGCGCCTTCTCGGGCTGGTGCTCCTGGAAATATTCAATGATGGCCCGGGTGTTCAGGCAACTGTGGTGCTTGTCCATGACAGATGACGAATCCCGCCTTCTTATCCCGGCCCCCTGAGATCCCCCTCCCCCGGGTCCTCCCGGGGCCTGGTCCTCTTTCCCC
>JAILZL010000052.1 GCA_023512475.1 Syntrophobacterales bacterium
TGGTAAGGGACCAAAGGTTCTCCCATCACGCCCCCAGTTCGGGGAACTCAGGGCCAAGGCTGCGATGTCCTTGAAATAACCCGGGGGAGGGCGGAAAAGGACGGGGAGAGGGTCAGAGGCTGGCCAAATTTGGCCCTTTTCCCCCTTAGCCCGGTTAAAAGGTCCCAGGTTTAAGGGAAATGGCTCCCGGATCCCCGCCCTCGCTCTCCGGGTCGCCCGCCGCGGGCGGGTGGGCCGCTGAAGTGCATATGATTCCGGACCCCGCCGCCTCCCGCCGTCCGCCCCCCCAAAACCGTCCCCGGGTGCTGGTTCTGGCCGCGGCCTGCCATCCGGAGAAACCCTCGGATTTTGCCGCCGGCTGGGGGTGGGTGCGGCAGATCGCCCGCTTCGCCGAGGTGGTGGCGCTCTGTGGCGCCTGGGACCGGGAGGGGGTGGAGCGCTACCTGGCCACCCGGGGCGACCTTTCGGGGGTGCGCTTCGTCTTTGTGGAGGAAGGGCCGTTGGAACGACTCCTGCGGCGGCGCCGGCCCCTGTTTGAGCTCAACTACCTGGCCCACCATCTCTGGCAGCGCCGGGCCTTTCGGGTGGCCGCCCGTCTCTTTCGGGAGCACCCCTTTGATCTGGTGCACCACGTCACCCGCAACGGCTTCCGGGAACCCGGCTTTCTCTGGCGGCTGCCGGCGCCTTTTGTCTGGGGGCCCGTGGGCGGCACCCAGAACTACCCCTGGCGCTTTCTGGGGCTGGCCGGGCTGCGGGGCGGGATGAAAGAGGCTGTGCGCAGCGTCCTCAACCGCCTGCAATTGCATCTCAGCCCCCGGGTCAGGCGGGCGGCCCGGCGGGCGGCGGTGCTTCTGGCGGCCAACTCCCAGGTGCAGCGGGATGTCGCCCGGGTCTGCGGCCGGGTCCCGCTTTTGCTCCTGGATACCGGGGTGGAGGAGGTGGCCCGGGAGATTCTGCCCCGGCCGGCGCCGCCGCCCTTGCGCCTCCTGTGGAGCGGGGTCTTCAAGCCCCACAAGGCCCTGCCGCTGCTGTTACATGCGCTTCAGGGGCTGGCGCCTCACCTGTGGGAGCTCGTGATCCTGGGGAGCGGCCCCGAGGAGCGACGCTGGCGGGAGCTGGCCCGGAGCCTGGGGCTGGCAGGAAACTGCCGCTGGCTGGGGTGGCTCCCCCGGGAGGAGGCCGCAGGCTGGTATGACTGGGCCCACCTGTTGGTGTTCACCAGTCTCCGGGATACCTCCGGGAACGTCGTCCTGGAGGCCCTGAGCCGGGGCATGCCGGTCCTCTGCCTGGATCATCAGGGGGCCGGGGACATGGTGACCCCCGAGTGCGGGGTGAAGATTCCGGTGACCACTCCTGGGAAGGTCATAGCCGGCCTCAGGGGGGCGTTGGCCCATCTGTCCGATAACCCCCACCGGCTTCGGTCCCTTTCCCGGGGCGCCTTGGCCCGGGCCCGGGAGTTTTTATGGAACCGCCAGGGAGAGGCCTTGGCGGCGTCTTATGAAGAAGTGCTCCGGCGGCAGGGAAAAGGCGGCAAGGAGGAGGGGCCGGAAACATGACCCGGCCGCGGCTTTGGGTCGGGTTCCTGATGCTTCTGGGCGCGGCGGCGCTCCTGCGTCTGGGGCTTTTTGGGGTGGTACACCCCATCCTGGAGCCCGACTCCTTCTCCTACCTGGATCTGGCCCGCCGGCTTGTGGCCGGAGATCTGGCAGGGGACGACGGGCTCAGAACCCCGGGATATCCCCTCCTGCTGTTGGCGGCCGGGCTCAACCTCCGGGTGGTGGTCCTCTTCCAGATCCTCATGGGGCTGGGTATCCTGGGGATCATGGTGAGGCTGGGGGGCCGGCTGGGGCTGACTCCCCCTTTGAGCCTCGCTGCCGCCGCCATCTATGCCTTTTTTGTGCAGTTTGTGGTTTTTGAATTCTTCATCATGGCGGAGACACTTACCACCCTGCTGGTGACCGGGGCCTTTTTCCTCTTTATCCGCCTGCTTTATCAGGAGGAGGCCCGCACCTGGGAAAACCTCCGGATTATAGGCCTGCTGGCGGCGGCAGCAGCCTGGACCCGGCCCATCTATCTTCTCCTCCCCGGCTGGCTGCTGGTGGCCGCGCACCTGTGCCTGCCGGGGGCCTGGAACGCCACCCGACCCCTGGCGGTGCGCCGCAGCCTTATCTTTCTCCTCCCGCTGGTGGTGCTGGCGGGGGGCTGGTGCCTGGTGCAGGCCGCCCATGGCCGGGGCTTCACCTATGCCACCGGCCGGGGCTTCGGGCTCCTGGAGGTGGTGGGCGATTACCTGGAGGTGCACCGCCAGGAGGGCCCCCGGGAAGTCATCGCCCGGGCGTATCTGGCTGAACGGGAGAAAAACCGGCAGGCTGGGGCGCCGGAAGAGGATTCTATCTGGGTAGTTATCGGGGAGTTAAAGGAGGCCACCGGGCTGTCGGTGAAGCAACTCTCAGATCTTACCTGGGAGATGGGGCTGGAGATCATCACCCAGAGGCCCAGTGCCTATCTGATCCAGGTGGCCCGCTCCTGGATGCGCTTCTGGCTGCCTCCGGGGCAGCGCATGCGCCACCCCTATGAGGATTTTTTCCGGGGTCTGCCTCCACCCCTGGCCGCCGGGCTGGTGGCGGTCATCAAAACCGTCACCGTGGCCCAGCGGAAGTTTCTGGGCCTTTTGGAGCTGCTGTTTCTGGCCGCCCCCTTCCTGCTGGTGTGGCGGCAGATCCGGGCCCGCCTGGGGCGGGAGCTGGTCACCGCATTTTTGACGGTCTGGCTCTTTATGCTGGGCAAATCCCTGGCCATTGCCCTCATTGAGGGAGGAGAAGGCCGCTTTGCCCTGCCCACCTTTCCGGGGCTCATCTGCCTCACCTTCGCCTTCTACCACCGGCTGCTGGGACCCATTCCGGAGTCCCCCGCCCGAACCTGATGCCACTTTGGGCGGGACCTCGCCCCTGACGGTCGGACACCCGTGTCCGCTTGCCGTCTTTGAGAGGGGAGGGAGTCCTCTCCGCCTGGTGCCCTTCGCCCCGGCTGGCACCGCGCCGATACTCAGCCGCCCCCGGCGTAGCGGCGCACGATCCAGGCCGCCTCCCGGGGGCGGCGCAGGGCCAGGGTGCAGAGGCTCACCGCGTCAGCACCGATGTCGAGGTAGCGCTGCACCTGCTCCCGGCCCGCCACCCCGCAGCCCATGATGAGAAAGCCCCGGAGTTTGGGGCGCAGCTCCCGGTTGTAGGCGAAGGCCACTTCAAAGGCGGGGCCGCCGGAGACCCCGCCGCCCCCCACCGCGGCCAGGGGCGAGGGGGGCCCCAGGGGGTAGAGGAGGTCATAGGGGATGGTGTTCACCGCGTGGATGGCCGCCACCCCCAGGTGTTCCAGCTCCTGGCAGAACTCCAAGGGGTGGCAGATGCTCACCTTGGCCACCAGGGCCAGGTCCGGAGCCGCCTGCCGCAGCGCCCGGGTGCAGGCCAACGCCTGGGTGACATTCTCCCGGACGGCCTCCGCGGCGTTGGGGCAGGAATAATTCAATTCCAGGGCCCGGAAATGCGGCCCCAGGGCTTGGCGGTAGAGCGCCACCACCTCCAGGGTCTCGGTGAGGGCCATCTCCAGCCCTTTGGCGAATTCCGGGTAGAAGTTGGGGATGACCCGGAAGCCCGCCTCGCAGGCCTGGCGGATGGCGGGGGCCACCTTCGCCACCCCGGGGTTGGTGAGACCGTAGGCGTTGAGCATGCCGCAGCTGGGGAGCCGGCGGATGTAGCGCCAGGTGAGGGGGTTGTGGGGCACGAAATTGCCCTGCCGGGGGTGGCGGGTGGCGGATTTGGTGAACACGGTGGCGCCCGTCTCCCGCACGGCCTTCAGGAGGCGGCGGTAGAAGGGGTGCAGGGTGTAGGGGAAGATGCCGGCGCCGTCCCCGCCGAAGGCGGTGGAGATGCAGATGCGGCTGAAAAGGGCGTGGGGCGGGGCGCTCCGATTCATGCCGGTGACGCAGCCTCCCGGGCCGCCAGCCCCTGAGCGATCTCCCCGGCCACCCGCCGGGCGGCGGCCACCGGATCCGGCGCCCGGCTCACCGGCCGGCCCACCACGAGATAGTCGGCGCCCTGACGCAGGGCGTCTTCCGGGGTGAGGGTGCGCTTCTGGTCGTCGGCGGCCACCTGGGCCCAGGCCGGGCGGATGCCAGGGCAGACCGCCACAAACTCCGGGCCGCAGGCCGCCTTCACCGCCGCCACCTCCCGGCCGGAACACACCACCCCGTGACAGCCCGCAGCCTGGGCCAGCCGGGCCTGGCGCACCACCAGCTCCCGGGGGGCCTCGGCCAGCCGGGGGTCATAGCCCAGGGCCGCCAGATCGGGGCTGCTCAGGCTGGTGAGCACCGTCACCGCCAGGATTTTCACCCCTGCGGGCCCCGCGGCCATGATCTGCCGCAGGCCGGTGGGGCCGAGGCCGGCGTGCACCGTGGTCAGGGCCACCCCCGGGGGCAGGCGCCGGAGAACGGAGGCCACGGTGTGGGGGATGTCGTGCAGTTTCAGGTCCAGAAAGATCCGGGAGGGGAACTCGTCCGCCATCTCCCTCAGGAAAGCCGGGCCGCCCGCCACAAAGAGCTCCAGCCCGATTTTGAAGAGGCCCACCTCCTCCGCCAGTTTCCGGGCCAAATCCCGGGCGCGGCCGGGGTCCGGGAGGTCCAGGGCCAGGATGAGGCGGTCTTTGGGGTGAGACGCCGGCGTCACAGGTCAGTCCTCGGTTGTGGTGGGGAAAACCCGGGAACGGCGACCTCGGAGAGGCCCGCCCGGCCCGGGGGCAGGTCCGGTTTCTTTCCCCGGCTCAGCTCTCCTCCCGGGCCCGGAACCAGGCCGCGACCCGCTTAAGATCCGCCGGGGTGTCCACTTCCAGGGTCTCCCCCTCCATCTCCAGCACCCGGATGGGGAAGCCATACTCCAGGGCCCGGAGCTGCTCCAGCTTCTCCGCCGCCTCCAGGCGGCCGGGGGGGAGAGTCACGAAATCCTGCAAAAACCCCGCCCGATACACATAAATCCCGATGTGCCGGAAAAAGTACGGCCGCTCTCCCTCCCGCCAGCAGGGGATGGGGCTGCGGGAGAAATACAGGGCCCGGCCCCGGTGATCGAAGACCACCTTCACCACGTGGGGGTCGGCGGCCAGGGCCGGGTCGGTGAAACGCCGGGCCGGGGTGGCCATCACCAGGGAGCAGTCCTGCTCAAAGAGGGCCGTCAGGGCCGTCACCACCCGGGGCGGAAACAGGGGCTGATCCCCCTGGATGTTCACCACCAGGTCCAGGGGGCCCAGACCCAGGAGGGCGGCGGCCTCGGCCAGGCGGTCGGTGCCGGAGGGGTGATCGGCCCGGGTCATGAGCACCCGGCCGCCGAAACCGGCCACGCATTCCCGGATGCGCTCGTCGTCGGTGGCCACCCAGAGGCCGTCAAGCCCCGGAATCTCCCGGGCCTGCTCCCACACCCGCTGGATGAGGGGCTTGCCCGCCACCTCCGCCAGGGCCTTGCCCGGCAGACGGGTGGAGGCATAGCGGGCCGGGATGAGGGCCACCGTGCGCATGTTGGACTACCTCCGTAAGTGTCAGGGACCCGCCTGTGGTGGAACCTCCGGGCAGCCGGTCCCTTTCCCTCCATTATACCAGCCGGACGGCCCGGGAACCGGGGGATTTTCGCCCCTGGGGGCGAATAATTTCGGCGGCTCTCCTTGACTTGCCGGGGATGGCTCTTATATTTCCTAAAGATATTGAGAAGTTATCCTTACCCTGCGTGAGGCAAGTATGCGATTGGACAAACTGACTTATAAGGCCCAGGAGGCCCTGCAGGGCGCCCACGAGCTGGCCCGGACCATGAATCATCCCCAGATCGAGCCGGCCCACCTGCTCCGGACCCTCCTAGCCCAGGAGGAGGGGCTCATCCGCCCCCTTCTGAAGAAGCTGGAAGTGGACCCGAGAAAGGTCATCCAGGGGACGGAGGACCTCCTCACCCGCCTGCCCCGGGTGAGCGGGGATGTCCAGGTCTACATCTCCCCCGGTCTCAATAAGGTGCTGGACGAGGCCTTCAAACAGGCCACGGTGATGAAGGATGAATACGTCTCCACCGAGCACCTGTTCTACGGGCTGGCGGTGGACAAGGAGAGCGACACCGGCCGGCTGCTGGCCTCCCTGGGGCTGACCCCGGAGGCCATTTTGCGGGTGCTGGCGGAGCTGAGGGGCTCCACCCGCATCACCGACCAGGCTCCGGAGGAGAAGTTCCAGCCCCTGGAGAAGTATGGCCGGGACCTCACCGCCATGGCCCGGGCCGGCAAGCTGGACCCGGTCATCGGCCGGGACAGCGAAATCCGGCGCATCATCCAGGTGCTCTCCCGGCGCACCAAAAACAACCCGGTGCTCATCGGTGAAGCCGGGGTGGGCAAGACCGCCATCGTGGAGGGGCTGGCCCAGCGCATCGTCAACGGCGATGTGCCGGAATCCCTCAAGGACAAGCGCCTGGTGGCCCTGGATCTGGGGGCCCTCATCGCCGGCACCAAGTACCGGGGGGAGTTTGAGGATCGCCTCAAGGCGGTGCTCAAGGAGGTCACCGAATCCGACGGCCAGATCATCCTGTTCATTGATGAGCTGCACACCCTGGTGGGGGCCGGCGCCGCCGAGGGCGCGGTGGACGCCTCCAACATGCTCAAACCCGCCCTGGCCCGGGGAGAGCTGCGCTGCGTGGGGGCCACCACGATCAATGAGTACCGCAAGTACATCGAAAAGGACGCGGCCCTGGAGCGGCGCTTCCAGCCCATTTATGTGGCCGAGCCCAGCGTGGAGGACACCATCGCCATCCTCCGGGGCCTGAAGGAGCGCTACGAAGTACACCACGGGGTGCGCATCAAGGATTCGGCCATCGTGGCCGCGGCGACCCTCTCTCATCGCTACATCACCGACCGGCACCTGCCGGACAAGGCGGTGGACCTGATCGACGAAGCCGCCAGCAAGCTCAGGATGGAGATCGACAGCCGGCCGGCGGAGATCGATGAGGTGGAGCGCAAGATCACCCAGGAGGAGATCGAGCGGGAGGCCCTGAAGCGGGAGACCGACCCGGCCTCCCAGGAGCGCCTGGCCAAGATCGAAAAGACCCTGGCGGAGCTGCGGGAGAAGCTTTCGGCCCTTACCGCCCGCTGGAACCAGGAAAAGGAGATCATCGGCCGCATCCGGGCCCTCAAGGAGGAGATCGAAAAGACCAAGATCGAGGAGGCCCAGGCCGAGCGGGCCGGGGACCTGGCCAGGGCCGCGGAGCTGAAATACGGCAAACTCCTCAGCCTGCAGAAGGAGCTGGAGGCGGAAAACGCCCGTCTGGCCGAGCTTCAGAAGCAGGAAGGGGCCATGCTCAAGGAGGAGGTGGACGCCGAGGATGTGGCCGAGGTGGTGGCCAAATGGACCGGCATCCCCGTCTCGCGTCTCTTGGAGGGCGAAAAGCAGAAGCTCCTGCACATGGAGGAGCGCCTCCATGCCCGGGTGGTGAACCAGGAGGAGGCCATCCAGGCGGTGGCCAACGCGGTGCGCCGGGCCCGAAGCGGGCTTCAGGATCCCAACCGGCCCCTGGGCTCCTTTATCTTCCTGGGCCCCACCGGCGTGGGCAAAACGGAGCTGGCCAAGGCCCTGGCCGAGTTCCTCTTCGACAGCGAGCAGGCCATGGTGCGCCTGGACATGAGCGAATACATGGAGAAGCACACCGTCTCCCGCCTCATCGGCGCGCCCCCGGGCTATGTGGGCTATGAGGAGGGGGGCCAGCTCACCGAGGCGGTGCGGCGCCGGCCGTATTGCGTGGTGCTCTTCGATGAGATTGAGAAGGCCCACCCGGAGGTGTTCAACACCCTGCTCCAGATCCTGGACGACGGCCGCCTCACCGACGGCCACGGCCGCACGGTGGACTTCCGCAACACCATCATCATCATGACCAGCAACATCGGCAGCCAGTACATTGCGGAGGCCATCAGCGAGGCCCAGATGCGGGAGCGGGTGATGGAGGCCCTGCGGCACCATTTCCGGCCGGAGTTCCTCAACCGGGTGGATGACATCATCATCTTCCACCGCCTCACCCTGGAGCAGCTCCATCAGATCGTGGATCTGCAGGTCGCCCGGCTGCAGAAGCTCCTGGCGGAGCACCACCTCAGCCTGGAGCTCACCCCCAAGGCCAAGGATTTCCTGGCCGAAGCGGGGTATGATCCGGCCTACGGCGCCCGGCCGCTTCGGCGGGCCATCCAGCGCCACATCCAGAACCGCCTCGCCCCCCTGATCCTGGCGGGGGAGTTCAAGGAAGGGGACGTCATTGTGGTGGACGCCGCCGGCAGCAGCCTCACCTTCCGCAGGAAAGGGGATTAAGGGCGCCGGGAGGGGGCTCAGCCGGGTCCCTTTCCCTTGCAGCGGACCGGGAGGGCCCGGGCTTAAAAAGCCGGCGGTCCTCCCGGTTTCTATTTTTCCGAGATCCGCAGGGCAAAATGGAGGATCATGGCAGGAAAGGAAAAAATGGCGCCGTCCTCCCAGGGCAAAGACAGGGGACAGTCACCCTCCGGGGAGGGAAACAGGGGGAAGATCAACCCCGGGCATCTCAGTTTCGCCCTGCTCAGGTCACACTCGACGGCGAAATCCAGGGTCTTTCTGCCCCCTTCGGTCCTCAGGCGGGCCCGGGTCAGTCTGACCTGAATCTCCCCCGAGCCGCTGCACTCACCACACGTGAGGTTAAAGGGGATGATGCTCGGGAAGCCCACAAAGGTGTCAGGATGCACCTGGCCCTTGTGGTCCAGGAAGATGTATAAGGGCGGCTTCCCATGGGTCAGGGGGATGAAGCAGTCCTCATCCCCCTGCCAATGGGCATAGACCTCCATCTTGGCATACGAGGCCGGCGGACGCGGCGGCCCGGCCGCGGCCGGCACCGTGAGACTGAGGGCCAGCGCCAGCCGGAGCAGGATTGCAGCCTTGTTCATGACGCCACCTCCGGAACAGGTCTCATTCCTTTGCCCCTGCCGCCATGACGACCCTGGTTCCCCGACAGGCGCAGGGCGAGGTGGAACCACATGCCGGGCCGGGAGAAGACATACCCGTCCTCCCAGGGCAGGGTGAAGTCGGCCTTAAAGGGGGCGGCAGAATATCTCTGGCCATTCAGGGGATTTAAGGGGTGGCATGGCAAAACCGCCCGGTTGTCCACCTCCACCAGGACATACAGCTGCCCTTTGCCCCCGGCTGTTTTCAGGGCGGCTCGTTTAAGGGTGAAATAGACCGGACCGGTGGCGGTGCAATCCCCGCACCGGTAGCGGAAATCCGCGGTGGCGGCGATGGGCTCCGGACCCGGGGTGAGCTCCCCTCCTTTGCCTTCATAAAGGGCTAACGGGGGGAAGGCGTGGGCAGCTCGATGGTGCAGGCGCCTGTGGCCATATGGACGTAGAACTCCAGGGTGGCGACGGGCTTTGAGGCCCAGGCCCCGGCGGCAAGGGTCAGCCCCAGGACCGCCGCCAGTCCCGGGAGGATGAGGCTGCCTGTCCTGGGCATCATTCCCTCCCGGAGGTGCGCTCCCTGCTCATGACTCAGGATGGTGGTAAAATCAGGGGGAGTCCGACCCTTTCTGGCCTTGCCCCCTTTTTGCCTATCTGCACTCCCCCAGCCAGCGCCCGGAGAGGTGCTGGGTCATCTCCTCGCCTTCGTCCCGGATACGCACCCGGCCCGTCAGGCGCTCGCCCTGGTATTCCACTTCGCCCTCCAGGTAGGCGGGCCGCCCCTCCAGGTGGCACTCCAGGGCCCAAATCATCCGGTTTCCCCGGGCCTCCTGCTTGGTAAATTTGCAGTCCTCCGCGTCCTCCGGTTTGTGGGGGACGGCCTGGGTGTGGGTGAGGCAGTGGGTGAACTTCTGCGGCGGCAGGGACATCCCCGGCATCTGCAGGGTGACGGTGATTTCCCACAACCCCTCCTTGAAGGTGAAATCCCCGGCCCGGGCCCCCCCGGCCAAGGCCGCGGCCAGAAACAGGCCCAAAATAATGCGGCTCCATCCGCCCCCGACTTTTGCTGCCCGCATCCTCACCTCCTGAATCAGACGATGGGGGGGCCGGTGCCGGCGGCCCCGGCCCAGGCCTTGAGTCCCTCTTTCCCCGGCGATTTCCCTCGCCCCATTATAGCGGGGTGGCAGGAGGGGAGCGCCAAAAATTTCGGGCCCGGGGAAATTTCCGCCAGGTGGCGTATGGCAGAGGCGGGCGGAGGTTTGGGAGGCGGCGCTCCCGAAATCCGGCCCGGGTGCCGGCGCCGGCGCCGGGGCGATTTTGGGCTTGCATTTTTTCCGGGAAGAAACATAATAAATGTGTCGGGGCCGTTAGCTCAATTGGTAGAGCAAGTGACTCTTAATCACTAGGTTCGGGGTTCGAGACCCTGACGGCCCACCAGAAAATCCGCGGGGTTGCGGCCGTAAGGCCCACCCCGTTTTTGCTTTTGGGGCAGCCGCTGGGGTAGCCCTTTCCCCGGAAACCCCCGCAGACTGCGGGTTTTGGCTGCCCAGCTTCTCCCACCCCTACAGGGGGGCGGCCCCGGAGGCCTCCAAAAATCTGAGGGAAAAAGCTGACTTAGGCCATTTCCAGGTTGCGGGCCAGGAGGCTGCGGACAAAGTCCATTTCAGGGGGCCTCGGGGAAAAAGCGGGTCCCTGGCCGCGGCCGTTTCCCTCCCGCCCTGGGGTTATCCCTCCGGACCCCCCCTGGGGGTAGATTGCCTCTAACAACAAAAACCCGGGGATGACACCTCCATCCCCCCTTGTGAAAATACGGTCCCCGGGAAGGAAGGAAAAACCCGGTGTCAACTGACCGGCCTTGGCGCGCCGGGGGAGGGATTGGGTGGTCACGTCTCAGACACAACGCCTGGCGGCCGGACCCGGGGCGTTAAGGGGGATGGGGGGAAATGCTTGCTGACCCCAGGTGCGCCTGTGAAGAAGGGAGCAAAGATCGCCAGGCTCTCGGCCCTCAGCCTGCCAGGAGCTTGCCCCGGCTGCAGGGAAGCCCTTCCCCTCAGGAAACCGGGGTTTTTCCCTGCTTTCTTCCTGCAGGCAAAAAAGGTCCGGTGCCCCCTGAACCGGAGATGGCGGATTGTCTTGCTGGAAAGGGAAAGCCTGGAAAGAGGTGATTCAGGGAAAGGGGCCAGGGGTCAGAGACCCCTGCCTCCTCCCCCACCCCCATGGATGGGGTGTGGCCTGTCACCACCCGGGAAGACCGGCCAGACCTATCCCACCTCATGTCGGGGGGCTGGGGCAGGGCGTGCGGCACTGCCAGACGTGAGTCGGCTTAAGCCGCACTCAGGCGCCGGCGCAGGCGGTGCCACCAGCGGCCGTTCTCCTCCCGGCGCCCGGCGGCCTCCTCGTAGGAGCGGGAGGGGGTCTCCGGCACCTTGTTCAGCACTGTGCCCAGGATGGGGAAGTCCTTCAGGAGCTGGAGGGCCCGGCCCAGGTCCTCCCGGGTGGTGCGGCCCTGCTCCACCACCAGGATGATGCCGTCCGCCAGGGGGGCAAAGGCCAGGGCATCGGCATAGGTGAGGAGAGGCGGCAGATCGAAGATGACGTAGCGGTCGGGGTAGAAGTTCTTCAGCTCCTGGACCAGGGCCGCCATCATGGGGGAGCTCACCAGCTCTGCGGCCTCCGCCACCGGCCGCCCTCCGGGCAGGAGCACGAACCGGGGGAAGCCCTCGGGATGCAGCAGGAGCTCCGGGATGGCCTTGGTCCCCTGGAGATAGTCCACCAGACCGAAGGCGGGGCGCAGCCCGAAGCAGGTGTGCACTGTGGGGTTGCGCAGGTCCGCGTCCACCAGGAGCACGGTCTTGTCCACCTCCCGGGAGAGGCTGAGGGCCAGGTTCACCGCGGTGAGGGTCTTGCCCTCCCCGGGCTGGGGGCCGGTGACCATGAGGAGGTTTTTCTGCTCCCCCCGGGTGCGCTGCAGGATCTGGGTGCGCAGGAGCTTGTAGGCCTCCAGCACCGGGTCCTCCTCCACCCCGGTGATGAGCCGGTGGCGCTTAAGCCACTCCCGGTCCACCGGCACGGTGGCGGTGACGGTGTAACGGATCTCCCCCAGGGGGGTTCCCGGGGGAGGTAGGGGCGGTTCGGGAACCGGGGCAGGGGCGGGGGTGGCCACCCCCTCGCCCCCCCGCAGCTGCCGGGCCGTCTTAAGGGCCTTGTGCTGTCTCTTTTAAACAACTGACGCTGCCGACGATCTTAAGCGGGTAGATCTCGGTGGTCG
>JAILZL010000016.1 GCA_023512475.1 Syntrophobacterales bacterium
CCCCCGAAGCCTCCCCCAACCCCGGAAAGGGGCCCGGCCCCCCGCTCCCTCAGGCCACAATCTCCGTGCCCACCCCGGAGTCGGTGAAGATCTCCAGGAGGAGCACATGGGGGATGCGGCCGTCCAGGATGTGGGCCTTGGCCACCCCCTCCTCCAGGGCCTCCAGGCAGCACTTGAGCTTGGGGATCATGCCGCCCTGGGCCACGCCGGCCTCCAGGAGCTCCACCGCCTGCCGCCGGCTGAGGCTGGAGATGAGATGCCCCTGACCGTCCAGCACCCCGGGCACATCCGTGAGCAAAATGAGCTTGGCCGCCGCCAGGCCCCCCGCCACCGCCCCGGCCACGGAGTCGGCATTGATGTTGTAGGTCTCGCCCCCCTCCCCCACTCCCACCGGCGCGATCACCGGAATGAAATGCTGGGCCTGCAGGGTGCGGATGAGATCCGTGTTCACCCCGGTGACCTCCCCCACCAGGCCGATGTCGATGATCTCCGGCGGCTCCTCCTCCCGGGGTTTGTAGTATTCCAGCTTCTGGGCGGCGAGCAGGCGGCCGTCCTTGCCGGACAGCCCCACCGCCCGCCCCCCGGCGGTGTTGATGAGGTTGACGATCTCCTTGTTGATCTTGCCCGCCAGAACCATCTCCACCACATCCATGGTGGCCGCATCCGTGACCCGCAGGCCCTCCACAAACTGGGTGGGGATGTTGAGCTGCTTCAGGTAGTCCCCGATCTGGGGCCCGCCGCCGTGCACCACCACCACATTGATGCCCAGATACTGCAGGAGCGTCACATCCTGGGCAAAGCCCTGCTTCAGGGCCGGCTCCTGTTGGGCCGCCCCCCCGTACTTCACCACCACCGTCTGCCCCTGAAAACGGCGCAGATACGGCAGGGCCTCCAACAACACCTCCGCCTTGGCAATCAGCTCCTGGGTCATGGTCGGTCCCGGGGCAAGGGAAGAAGGGCGCCGCCTCTGGAAAATGAGCCGGCCCGGCCTTCCCCCGAAATTACAGGATATACCGGCTCAGGTCTTCATCTTCGATGAGGTTGGCCAGGCGTTTCCGGACATATTCTGCGGTGATGGTGATGGTCTGTTCCCCCAGGTCCGGGGCGTGGAAGGAGACGTCCTCCAGGAGTTTTTCCATCACGGTGTGCAGGCGGCGGGCGCCGATGTTTTCAGTGCGTTCGTTCACCCGGGTGGCCAGGGCGGCCAGCTCCTTCACCGCCTCGGGGGTGAATTCCAGGGTGA
Organism: Syntrophobacterales bacterium; assembly: GCA_023512475.1. Lineage (GTDB taxonomy): Bacteria > Desulfobacterota > Desulfobaccia > Desulfobaccales > 0-14-0-80-60-11 > JAILZL01. The sequence continues at coordinate 1,244 of JAILZL010000016.1, forward strand.
TGCCCTCGGTGGCCAGGAGGGCCTGATACTGCTTGATGAGGGCGTTTTCCGGCTCGGTGAGGATGCGCTCGAACTCCGCCGGCCCTAAGGGGTGGAGTTCCACCCGGATGGGGAAGCGGCCCTGCATCTCAGGGATGAGATCCGAGGGTTTGGACATGTGAAAGGCTCCGGAGGCGATGAAGAGGATGTGGTCGGTCTTCACCATGCCGTATTTGGTGGTCACGGTGGTGCCTTCCACAATGGGCAGGAGGTCCCGCTGCACCCCCTCCCGGGAGACATCCGGCCCCCGGCCGTGATCCCGGCCCACGATCTTGTCGATCTCATCCAGGAAGATGATGCCGTGCTGCTCCACCTTGCGGCGGGCCTCCTCCACCACCTTGTCCATGTCGATGAGGCGCTGGGACTCCTCCTGGAGGAGGATCTCCCGGGCCTCCCGCACCTTGACCCGGCGGGTCTTGGTGCGGCCGGGCAGGATATTGCTCAGCATCTCCTTGAAGTTGAATTCCAGCTCCTCCAGGCCGGTGCTGGAGAAGATCTCCACCACCGGGGTGGCCCGCTGGGTCACCTCCAGCTCCACGAAGCGCTCCTCCAGTTTGCCTTCCCGGAGCATCTGCCGCAGCCGTTCCCGGGTGGTGGGGGGCTCCCCCTCGGCGGCCGGGCGCCCCGGCCCGGGGGTGGGCCCGGCGGGCAGGAGCAGCTGCAGCAGGCGCTCCTCCACCGCCTCCTCGGCCTTGGCCCGCACCCGCTCCCGCTCTTCGGCCTTCACCATGCTCACCGCCAGCTCCATGAGGTCCCGCACCATGGACTCCACATCCCGGCCCACGTAGCCCACTTCGGTGAACTTAGTGGCCTCGATCTTGAGGAACGGCGATTGGGCCAGCTTGGCCAGGCGCCGGGCGATCTCGGTCTTGCCCACGCCGGTGGGGCCGATCATGATGATGTTTTTGGGTGCGATCTCATCCCGCAGGTGCTCGGGGATCTGCTGGCGGCGCCAGCGGTTGCGCAGGGCGATGGCCACGGATTTTTTGGCCTCTTCCTGCCCCACGATGTATTTGTCCAGCTCCGCCACGATCTCCCGGGGGGTGAGGTGGTCGCCCCCTCGCCGGGGGAGTTTCGTTAATTCCATGTCGCCTGTCCTTTTGAAAAGCGCTCAGATGTCAGCATTCAGCCAATTGAAAACCTTAGAGCTGGCGCTGCTCACCATCATTTTTGACTATGGTGGGTCTTCCCATTTCTATGGGTAAATACTGGTCAATTATTTTTTCTAATTTTTCTAATAATATCTTTTCTCAAATGCCGGCAAAACTTTGAAATAAAAGATAAATTTTTAACTATCTCATCATGACGAGCTTTGCTAAATTCATGATACTTTCTAACCTGAGCTTCTGTAATTAAATTTTTTTCTCCGTATTTTCTGGATATAGATTATATTTCTTATTTTGCAGACTACATGCTAATCTCCTCCTTATTTTAACAGTGAAATTAGAGGCCAAAATTATTATCTTTGTCTCTAAACTAATGCAGGATGTCCAGTGCACACATTAGAATTATTACAACTCCTCAATAACAATTTCTTGGTTGGTATAGACACACAGCGACCCGGCGATCTGCAGGGCCTCCCGGCAGATCTCCGCCGGCGGGAGGTCCGTGTGGGCCATAAGGGCCCGGGCCGCGGCCAGGGCATAGGGCGCGCCGGAGCCGATGGCCATCACCCCCTCGTCGGGCTCGATGACGTCCCCGGTGCCGGTGACCAGGAAAGTCCCGTGGGCATCCACCGCCAGCAGCAGGGCCTCCAGGCGGCGCAGGATCTTGTCGGTGCGCCAGTCCTTGGCCAGCTCCACCACCGCCCGGGTGAGGTTCCCCTGGTGGGCCTCGAGTTTCCCCTCCAGGCGCTCAAAGAGGGTGAGGGCGTCCGCCGCAGCCCCGGCAAAGCCCACGATGACCTTGCCGTGATAAAGACGCCGGACTTTTCGGGCCCGGTGCTTCATCACCATGTCCCCCAGGCTCACCTGGCCGTCTCCGGCCACCGCCACTTTCCCGTCCCGGCGCACCATGAGCACCGTGGTGCCCCGCCATGTGTCCGAGTGGTGCTTCATGTTGGCTCTCTAGATCGGGGAAAGGCTCAAGCTACCGGACCTTGCCCCCTCTATCCCGCCCCACCCCGGTCCTGTCCGGGGGCGGGGAAGAGGGCCGCACCGGTGGCCCCCCTCCCGTCTCATTCCTTCCGCCCGCCCCGGGGATGCGTGCGGTCGTATTCCGCCATCAGGTGGTCCAGGTCCAGGTGCAGGTAGCGCTGGGTGCTGGAGATGCTGGCGTGCCCCAAAAGCTCCTGCACCGCCCGCAGGTCCGCGCCCCCCTCCAGAAGGTGGGTGGCGAAGCTGTGTCGCAGGGCATGGGGATTGAGGCCCCCGGGAAGGCCCCGGAGTCGGGCCCGGGCCGCCACGATGCGGGCCACCCCCCGGGCGCTCAACGGTCCCCCTCGCCGGTTGAGGAAGAGGGCCGCGGTGGCCGTGCCCCGGCGGGCCAACCACGCCTCCCGGGCCCGCAGGTAGGCGGCCAGGGCCTGCCGGGCCGGCCGCCCCATAAAGGCCAGCCGTTCCTTGCCGCCCTTGCCCATCACCTTCAGCACCCCCCGGTCCAGGTCCACATCCCCCAGGGTCAGCCCCGCCAGCTCGGACAGACGCAGCCCCCCGCCATAAAAGACATCCAGGATGGCCTGATCCCGCACCTGGGTGAAGTCGCCAGCCTCTGATGGCCGACCCAGCAGCTGCACCACCTCGTCCACCGTCAGGAAGCGGGGCAGGGGCTTGTCCAGCTTCGGGGTGGGGGCCAGGGCGGCGGGGTTGGTCTCCAGGCGCCCCTGCCGCTGGAGAAAGGCGAAAAAGGTCCTCAAACTCGCGAGCTTGCGGGCCAGGGTGGTTTTCCGCCGCCCCCGGGCCACCTGGGCCAGATACGGCCTCAGCTGCCGGTAGGTGGCCAGCTCCAGGGGCTGACCCGGATGCTGCTCCTCCCAGAAAGCCAGAAAGGCCCGGAGGTCCGCGGCGTAGTTGCGCACCGTATGGAGGGACAGTTGCCGCTCCACCCGCAGATAGGTGAGGAAATCCTCCAGGGCCTGCCAGAGGGCCATCCCCATCCCTTTCCGCCCCAAGCCGGCAGGTATCAGGCTAAGACGTCCTTGGCAGATCTCCCGCCGGGGTGCCTTGCCGCCAAGAATAAAATTATTATTTATCACGGGGCCGGGAAAAAGCCAAGACAACCCCGGGATGGAAGGCCCCAGGGCCCCTGCCCGCCGACCCGGGGGATCAGGGCGGCGTGCCCCGTTTACCGGTCCCGGGGCTGCGATCTGTGAGGGGATCAGCCTGGGGTTAGGTCTGGAGACGGGGGTGCCTGCCCTCTTTCGCCCCCGGGGCCGCGGCCCAGGGGCTTGAGCAGGTTGTCGGAAACGGTTATTTGGGAGAGGAGGCCAAGGCTCACAGACCGCTGCCCTCTCCCCGATCCCTCCCCCAACCCCATATCTGGGATGTGGCTCCGGCACACGGTCACAATCGGCCAGCCCCTCCCCCCTGAGGAAGGGGTGTTTTTCCACCACCTGCTGGCCCCTCACGGCCGGACTCAGTACAGGCGGCGGCGCAGGGCGGCGGACACCTGCTGGGAGAGGGTCTCCAGGGGGTAGGGTTTGGGCAGGAAGCTCACCCCGGCCGGCAGGCGGAGATTTTCCTCTTCACTGTAGCCGCTGCACATGAGCACCGGGATGCTGGGATTGAGGGCCCGGAGCCGCTCCAGGGTCTGGTGGCCGTCCATGCCCGGCATGATCATGTCCAGCAGCACCAGATCGATCTGGGCCCCCTTCTCCCGGACCAGGGCGACGGCGGTCTCGCCGTCCGGCGCCTCCAACACCTGATAGCCCAGTTTCTGCAGCAGCTTGGCCGCCACTTTGCGCAGCAGGGGTTCGTCATCCACCACCAGGATGGTGCCCCGTCCGGTGACGATTTCCATTTCCGGGGTGGGCAGGACCTGGGGCTGGGCGGCGCTGGCGGGCAGGAGGATCTCAAAGACCGAGCCTTCCCCCAGGGTGCTGTGCACCCGGATCGCCCCCCGATGGTTCTTGATGATGTGGTGGGCGGAGGCCAGCCCCAGGCCGCTGCCCTGGCCGGGCTCCTTGGTGGTGAAGAACGGCTCGAAGAGATGCTCCATGGTGGCCCGGTCCATGCCGATGCCCGTGTCCTCGACCCGCAGGACCATGTAGATGCCGGGTTGGGGGGAGAAATGCGGGTCCTCCCAGCCTGTGAGCTCTTCCACCCCGGTGCGCAGGGTGATGGTGCCCCCCTGGGGCATGGCCTGCCAGGCATTGATGAGCAGATTCATGATCACCTGCTGCAGCTGACCGGGGTCGGCTTCCACCGCCGGCAGGTGGGGCGCCAGGTCCTTGATGACGGTGAGCTCCCGGCGGGTGCGGGCAAACATGTCGGCGGTGAACTCCACCAGGTTGTTCAGGTCCAGGGGCTTGAATTCATCGCCGCCTCCCCGGCGGAAGGACAGGAGCTTCCGGGTGATCTCCCGGCCGGCCTTGACCTGCCACTCGATCTCCTTGAGGTCGGCATAAAAGGGGTGATCCGGGGTGATCTTGGACAACATCAGGGTGGTGAGGCCGATGATGATCATCAGCAGGTTGTTGAAGTTGTGGGCCAGCCCGCCGGCCAGGGTGGCCACGATCTCCTGCTTCTGGGCCACCTCCAGTTGCCGCTGCAGGCTGATCTCCTCCGAGATGTTGCTGCTTAAGGCCACCGAGCCGGCCACCCGGCCGTGTTCGTCATAAAGCTTGCGGATGGACAGCTGGGCCGGGACCCGCTGGCCGTTGCGGTGGAGAAACTCCACCTGCCGGTTGAGGACCTCCCCCTTTTCCCTCAGCTCCGTCAATACCCCCTGCAATTCGCTTTCGTGGGCATAGAAGATGGAAAAATGGCGGTCCAGAAGCTCTTCGGGGGAATAGCCGAATTCCACCGCCACCTGGGGGTTGACATGGGTGAAGAGGCCCTGGGCGTTGACCACCGTCATGCCCAAGGGCGCGGCGTCGATGATCTGGTTGAGGAAATGGGTCGTGTGGGCCAGGTCCCGCTGCATCTGCTGGAAGGCGGTGATATCCCGGGCCACCAGCACGGCGCCGGCGAATTTGCCCTGGGCGTCCTGGAGCAGGGTCACGGTGGCCAGAAAGGTCCGGCCGTGATGTTGCCAGTAGAACTCATGGGGCCCCTGGGCGGAGGCTTCCGGACGGGGAGGGAACAGGGGACAAAAAGGGGCCTCCTCCAGATCGCCCATGACTTCCGGGAAGGGGCGGCCCACCACCTCCTCGGGGGACACCCCCAGATGCCGGGCCGCCGCCTGATTGATCCGGGTGAGCCGGTGCTCACCGTCCATCACCAGGATGAGGTCGGGGATGCTGTTGAAGGTGTTCTCCCAGACCACCCGGGAGACGGTGTTCTCCTGGAGGCCCGCCACCATGCGGTTGAGGGTGTGCCCCAGGTGGGCCAGCTCATCGTTGCCCCGGAGCTCCACCCGATGATCCAGGTCGCCCCGGTTGAAGGCCTCGGCCGCCTCCGTGAGGCGGGTAAGACCGGCGGTGAGCCGGCGAGCCAACATCAGGGCGGCGGTCATGGCCGCCAGCGCCAGCCCCCCCAGTATCAGCCCCAGGGGCAGTTTCAGCCGGCGGAGGCGGGAGACAAAGACCTCCTGGCTCCGCTGCAGCGCCGTCCTCACTCCCTCCCAGGCCAGCTCCACCAGCTGCTGGCCGGCCTGGCCAGAAGACACCGCCACCAGCGCCCACGGCGGCACCCCGGGGTGGAAAGGAAAAACCGGGACAGCCACTGCCAGGCGGTGGACCGGTCCGGAGGGCAACGGGAGTCCCCCGCCCATCCCTTCCGGTGCCCAGGCCCCCTCCAGGGCCGGTTGCCCCAGGATCTCCCAGTCCCCCCGGGGCAGCACCGCTTCCAGAGAGGCCCCCTCCAGCCCCGCCCGGGAATGAAAAAGGATGCGGCGACTTTGGGTGTCCACCAGGAAGATCTCCCCCGCCAGGTCCACCGGCGGCAGGAGCTGATGCCGGAGGGCCGGATCCTGAACCAAAGCCGGCCATTTTTCGGGGGGATGAGGGGCGAGGAAGGCCCGGAGATGCTCCGCCGCGTGCCGGACCCAGGCCCGGAGCTGGTCCTCCAGCAGCTGCTGCACCTGGCTGTGCACCTTCTGCCCCACCTCCACCTGGATGTGGTGCAGCGCCGGGGCGAGCTCCCGGTCCAGGCTGTGGGAGAAAAACCAGAGGGTCAGGATGACGCTGAGGGAAGGCAGGAGGCCCGCCAGCAGACCCAAAAGCAGGATGCGGCACCGGAAGGTGGTCCCGCCCTGGGAGGTCTTCAGGTGAGGCTGGGCGCCTCCTGCCGGTCCCCGGTTCATGTTCCTGTCCACGGAAGTGCCGGTCACGTGTGAAATGAGGCGTACCGCGGCAAGAGCGCCGCCGGATCACCCGTCGTCCCTGACCCGGCCCTGAGGCCGGCGGGCCGGAGCACCTGCCGGGCCGGCGGCCGCAGCGCTTACTCCCGCCGGCGCCCCTCCGGTGTCTCAGCCAAAGAAGGACCAGGGGGTTGCCTTCCGCCCCCAGCCCCATCGGCAGCCACCGGCCCGTTTCTTCTTTACTCTCGGCTGCAACCCCGGGAAACTTTATAAAAATCCGGCAGAAATGAGAGAAGCCTTAAAGATTGTTAAAATTTTTGCCCTGGCAGGTCGGGCGGAAAGCGGGGCCGGGGAGGGGCGGCATCGGGGGAGGCCCCGGTGCCGGGGCGGCCGGGGAGGAGTCGGAGGCTCTGCCCCTCGCTGCGGGCCGTCGGCCTCAGGGACGCGGGAGCGGGGGAGGGGCCGGAAAACCGGAGGCCCTCCCCCGGGGTGGGCCGGCTAATACGTAAAGACGCGCAGGCGGGTGGGGGAGGTGAGGTAGGTGTCCAGCTCAGCCTGCAGCTTCTGGCGTTCCGGGCTTTTCAGCCACTTTTCCCAGTCCTCCAGGGATTCCCAGGAACTGATCACCAGGTAGTAATTGGGATCGTCCACCGCATGCAGGGTCTCCCCGGAGATGTAGCCCGGCTGTTGCATGGCCAGAACCCGCATCTGCCGGAGCAGCCGCACGATTTCCTTGACATGTTTCCCTTTGATCTCCCGTTCCAGCAGGACCTTGACCATAAAACCTCCTCGGGCCGCGACCCCGGGGATGCCCCCGCCCGGAGCCGAAAGTGAGAGTTGGCGGTGACGCAGGCGCCGGCCGGGAGGCATCGGGCGGCCACGCCTGCCTTCCGGGATCATTCTACCCTATTTTCCCCTGGAAATGACCCCCTTTCTCGGGCCCCGCCGGCCTTGAGGGGGAAGGCAGGCTGTGATATGATGCCTGCAGGAGACTCGGGCAGACAGGCAGCCGGGGAGACGCTTTCCCGCCCGTCCGGCCGGGTTCTCTTGGGGGATGACGGTGCCATGGTGAACCTGGGGGAATTGCGGCGGCAGCTCAACCGCGAGGAGGAGGCCTGGCTCTCCCCCCACGCCACCCGAAGCTCCCAGGCCCGGCGGCGGCGCTTCGAGGAGCGCATCTCCCGGGGCCACCGCCTGGACTTCGCGGTGGACGCCGACCGCATCCTCCACTCCCGGGCCTACACCCGCTACATCGACAAGACCCAGGTCTTCTACCTGGTGGAAAACGAGCACATCAGCCACCGGGTCCTGCACGTCCAGCTCCTCTCCAAGATCGCCCGCACCATCGGCCGTTACCTGCGCCTCAATGAAGATCTCCTGGAGGCCATCTCCCTGGGGCACGACATCGGCCACCCCCCTTTCGGCCATGACGGCGAGCGCATCCTCTCCGAGCTCTGTGAGGCCCATGGCATCGGGCCTTTCCTGCACAGTATCCAGGGAGTGCGCTTTCTGGACCGGGTGGAAAAGAGCGGCCGGGGGCTCAACTTAAGCCTGCAGGTGTTGGACGGCATCCTCTGCCACGACGGCGAAAGCCACCTGGAGCGCCTGGCGCCGGTCCGGGACAAGAACTTTGACGACCTGGAGCGGGAGATCCGCCTCAAGTTGGCCCATCCCGAGACCGATCTCCGACCCATGACCCTGGAAGCGTGCGTGGTGCGGCTGGCGGACACCATCAGCTATATCGGCCGGGACCTGGAGGACGCCATCATCCTCCACCTGGTGCGCCGGGAGGACCTGCCGCCGCTGGTGGTGGAGCGTCTGGGGGCCACCAACGGCAGCATCGTCTACGCCCTGGTCACCGATCTCATCGCCCACAGCTATGAGAAAAATTATGTGGGCTACAGTCCCGAGGTGGGGGAGGCCCTGAAGACGCTCAAGGCCTTCAATTATGAGCGCATCTACAACAATCCCCTCATCAAGCAGGAGACCGGCAAGATCCGGGACCTGTGCGCGGCTCTTTTCGCCCGTTTCCTTCAGGATGTGCGGGACCAGCGGCGGCAGTCCCCCATCTGGCGGGATTTCCTGGACGGCATGGGGCCGGAATACCTCCGCGAGAGCGAACCCGCCGAAGTGGTGCGGGATTTCATCGCCTCCATGACCGATGCCAACTTCCTGCGGCAGTGCCAGGAGCTCTTCTTCCCCAAGACCCTGCCTCTGCGCTTCGCCGGAGGTGGCCCATGCGGGTGATGACCTTCAACCTGCGCTTCGCCAACCCGGCCGACGGCCCCAACCGATGGGAATATCGCAAGGAGCTGGTGGTGGAGGTCATCCTGGCCCACGGGCCAGACCTCCTGGCCACCCAGGAGGGCACCGTGCCCCAGCTGGACTATCTGGCGGCCCACCTGCCGGGGTATCTGCCCCTCATCGCCCACCGGGAGGTGGACGTCACCTGCCAGTATCCCACCATCTTCTACCGCAGCGCCGCGGTCATCGCCCAGGAGAGCGATGAATTCTGGCTCTCCCTGACCCCCCGCATCCACCGCAGCCTCAGCTGGGACAGCGCCTTCCCCCGGATGGTCACCTTCGGCCTCTTTCGGGAGCGGGGGCGGGAGCTGGAGTTCCTGTTTCTGGACACCCATCTGGACCACATCTCCCCAGAGGCCCGCCTCATGGGCTCCCGCATGATCCGGGAGCATTTTTTCCCTCTGGGACGCCCCCTCATCCTGGCCGGGGATTTCAACGAGCCGCCGGACGCCCCGGTGTACCGGGAATTGACCGGACCCGGCAGCCCCCTGGTGGATTCCTGGCGGGTGCTCCATGCCCCGGGGGATGACCCCACCACCCAGCATCAGTTTGACGGCCAACCCCGGGGCAGCCGTATCGACTGGATCCTGGTAAGCCCCCCTTTCCAGGTGACGGGGGTCTGGATTCTGCATGATCACCAGGACGGGCGTTACCCCTCGGACCATTTCCCCTATCTCATCGAGGTGACCTACTGACATGCGGCCCCACATCCCCCCCCTGTGCGCCCTCGTGCTGCTGACCCTTGTGAGCCCGCTGGCGGCCGGCCCCCCTCCCCTGCCCTTGTATGCCGCCCTGGGAGGCGGGGTGGAGGAGGTGGTGGTGGAGCGGAGCATCCACCTGAGCCACCTGGCCTTGCGCAAGGGAGTCCGCTGGCAGGTGCTGGCCCGACACAACGGCCTTTCCGAACCCTACCGGCTGAAAAAGGGCATGACCCTGACCGTGAACAACACCCACATCATCCCCACGGAGCTCAGCCAGGGGCTTCTCATCAACCTGCCGGAGCTGATGCTCTATCATTTTGCAGAGGGCGTCTATCAGCGGCGCTACGCCCTGGCGGTGGGACGCCGGAGCTGGCCCACCCCCACCGGGGAGTACCGCATCGTCAACAAGGCCCGGAACCCCACCTGGATCGTGCCCGCCTCCATCCGGGAGGAAATGGCCGACAGCGGCCGGGAGGTGTTGGAGCGGGTGCCTCCGGGTCCCAACAACCCCCTGGGGGAATACTGGCTGGGGACCTCCGCCCCCGGGGTGGGCATCCACGCCACCAACCGCCCCTGGTCCATCGGCACCTCCGCCTCCCACGGCTGCATCCGCATGCTCCCCGAGGAGATCGCCCAGCTCTTCCCCCAGGTGGAGGTGGGCACCCCGGTGAAGATCATCTACCGGCCCATCAAGCTGGCCCTGGTGGCGGGCCGGGTCTATCTGGAGGTGCATCCCGACATTTACGGCCGGGAGAAAAGGCCCCTGGAGACGGTGAAACATCTGGCCGCCGCCCATAACCTGACAGCCCAGATCGACTGGGACAAGGCGGCCCAGGTGGTGAAAGCCCGGGAGGGCATCGCCACGGATGTCTCCCTGAGCCCGGCGCCGGGAGCCGACCGCGCCACGGCGGAAGCCCCTCCCCCCCGGGAAATGGGCCTTTGGCCTTTACAGCGCCAAGACCGGAAGGTAGAATGAGGGGGCCGGCAAGGGCAGGCGGCTCGCTCTCGGTTCCTACTCCTTTCCGAGCGCGGCCAAAGGTGGGAGCAGCCGGCTCCCTGAATCGCCCCGGCGTGGGCGCTTTCCCCTCTAAGGCCCGGGGTGGGGACAGGGGGAGGGGCGGTCAGGGACCGGGCCCCGGCCCCTGGGGGGCACCGCTTGCAACTGATATGTCTGCTGTGCCGCCTCATTGCCGGCATTGCGCTTGGCCCTCTGTCCCCCGGAGGCACGCTTGCCATGCTATCACCCTGAAGGTCAGCCGGGAGGGAATTTCTCCCCGGCGATGGGGTTGCCATGGAACGGAAACACCCCGATCCCCAGGCGGTGCGGGAAGAAAACCGCAAGCTGCGCTATCTGAAATTTCTGGTGGACCTGGCTCTCCAGGAAATCCGGGCCGGCCGCTACACCCACGAAGAGGCCACCCGGGTGGTGGAGAATGTCCGGGCCCAGGCCCTCAAGCTTTTCCCCGGCCGAGAGACCGCCTTTGAGGTGATCTATCGTCCCCGTTTCCAGCGGGCCATCGCCGAGACCTTTTGTCTGCATTAACCAAGGAAGGATTCCTGTCCTATGCCCCTAAGATATCTGTCGTGGTGCCTGATGGTGTTTTTCCTCGGCCTCCCTTTCAGCCCGGCCCTGGGCCAGTCCCCCCCGCCCCCGGCCGCCAGCCCTCCCGCGGCGCCGGCCTGCGGCCCCGATCACACCATCATCTACAAGCGGGCCGTGAGCCTGTTGGACAGCGCTGAGAAGAAGCTGAACGCCAAGTACACCGCCGAAGCCAAGGCCCTGCTCAAAGAGGCCAACGCCCTGTTCACCATCCTCACCAAGGAGTGCGGCCCCAGCCAGTCGGAGCGGCTCCTCACGGAAAAGGAGTTGCAGCAGGAGGCCATCAACAAGAAGCTTTCCGAGGATGCCCTGGCCACCTCCGAGCGGCTGCTCAAGACCGCCGCGGAGAAGGAAAAGCAGGCGGAGCAGTTGGAGCACCAGGGGAAAAACGACGCCAGCCTCGCCCTGCAGCGGCAGGCCAAGGCGGAGTATGAGCTGGCCCACCTCCAGGCCGTCAAGGCCCAGCTCTACGCTCTGCGCAATCAGCAGATGATCTTCCAGTACCTGCGGAAGTGAGGGGCGGCCCCGGGCCGGCAGCTCCCTGAGCAGGCGGTTGAAAAACACCTCTCCCCGCAATCTGGGGGGATGAGGCTGACCGATTTCACCAGCTTGCCGAAGGTAAATCCCATGTCTGGGTTTGGGGGTGCGGGGGAGGAGCAGGGTCTGTGACCCTGCCCCCTTCCCTGAACAACCTTTTTCAACCACCTGTCAGGCGGCTGGGGCTCTGGCTCCGGGCTCCGGGGGAAGGCACCCTTCGCCTTGCGCCGGCGGCCGCGGAGGGGCCGTCCCTGCCGGTCCAGGACTGGTACTGCGCCGGTGAGGGATCCCAACCCGAGCCCCCTCCCCGGCACCCGCCCGGGAGCCTGCGCCGCCGCCCCCCGGAGAGGGATTTTTATATGGACCTCATCATCCTCCCGGAAAAGGTGGGCCCCCTGGAAATCCTCACCTATCTGGTGGTCTGCCCTCAGACCGGCGAAGCCCTGGTGGTGGACCCGGGCGGACCGGCCCCGGGCCTGGCCGCGCACCTGCGCCGCGAGGGCTGGCGGCTCCGCTGGATCCTCAACACCCACGGCCATGCGGACCACACCGCAGGCAATGAGCATTGGGCCGCCGCCACCGGTGCCCCGGTGGTGATGCACCGCCTGGATTGGGAGTTTTTCCGGCGCCCGAAGATGCAGGAGGAGGCCCGCCGGGAAGGCTTTCCCCCCCTCACCCGGGTGGACCTGCCGGTGGAGGACGGCCACCGCCTCCCCTTAGGCCATGCAGAGGGGCTGCTGCTGCACACCCCCGGCCACACCCCGGGCTCCTTGTGCCTGTATTTCCCCGGTCACCTCTTCACCGGCGACACCCTCTTTGTGGAGGCCGCCGGCCGCACCGACCTGCCGGGGGGCTCTCTGGAGGCCCTGCTGCGCTCCCTGCAGGAAAAGATCCTCCCCCTGCCCGACGACACCCGCATCTGGCCGGGCCACGACTACGGCGGCACCTTCCCCTCCACCCTGGCGGCGGAAAAGGAAAACAACCCCTACCTCACCGACTTCTTCTAAGCCCCCTGAGGCGCCCCGGCCGGCCCGTCTCTGGCCATGGGCGCAGTTTTAATCCCCTCCTGCCCTGAGGCCGATAAGTGAGGCAGACACCATCCCCCGGCCTGGGGGAGCAAGCCCCGGGCCGGCGTCCGGGCCCGTCCGGCCCGCGTGCCAGGTCTGGAGCAGAAGGGAGAATTCGCGCCGTGGCCCTGGGCCCCCTCACCCTGGACATCCTCATCGCTGAAGACGACCCCACTCTGAGGGAGGCATTGGCCGGTTTCCTCCGACGCCGCGGCCACCGGGTCACCTTGGCGCGTCACGGCGGCGAGGCCCTGGCGGCCCTGGAACATGACGACTTCTCGTTAGTGATTACCGACCTCATCATGCCGGTGGCCGACGGCCTGGAAGTCCTGCGGGCCGCCCGGCGGCGGGAGCCCCCGCCCCTGGTGCTCCTCATGACGGGCTATGCCTCCATTGACAGCGCCATCCAGGCCATCCGGGAAGGGGCCTACGATTATCTGCGTAAGCCCTTCAAATTACAGGAGATCGAGGTAGCGGTAGCCAATGCCTCCCGTCTGTTGGCCCTGTATCAGGAAAATCAGACCCTGTTGCGGCGGCTGGAGGACCTCTCGGCCCGGCTCACCGGCCTGAGCCCGGAGGGTCTCACTCAGTCCGGCGCCTCCCCGGCCTCTGCCACCCCGGAGGCCCCGGCCTCGGCGCCCCGGGACCCGGACCTGGAGCGGCTGCGCCTCCTGTACCAGGAGCGTCTCCTGTCAGAGCCGGAATATCACACTTTGAGACACAAAGTCTGACGCCGATGGCGCGTATGCCTACCCTGATGCATAGCAAACTTCAGGCCATCATGAACGTGGGGCCCATCAAGGCGCCCTTCTCTCCGAACCTGGCCCCCGCGGCCCACCGGGAGCAGAGGGGAGAGCCCCCCCACAGCCTGGTCTCCCCCCAGGTCAGCGCCACCATTCATGCCCTCCTCAGGACCCTGGCCGCCCGGGATCCGTATACCGCCCACCATTCCATCCGGGTGACGGAGATTGCCACCTGCTTTGCCCTGCACCTGGGACTGAGCTCCCGGGAGATCGCCATCCTGCAGAATGGCGTGATTCTCCATGACATCGGCAAAATCGGCATCAGCGATGCCATCCTCCATAAGCCCGGCCTCCTCACCCCGGAGGAGCGGGCCATCATCACCACCCACCCCCTCATCGGCGAGCTCATCGTCGAGCCCCTGCAGCTTGGCCCCGGCGAGCGGGAGATCATTCTCCTCCACCATGAACGCTGGGATGGCACCGGTTATCCCCGGGGAATCGCCGGCCCGGAGATCCCTTTTCTCTGCCGGCTCACCATGCTGGCGGATGTGTATGATGCCATGATCAGTGACCGCCCCTACCGGCCCCGTTTCCCCATGGCCCAGGCCCTGAGGGAGATCGAAAGCCAGGCCGGCCGCCACTTCGATCCTGAGCTGACCGGGAAATTTGTGGCCTTCCTGGCCTCCGCTTGGCAGAAGATCCCCGGCGGTCTGCATCTCCCCGCCCGGCCTGCCGTCCCGGCCCCGGAAGGCCGCTCCCGCACCCAGACTTCGGTCTCACCCCCCACCTGACCCCCGGTAAAGTCTAGACTTCATGGGCGGGAGGACCGTTGCCGGAGGAGATTTCCCCCGTGGGAGCCCGGCACGACTCCTGCAGGGCAGCATGGGCAGAGGCCGAAGGCCCCCGGATGGCAGTGGGTGCGGGGCTCTGCCCCGGAGGAGAGGGGCGCCCCGATTGCTGGCCATGGAGGAGGCGTTTGCGTTCTGCCCCGGAGGGGAGGGGAGCCCCGACATCCGGCGTCGCCCTGCCACCTGGGTCTGTCAAGTACTGCGGGAGGCCCACCGCAGCCGCCCCGGCTTTGCGCCGACTCTGGCAGGGCCCGAAGGGGTCATATCCTGCCCCGGGGCGGCCGGTGGTCCCGGAGGGGCATATGCCAGGGCACCTGCGCCTCTGGGGTTCCGGACCTGGGTCCGCGGCGTCCCGCCGGGAGGAACCCGCCCGGGCCTCGGGTGACATCAGGAATTCTTTCCGCCCCGTGGGCCAGCGCGGGCGCCTGGGTTAGCCGCAGCTGTGGGGCAAGGTCTCCTTCATCTTTGGCGGGCCGCGGCGGGACAGGGGTGGCGACCCCCGGGGGCCTCTCTTTCCCACGGGATGGGAGGGGGCAAAGTGGGGGTGGTGGGCCGGCCCGGGGGGGCGCGTTTTCTCCCCGCCCGGCGGGGACCGCAGCGGAACAGGGGTGGCGATCATTGGGAGGGTCGTTTCTTTCCCATGCGATGGGAGGCCGCAAAAGGAGCGCGCCGGGCCGGAGCGGTCTCGTTTCCTCCTTAGCAGGAGGCTGCGGCTGTCCGTACGCCTCAGGAGATCCGCCGGCGTTTCTCTTAGGACGGGGGAGGCCGCGGCGGGCTGGAAGAACCTGAGCACCACCGGAGCGTTGTCTTCCGCGGCGGTGGAAGGCCGCGCCCCGTAAAGGGGCCAGGGGAGAAGGCCCCCAAAACTCGCCGGGAGGGCCCGGTCAGCAGCGGCGCCGCAAGCAGGCCTGCCGGCAGAAGCAGGCCGCCCACCGGAGAATGGGGGATGGTTGTTTAAGCACCCCCGCCGTCCGGGGAGCTTCCGCCCGAGGGCACCCCGGTCTCCGGGGCGCAGCGCCGGAGCCGGATCCCACGGTCCGGCCCCGCCCGGTGGCACCTGAAGCCGGTGTTTAGGGGCGCCGGCCCCACAGGCGGCCTACCACGCCCCCTCCCGGCCGCACCCGGACCTGAGGCTGCCTTCACCTTCCCGGGGTGATGGCTTCCCTGGGGTATTTACCTCGAAGCAAAGGCCACCGGGGGCTTTTTCCCCTCCGGGCCTCTGGCCTCCATCTGCCGGGGGTGGACAGAGCAGGCAATGGGTGCACCAGGCGGGAATGCGATGGTTACCGGGGAGCTCTGGCGGGGTATGGGGCCCGGATCTGCCCCCATGCTGCCCTCCCTGCCCTCCGCCCGGGGTGGGTGAGGGCCTCAGCCCGGGACTGTGGCCCCCAAGCCCCTTTTCCACCCTCCCCCATCTTTATCTCTATCCTCCCCCGGAGACAGAGGGGAGTGCAAGGGGCAGGCGCAGGAGCTCCGGCCAGCCATCCCGGCCCGCTTGGGGGTCGGACGGACCGTCTCCTTCCCTGGGGTCAGGGCTGGCTGCGACCCGGGGAGCCCGCGGCCCGACGTCGGCGGCCTGTCCGGCCGCTTTCAGGGAGGGCACAGCCCAAGCGCCCTCAGACGGAGCTCAGCCGCTGGACGATGCGCTGCCGGAGGCGCCGCTGATCCCGCTGGCGCCGGAGCCGCCACACCAGCCATCCCACCAGTCCCAAAAGCAGGGAGGGGGCAATGCCGGGGGTATGTGTCAAGGGATTCCACCAGGGGGACATACCTCCTCCAGGGCACGGGTTACAAGGGACCCGGGCGCCGATTCAGGTCCGGCGACTGCAGAAAGACCTCCGCAGCTTTGCCGGCGGTGAAGTAGGACGCCACTTTCTGCAACCGGGCCAGGCGCTCCAGAGGCGCCGGGTGGTGATCCAGGAAATACGTGCGCTCAAAAGGGTCCTGCACCACCGCGCCCAGCCGTTCCCAGACGGCCAGGCCGCGCTGAAGATTGAAACCCGCCAGATAGGCATACCAGAGCCCATAGGTGTCGGCTTCCCGCTCGTCCTCCCGGGAGAAGGCGCTCACCACGGCGTCGTCCAGCACCCCCGGCAGGCGCTCCTCCCGCCACACCGCCCGGCGGAAATTCATCAGTCCCTGGAGGGAGCGGGTGGCGAAGGCCCCGGCCAAGTGCCAGACCTGGCCGGCCAGCCCCCCCACCCGGCGATGACCCGCCCCCCGGGTCAGGTGGCCGTGCGCCTGGTGCGCCAGCTCATGGCCCACCACCACTGCCAGCTCGTCGTCATTGAGGCAGAAAGACACCAGCCGGCGGGTGAGGATGACCCGCCCCGGGGCCGCGTAGGCGTTGATGCGGTTATCCTGGGTATCCACCAGGATGGCGTAATCCGCCGGCAGGTGCTGGGGGTAGAGGGTAACCTTAAACCGCTCGCCCTGCCGCTCCACCAGGAGTTCCACCGGCCCGGTGAGGTAGCGCTCCCGGCTCTCCATGCGGATGTATTTGATCTCCAGCATCAGGGCCACCAGGACCTCCCCCGGAAGCTGAAAGACCGTCAATTGCTCCGGGGGCTTGCGGCCATACCGGGGCCGGCTGCTCACCCAGAAGGCATCCCGGACCAGGTCCCGGGCCATCCGAATCTTTTCATCCCAGTCCCGCACCCAGGGGTGGATGGGCCAGTTGTTCACCGCCACCAGCACATCCCCCTGCCGCAGTCCGGCATCGTGGGCCGGGGAGGGCTGCCAGACGTTGTCGATCACCACCTTGCCCGATTCGGTGACCCACCAGTCAAAGCCCAAAAAAGGGTAAGTGCGCCCATGAATCTGGGGCAGGACCGCCAGCTGCCGCAAAAACACCCGGGACACCCGCTCCAGGGCCCAGGAATTGTGCGGGTGGCGCTGCACTGCCGCCAGCTGCACCTCCTCCACTTCCTGGGCCGTGGGGGTGGGCCGGGTGACTTCGGCACAGCCGGCCAGCAGCGCCAGCCCCAGGCTCAGGGCCAGACCAACCCCCCGCCCCGCCCTCCCGGGACCGGTGCCGGGCCGGCCAGGGTCCCCCCGGCCGCCGGCCCCCAAAGCCCTGCCTTGCGGGAAGTCCGACATCAGATCACCCTGACCCATGGCTTCAGAACACATAGCGCAAGGACAGGCCCACGGTGAGAATGCGGTAGTTGTCCACCCATTCCCGGAAATAGAATACGTGGGGGTCGATGAAGAAATTATGCACCGGCTCCCACTCCAGGGCCGCCAACGCTTGGAAGGCCGGACCCCACTCTCCGTGCTGCCCCACCACCTGCAAGGAACTCTGGAGGATCAGGGTGGGGAGGCGGAACACCTGCCGGCTGAAATCCACGGTCAGCCCCAAGGCATGGTAATAAGGCGGGCTGAAGTAAGCGGGGCGCTCGTCCTCATACAGGGCCAGGTAGTAATGGGGCGTCAGGCTGAGCTGCATCCGCGGCTGGGAGAGGGCCTGCCAGGTCAGGCCCTGGTAGAGGCTGAACCGCCGGTTGTCGTCGGAGAAGAAGGCTCCGGAGACGCTGCCCCGCCACTCCAGCCCGGGCCGGAACTGGTGTGACCACCCCAGATCCACCTGATGGGAGGTGATAAGCCGGGCGTCCCCCAGGTTGAGGACGCTCTGGAAAAGCCGCGGGTAGAGGTGCGGGTCCTGATCGAAGATATCCCGGCGGCTGTACCGCAGGAAAAAGTCGGTCTGGGGGGTGAGGGAGGCGTCCACCTGCAGCGACCCCATCAGCCGCTCCCGGTTGTCCTTGCGGGTGAAGGTGGCGAGACGGGTAACATCAAAGAACGCCGGGGCCGGGAAGGGCACCAGCTCCTGCCCCTCCTGCCGGATCTCCCGGTCCACCCGCTTCCAGTAACGCCGCCAGCTGAGTTCGCCGCTCAGGCGCAGGCGGTCGCTCACATGCACCGGCCCGGCCCCCAGGGAGACCTCCAGGCGGCGGAGACGGCTCTTGTCGTGGGCCTCCTGCCGGTAG
This sequence comes from Syntrophobacterales bacterium, assembly GCA_023512475.1. Lineage (GTDB taxonomy): Bacteria > Desulfobacterota > Desulfobaccia > Desulfobaccales > 0-14-0-80-60-11 > JAILZL01. Next base: position 19,471 of record JAILZL010000016.1, read on the forward strand.
ACCTTGACCAGCCCCAGATCCACCGGCCCCTGCTCCTGGGAGCGGGACCGCTGGTTGTACTCCCTAAACTCCACCGCCAGGTGCACCGGCAGGGTGCGGGCGGCCCAAAAAGAGGCCGAGGCCCGGAAGAGGGTGCCATACAGGCCATTGCTGTCGTCAAAGTACAGGGTTTCCGGGTGCAGCACCGGGATCATGCCCGCCCGGGGCAGGGAGCCCTGCCATTCCCGGTCCGGCCGGGAGAACTGCCACGGCCGGAAGCCCTCCTCCGGTCGCCTCTCCCCCCGGGCGTAGGGAAAGCCCCGGGGGGCCATCTGCGGCCGCATCTGCTCCTTGACATACTCCAGCTCGTGGAGGAGCTCCACGTCCTGGGGGGCGTGCTTCAGGGCTTCGGCATAGGCCTTGTAGGCCCCGCCCCAGTTCTGGCGGGCCCGGGCGCGCCGCGCCGCCGCCACCCGGGCCTCCTGGGAGCCGGGCTGCCGCCGGAGGATCTCCTCATAGAGCTGCCCGGCCCGGCGGTCGCCCAGCCCCTCCAGCACCTGGGCCTTCTCCATGAGCAGGGCCTCGGGGGCCGCCATCCCGGCCAGATTCTCCAGGGTCCGGAGGGCGTCCTGATAGCGGCGCTCCAGGCGTTGGGCCTTGGCCACCAACAACTGACCCGGCACATAATCCGGATGCTCCGGGGGAATTTTGGCCACCGCGGCCTTCACCCCCTCATACTGCCCCCGCATGAGATACAGCCGGGCGGCGGTGAGGGGGGCCTGGCCCTCCGGATGCTCCTCCAGGCGGGCCAACACCGGCCCGAAATCCCGGGCCAGCATCTGGCATTGGGACAACAGCTGCTCCGCCCGGGCATCCCGGGGCTTGAGGCGCAGGGCGTGGCGGCAGTAGTCCGCCGCCACCCGGGGTTCCTCCAGCTCCAGGGCCAGGGCCGCCAGCCCCAGAAGTTCTCCGGGGTTATCCGGGAATTTGTGATGCCGGTATTCCCGGAGCACATGCAGGAGGTAATCCAGCTTGCCCCCATGGCGGCCGGCGCTGCCCACAAAGTAGGCCAGGGAGGCCACATATTCCGGACTGTCCACCTTCACCCCGGGAATGCGGGCGGCCACCCGGGAGAGGTCCTCAAATCGCCCCACCTTGGGGAGAAGGTGGGCCAGGATGAGAAGAGAGGGATGATGATAACGCTGGCGGCGCAGGTTCTTCAGGCACAGGTCCACCGCCAGATCCACGGCCTCCGGGGAGGTGCTGTGGCACAGGGCCCGGGCCACCCAGGTGCGCTCTTCCAGCCCCAGGCCCGTCTCTTCCCTCTCTCCCTTCTCCCGCCAGGAGGCTTCCTGAACCTCCAGCTCTTCTTTCGCCTCCCGGGCCCGGCGGTGAGCCTCCCGGGTCCAGAGGCGGGCCTCCCGCCAGTCCGCCGGCGGCCGCACCTTCTGCGGGAACTGACTGCCGTACAGGCGCAGGGCCAGGTGCTCCGCCTGGCGCCAGTCCTTCTGCGCCAGGGCCGCTTCGATGAGGGCCGCCAGCACCGCCCGGCTCTCCGGGCCGTTTCCCGAGGCGGGCAGAGTGCGCAGCAGCTCCTGGGCTTCCTTGGGCCGCCCCACATAGGTGAGGACCCGGGCCCGGAGCAGGCGGGCGCCCAAATCCCGGGGCTCCCGGTTCCCATACTCCTCCAGGCGGGCCTGGGCACCCTCCAGATCCCCGGCCCAGAGGCACAGCCGGGCCTGCTCCAGGAGCAGCCGGGGGTCCTGGGGCCGCGGGCAGGCCTTAAGCTCCTCAGCCGCCGCCTGCCATTTTTTGGCCTCCAGAAGCAGCGCAATGCGTCTGAGCCGGGCGGCCACATCCCCCTGCCGGGCGGCCAGCTCGCCGTAAGCGGCGATGGCCTCCTCCCGGGAGTCGGGCTGAAAGGCCAGGGCCTCGGCCAGCAGCCGCAGGGCCTCCGCGTCCTGGGGATGCTTCTCCAGATAGGCCTTGAGATAATGGGCCGCCTGACCCCAGTGTTTCTGATAGAAATGGAGCTGGCCCAGAAAGAGAAGCAGGCGGGGGTACTTGGGGTGGTCCCGCTCCACCGGTTTCAGGACCTCCACCGCCTCGGCATAGCGGTGCGCGTACGAATAGGTGAGGGCCGCCTCCCAGCGGAGCTCCCCTGTGAGGAGCTGGCGCCGCCGGGCTTCGTCCCACATGCCCGCCGCCTTGCTGAACTGCCGGTTTTGGGCATACAGGCGGGCAAGGTTGATGATGGTCTCCTGGTGGGTGTCGCCGGCCTCCCAGGCGCGGCGGTATTCCCGGCGGGCCCCCTCCGGGTCGCCGGTGAGGAGCAGCTCCAGGGCGTACCAGCGCCGCACCTCGGGATCCGGCTGGTCCTCCAGCAGAGGCGCCAGAACCGCCGCCGCCTCGGTGTGCTTGCCCTTCTGGGACCAGAGCCGGGCCAGCTTCAGGGCATATTCCTTCTTGCCCTGGTTTTTGCCGTAGAGCCAGAGGTAATGCTTCAGGGCCGCGTCGTCCCGGCCGGCGGCGTCCGCGACTTTGGCCGCCTCCTCCCGCCAGGCCGCCTGGTCCCGGGCCCGCTCCAGCAGCCGGTCATAAATCTCGCTGGCCGCCTGATAGTCCCGCTGCCAGTAATACAGCAAGGCCAACTGGTGCAGCGCCTCCTGATCCTCGGGATGGGCCGCAGTGTCCTCCTCCATGAGGGCGATGGCTTCCCGGTAGCGGTGCCCGGCGGCCAGGAGATTCACCAGCTGCCGGCGCACCTCCCGATCGGGCCGGAGACGGTGGAGGCGGCGATAATAGCCGATGGCCAGCTCCCGCTCCTCCTCCCGGGCGCTGCAGAACTGGGCGGCAAACAGGAGCAGGTCCGCATCCTCGGGGTGGCCTTCCAGGTGGCGGGCCAGGTGCTCCAGGGCCTCCGGCCGCCGCTCCAGCTGATCCAGGGCCTGGGCCAGACCTTTCAGGGCGGCGGTGGCCTGGGGATACCGGGGCCACAGCTCACTGAAGAGGGCCGCGGCCCGCTCCGGCTGTCCCGCCTTGAGGTAGAGCCAGCCCAGAAAGGTGCCCACCTCGGGATGACCGGGTTGGCGCTGCCAGGATTTTTCCGCCAGCTTCAGGGCCTGGGAGAGCTCCCCCCGTTTCTCCGCCTCCTGGGCCGACCGGTAGAGCCCCACCGGCGAGCGCCAGAATTCCGGATCCCGCCGGTGGGCCAGGGTGAACACCGCGGCCAGAAACAGCAGCGGCAGCAATGCCAGAAACCACCGGGCCTTAGATGCCATACACCTGCCTCGGATCCATGGCGGGGGTGAACTGGGGCCGCCTCAGGCCCGCCAGAATCAGGTCGCCCAAGGTCCAGATGACAAAGGCCGAAAACAGGGAGTTGAAGACCACCAGATTCACCGGGGCCCAGCCGCAATGGAGCGACCACAGGGGCAGGGTCAGGTGCAGGACCACCACCACCAGCTGCGGCAACAGGCACCACCAGGGGCGCACCTCGGCGAAGGGGGCATGATTATTGAGGCGGTACGAGGGCTTGCGCCCCGGCGGATACAACAGGGCGGCGCCGATGGCCGCGGCATACACCGGAAACAGGCCGCAGAGCATGCGGAACTGCTTGGCCGCCTCCTTGTGGTAAAAGAGATAGCGGAACATGAGCAGGGTAGCCCCCAGATACGCCCCCCGCAGGGCCACATACTGCCACTCCCGGCCTTCCAGGATGGTGTAGCCCTGCCAGTAGGCCACCAGGGGAATGACATAGAACACCGGGAACACCAGGCCGCTCACCAGATAACTCACCATGATCACCAGAAAATGGAGGCGCTGGCTCAGGGTGAGACCGGGTTTGCGCACCGGGTTGTCCCAGAAAAACAGGCGCATGGTGTCCAGGCACCACTGGAAGCGCTGCCGGTAGACCCCGGCCAGGTCCTGGGGCGCCAGGCCCCGGGTGAGGGCGTACGGGTAATAAATCCCCTTCCAGCCCCGGCTCACCAGCTCATAGGAGGTGGTGAAATCCTCGATGAGGTTCCAGGTGGCGAACCCGCCCATCTCCAGAAGCGCCGCCCGGCGGTACATCACCCCGGAGCCGCAGGAGATGACCGCATTGGCCCGGTCGTTGGCACACTGGATGACCTCATAAAAGATCTCGTCCCGGTTGTAGAAGGGATCCCCCTCCGGCAGGTAGAAGGATTGCCGGGACTGAACGTAAGCCACCCGGGGGATCTGGAAGAAGCCCACCAGCCGGGTGACGATGTCCGGCTGGGGCACCTGGTCGGCGTCCAGCACCAGGATGAATTCCCCGTCGCTTTGGCCGAGGCCGAAATTGAGGTTGCCGCTTTTGGCATCCCGCCGGGGCAGGCCCGCCTGGACCCGGGAATGGTAGTGAAAGCCCAGGGAGCAGGCCAGGGCCTCCACCTGGGGGGAGCCGCCGTCATCCAGCACATGCACGGTGAGGGGCTCGTAGGCGATCCGGCGCACGGCCTGCAGGGTGGTGTGAATGACGGGCAGGGGCTCGCCGCAGCAGGTGACGAAGACATCCACCCGGGGCGGAGGGGTGGGGAGGGGCAGACCCTCGGGCCGGTGAAACCTGAGGTGCCAGATATCAAAGGCCAGGCAGGCCAGAAGCAGAAAAGCCAGGGCCTCCGCCGCCAGAAAGCAGAGGTCCGGGAGGCCCCGGCCCGGCCACACCACCCAGGCCAGCCAGCCCAGATAGGTGAGGCCCAGGGCCAGGGTCAACAAAGAGGCGTCCTGGGCCGCCAGCCGCCGGGGCCGGTCCTCCAGGTCCCGATAGCGGCGGTAGGGCAGGCGCCCGCGGCGGTCGGCCCACCAGACCCGGAGCGTGTGCGCCCCAAACCCCGGCCTCTCCCGGGTCGGGGCCGGGGGCGGCGGGCCTCCGGATGACACATCGGGGGACATCGGCATTTCCTTCCCTGGAAATCAGGCTCTCCCTGAGCCCTGCTCTCAGAATATCCCCTAGCACATCAGGCCATTTTCCGGATAATCTGGCCAGGTTTATCCTGAGATGCCTTTTTTTTCCATTGCAGGAAAAAAATATTTTGTCAAGAAAAAATTTCCTTTTCCCCGGAACACTTGTCACGCCATGGACGGAAAGAAGATGCCACGGCCCGGCGCGCGGGTGCTTCTCAGGAAAAGGGCGGGAAGGTTTTTTTACCCTTCGAGGCCGTGATACCGGCGGTACCAGGCAATAAAGCGGGGAATGCCCTCTTCAATGGGGGTGCGGGGATAAAAACCCAGCTTGCTTTGGGCCAGGGAGATGTCGGCAAAGGTGGCGGGCACATCCCCCGGCTGCAGGGGCAGCAGCTCCTGCCGGGCGGTGACTCCCAGGTGCTCCTCCAGGAGGCGGATCACTTTGGTGAGGGGCTCCGCCCGGTGGTTGCCGAGGTTGAAGATCTCATAAGGCGCCAGCCCCTCGGTGAGGAGCGCCGCCACAATGCCCGCCACCGCGTCCTCGATGTAGGTGAAATCCCGTTCCATGCGGCCGTAATTGAAGACCTTGATGGGCTGCCCCGCCAGCATGGCGGCGGTGAACAGCCACATGGCCATGTCCGGTCGGCCCCAGGGCCCGTACACCGTAAAGAGGCGCAGCCCCACGGTGGGGAGGCCGTAGAGGTGGGTGTAGGCGTGGGCCATGAGCTCGTTGGCCCGTTTGGTGGCGGCGTACAGGCTGATGGGGGTGTCCACCCGCTGGCTTTCGGCAAAGGGGAGTTCGGCGAGCCCGCCATAGACGCTGGAGCTGGAGGCGTAGACAAAGCGCTCCACCTCGTGGCGCCGGGCCAGCTCGATGAGGTTGAGGAAGCCCTCCAGGTTCGCCTCCTGGTAGGCAAAGGGGTTGAGGAGGGAATAGCGCACCCCGGCCTGGGCCGCCAGGTGGCAGATCTTCCGGGGCCGGTACTCCCGGAAGAGGGCTTCCAGGCCCCCCCGGTCCACCAGGTCCAGCTCCAGGGAGACAAAGCCGGGATGGCGCCTCAGTTCCCGATCCCGGTCCCGTTTCAGGGCGGGGGAGTAGTAGTCGTTGTAATTGTCCAGCCCCACCACAGTGGCCCCCCGGGCCAGCAGGGCCTGGCTCACATGAAAGCCGATGAACCCGGCGCTGCCGGTCACCAGGAAGGTCAGTCCGGTAAGGTCCTTGTCCCCCATGCGTTCACCCCCGCCGGATTATACCACGAGACGGTGGAAACAGTATGCCAGAAGGCGCAAACCAAAACCCGCGGCCCCGGCTCCTTCTCCCGGAGCAGGTTGTGAAAAAAGATGATTCGGGGGAAGGGGCCAGGGGTCAGAGAGCCCTGCCCCTCCCCCGAACCCCCTCCCCAACCCCCCCGGGCAGGGAGGGGCAGGAGGCGGTATTCCCCGCCCCCGCCTACAGGCTCAGGGCCGGATAGCCCAGGAGGCGGTTGACCTCCTGGGCCAGGGCCTCCGAGGGGGTCAGGCCCAGCTCCTCCGGGAGGTGCAGCACCGCCTCCTCCCCGGGATGGAGGAAGTGCAGGATGGCCGGCACCGGCCCCGGATGGCGCAGGAAGACGTCCTTCAAGGCCAGCAGCTGCTCCCGGGTCAGGCTGTCCGCCTGCAGGCGCACCTCCAGGCGCTCCGGCCAGCGGGGCAGGGCCTGCCCCAGGGGGGCGATCTCCGTGGCCCGGATCTTGGGCCCCTGCTCCTCCTGGATGAGGGAGCCCTTCACCCACAAGGGCAGGCCGGGCTTGGTGAGCCAGGAGTTGGCCTCCTCCAGGACATCCTTGAAGACCAGCACCTCCACGGAGCCCACCAGGTCCTCCACGGTGAGGATGGCCAGGCGGCCCCCCTTTTTGCCCGTCTTCTCCTTCAGGGCGCTCACCACCACCCCCAGGGCCACCTCCTCGCCGTCGGGCAGGTCCGCCAGGTCCGCGGTGGTCACCTTGACCCAGGCCTTGAGGAGGTGCCGGCAGGAATCCAGCGGGTGCCCGGAGAGATACACCCCCAGGGCCTCCTTTTCCCGGGTGAGCTTCTCAGCATCCGGCCACTCCGGCACCTCCGGCAGCCAGTCGTCGCTAGCGCTCTCCTCCGGCCCCCCGAAGATGGTCATCTGGCGGGTGGCGGCCTGGCGCTTCAGACTCTGGGCCCGCTCCAGGGCCACGTCCAGGGCCGCCAAGAGGCGGGCCCGGTGGGGGTGCAGACTGTCCAGGGCCCCCGCCTGGATGAGGGCCTCCAGGACCCGCCGGTTCACCTTGGTGAGATTAAGGCGGCTCAGCAGGTCCATGAGCCCGGTGAAGGGCCGCTCCCGCCGGACCTCCAGGATCTCCTGGATGGCCCCCAGACCGACGTTTTTCACCCCGGCCAGACCGTAACGCACCTGGCCGTCCTCCACGGTGAAGTCCCGGTCGCTCAGGTTGATGTCCGGGGGCAGCAGCCGGATGCCCTGGTCCCGGGCCTCCAGGATGTGCCTGGCCAGCGCGGTGGTGTTGTTGATCTCGCTGTTGAGCAGGGCCGCCAGGAACTCCAGGGGGTAGTGGGCCTTGAGATAGGCCGTCTGATAGGCGATGAGGGCATAAGCGGCGGAGTGGGATTTGTTGAAGCCGTAGCCGGCGAACTTCTCGATGAGGTCAAAGAGGGTCTCGGCCGTCTCCCGGGCCACCCCCCGGGCCAGGGCGCCGTCCACGAACCGCTGGCGCTGGGCCGCCATGACCTCGGGGATCTTCTTCCCCATGGCCCGGCGCAGGATGTCCGCCTCCGCCAGGGAAAAGCCGGAGACCGCGGCGGCGATCTGCATCACCTGCTCCTGATACAGGATGACCCCGTAGGTTTCCTTGAGGATGGGCTCCAGCTCCGGCAGCAGATAGGTCACCGGCTCCTCCCCGTGTTTGCGCTGCACGTAATCCAGGTGCATGCCGCTTTCCATGGGCCCGGGGCGATATAAGGCCACCAGGGCCACGATGTCTTCGAAGGTGGAGGGCTTGAGGCGCATCATCAGCTGGCGCATGCCCGAGGATTCCAGCTGGAAGACCCCGGCGGTATTACCGGCCTGGAGCAGGGCGTAGGTCTGCGGGTCGTCCAGGGGGATGGCGTGGATGTCAAAGTCCGGCCGGTGGTGCCGCCTAATGAGGCGCACCGCGTTGTCAATGACGGTCAGGGTGCGCAGGCCCAGAAAATCGAACTTCACCAGGCCCACCTTCTCCACGCCCTTCATGTCAAACTGGGTCACCAGTTCGCCCTTGGTGCCTCTGTAGAGGGGGAGGTAGTCCACCAGGGGCCGGTCCCCGATGACCAGCCCGGCGGCGTGGGTGGAGGCGTGGCGGGGCAGGCCCTCCAGGGTGCGGGCGATGTCCAGGATCTCCCGCACCGTGGGGTCCGAGTCCCGCAGCTCCCGGAGCCGGGGCTCCCGCTCCAGGGCCTGATCCAGGGTGATGCCCAGCTGTTCCGGCACCAGCTTGGCGATTTTGTCCACCTCGGCGTAGGGCACCTCCAGGGCCCGGCCCACATCCCGGATGACCTGGCGGGTCTTCATGCTGCCGAAGGTGGTGATCTGGGCTACATTTTCAAAGCCGTAGGTTTTGGCCACATAGGTCAGCACCTCGCCCCGGCGCTCAAAACAGAAGTCCAGGTCGATGTCCGGGGGGCTCTGGCGCTCGGGATTGAGGAAGCGCTCGAAGAACAGCCCGTGGGCCAGGGGGTCCAGATCGGTGATCTTCAGGGCCCAGGCCACCAGGCTGCCGGCGGCGGAGCCCCGCCCGGGCCCCACCGGGATGTGCCGGCGCCGGGCATAGGCCACGATGTCCGCCACCACCAGGAAGTAGGCGGCAAAGCCCATCTTTTCCAGCACATCCAGCTCATACGCCAGGCGCTGCCCATACTCCTCCACCGGCCGGGCGGGCGGGGCCTGGGCCAGGCGTTCCTCCAGCCCCCGGTGGGCCAGCTCCCGGAGCACTTCCCCCGGATCCCGCTCCCGGGCGGCGGGGTAGGTGGGGAAATGCAGGGCCCCCAGCTCCAGCTCCACCTCGCACTGAGCGGCGATCTCCAGGGTGCGGGCCAGCACCGCGGGGGGAAACTCCCGGGCCATCTCCTCCGGGCTCTTGAAATAGAGCTGGTCGGTGGCAAAGGCCATGCGGCCGGTGGTGTGCACCGTCTTGCCGGTCTGGATGCACAACAGCACATCGTGGGCTCGGGCGTCCTCGGGCCTCAGATAGTGGCAGTCGTTGGTGGCCACCACCGGCAGCCCCCACCGGGGCCCCAGCTCCAGGAGAAGGTCGTTCACCCGGCGCTGTTCCGGGAGGTCGTTGGCCTGGACCTCCAGGTAGAAGCGCCCGCCGGAAAAGATGTCGGCATATTCCCGGGCCGCGGCTTCGGCCCCCGCCAGGTCCCCGGCCAGCAGCAGCCGGGGCACCTCCCCGTGCAGACAGGAGGACAGGGCGATGAGCCCGCCGTTCAGTCCGGCCAGAAGCTCCTTGTCCACCCGGGGTTTGTAGTAGAAGCCCTCCAGGTGGGCCCGGGTGACCAGCTGCACCAGGTTCCGATACCCGGTCCGGTCCGCCGCCAGCAGCACCAGGTGGTGGTAATCCCCCTTGACCCCCGCCTTCTTGTCATGCCGGCTGCCCGGGGTGACATAGATTTCACACCCGAGAAGGGGTTTCAGGCCGGCTTTTTTCGCCTTGAGATAGAAGTCCAGGACTCCGAAGAGGGTGCCGTGATCGGTGATGGCCACCGCCGGCATGTCGAAGTCCCGGGCCCGGGCCATGAGGTCGTCCAGGCGGATGGCGCCGTCCAGCAGGCTGTAGGCGGTATGCACATGCAGGTGCACAAAAGGGGCGCTCATAGGACTCCTGCTCGCACGAAGTCAGGCAAAACCGGGGTGTCGGGGGGCCAAGCTTTCTTCCGTCGCGGCGGTGGCGCATCTTCCCGGCGGGACGGGCCGGGCCGCGAGTTGGCTGGGTCTTCCACCACGGACTCTAACAGTCTGTGGAAAGACACCCCTTCCGGGCCGTTGTTGCCGGATTGGCCAAGCCAAATCCCGTTTCCGGAGTTGGGGGAGGGGGCAGGTCTGTGACCCCGGGCCCTTTTCCCCGAATAACCTTTTTCACCAACCTGTCAGGTTATCATACCCCCAACCGGGCGCCGGGGCAAGGCGCCTCCCCGGCCGGGGGCCCCTTGACACAGGCGTGCTGTTCCCCCTATGATGAGGTATTTTTGAGGCGGAAGAAGGTTTTCCGGAGGCGGGCCGGGGTCTGACCCCCCACGCCCCCTCCCCTCGTCATTCCCGGACCGGGGTCCTCAAAGAGGTGGGGGCGGGGACCAGGGATTCCCCGGCCCCCCGATTTCGCCGTCCCCCCGGGGCGGCCTGCAGGAGGGAAGCAATGGCAGGGCGAGCCTCAACCGTGAGCGTGGTGGTATGCATCTCCTTGGCGGCAGTGGCGGCGTGTGACCCTTACATGTTGCCGGGTCGGACCCGGCCCGCCCCAGCCCCCGTCGCCGAGGCTCCTCCGGCCGCGCCGCCCGCCGCCGTACCGGGAGAGGAGGCCCGGCCCCCGGATCTGGCGGAGCAGGTCAAGGCCCTGGAAGCCCGCCTCCAGAATCTGGAGACGCAGCTCAAGGTCCTCCAGGAAGGCCGCTATCCCCCGGGCACCGCCCCGGGAACCCGCCCCGGTGCCAAAACACCCCTCGCCGCCGCCACCCCGCCATCCCCCCCGCCCCCCGGCGCGGCCAAACCCGGGGTGGAGGATAAGACCTTCGGGGAGGGCATGCGGCTGTATCAGGCCAAGAAGTATGCCGCGGCCCGGGAGAAGTTCCACGCCTACCTGCGCAGCCAGCCCCAGGGGTCCCGGGCGGCGGAAGCCCGCTTCTACCTGGCCGACAGCTTCTATCAGGAGAAAAAATACCGGGAGGCCGGGGTGGAATTCAACAAGGTTCTCACCCAGCATCCCCGCAGCCCCCTGGCCCCGGCGGCCATGTTGCGCCAGGCCCTGTGCTATCACCACCAGAATCAGAAAGCCAATTATCAGTCCACTCTGAAAAAACTGGTACAGAAATACCCCCAGAGTCCGGAGGGCAAGGAGGCCCAGAAGTGGCTGAAGGAGGGCCGCTGAGACCGGGGGCGGGGCAGAGGCAGGCGGCCGGGAGCGCTCCGGCCTTATCTGGCTTTGCCCCTCCCGGCCGCCCGGCTTCCCGGGATTTCGCCCCGCTGACTCCGTCCCCCTAGGTGCCGAGATGCTGAAATTCCTGCGTCAATATTCCCGCTCCTGGGTCATTGCGGTGGCCATCGGGGCCATCGTGGTGGTCTTCATCTTCTGGGGCATCGGCGGCCTCCGCTCCCCCCGCTTCGAGGAGGCGGCCACGGTGAACGGCGTCCCCATCCTCATGAGCCGCTTCCTGCAGCAATACAACCAGCTCCTCCGGCAATATCAGGAGATGGGGCGGGGCGAGCTCAGGGAGGAGGATCTGAAAGCCCTGGGACTCAAGGACCGGGCCCTGGAGATCCTCATCCAGGAGGAGCTCCTGCGGCAGGGGGCCCGGCACCTGGGCATCACCGTCACCGATGAGGAGCTCCGGGGGCATATCCAGAATCTGGAGGTGTTCCACGAAGACGGCCGCTTCAGCCAGCGCCGGTATCTGGCGGCTCTGTCCCGGGCCCGGATCAGCCCGGCGGATTTTGAAGAGCAGGAGCGGCTGCGCCTCCTGAGCCAGCGGCTCATTCAGGTCATCACCGCCTTTGCCAAGGTCTCGGACGGGGAGCTGCAGGAAATCCTGCGCCTGGCCAAGGAAGAAGTGGAGGTGCGCTACCTGGCCCTCACCCCCGAGCGCTTCCTGGCCCAGCAGAAGCCCTCCGAGGAGGAGATCGCCGCCTACTACCGCGATCACGCCCAGGAGTTCCGGACCCCGGAGCGGGTCAAGGTCCGCTACGTCGTCTTCGACCCGGAGGCCTACCTCCCCCAGGCCACCATCTCCGACCGGGAGGTGGCCGATTATCTGGCGGAGCACGCCGCGGAGTTCAGCCGGCCCCGGGTGCTGAAGGTGCGGGAGATCTTTCTCGCCGCGGCCGGCCCGCCGGAGAAGCGCCGCCAAGTGGAGCAGAAGGCCCAGGGCCTGGTGCGCCAGGCCCAGGCCGGGGCCGACTTCGCCGCCCTGGCCCGGAGCCACTCCGAGGACGCCGCCGCCCGGGCCACGGGCGGGGAGCTGGCCCCGGTCACCCGGGGGGAGCGGGATCCCGCCTGGGAAAAGGTGGCCTTCGCCCTGGCCCCGGGGCAGGTTGCCCTGGCCCAGACCGCCAAAGGCTTTCATGTCCTCAAGCTGGAAGAGGTCCTGGAGACGGAAAGGCTCCCCGAGGCCCAGGCCCGGGAACAGGCCGCCAGCCGGATACGCCGGGAGAAAAGCCGGAGTCTGGCCCAGGAGGCGGCCCGCCAGGCCCGCCTGGATCTCTTGGCAGGGGATTTCGCCGAGATAGCCCGCAAGCTGACACTCAGCCTCCGGGAAACGCCCCTCTTCGCCCTGGGCGATGCCCTCCCGGGAGAGGAGTTGACCCGGGTCTTCAAGGAAACGGCCCTGGCCCTGAAGCCCCAGGAGGTGAGCCGGGTGGTGGAGACGCCCCGGGGCTTTGTGATCATGCAGGCGGTGGAAAGACGCCCGGCGGCCATCCCGCCCCTGGAGGAGGTGCGGGAGCAGGTGCGCCAGGCCGTGGCCCGGCAGAAGGCCAAGGCCCAGGCCGAAAAGGAGGCGGAACAGCTCCTGGCCCGGCTGCGTCAGGGGGAGCCCTTGGCCAAGGTGGCGGCTCAGGCCGGGGTGCCCCTCCAGGAGAGCGGCCCCTTCACCCGGGCCCAGGGCTTTCTGAAGCAGCCCCTGGCGGAAGGCCTCACCACCGCCGCCTTCCTGCTCTCCGAGAAAAACCCGTACCCCGACAAGCCCTTCTTTTTCCGGGACGCCTTTTATGTCCTGGCCTTCAAGGCCCGGCGTCTGCCCCCGGCGGAGGAGCTGAAAAAGGAGGAGGACAAACTGCGGGAACAGCTCCTGGAGACCAAACGCCAGGTGCTCTTCGACGCCTGGCTCACCCAGGAGCGCCGCCGGGCCGTCATCAAGGTGCGGGAGCTCCCCGTCTGAAGGAGCCGGCGCCCCGGGACCTTGCGGTCTTCGCCGCTTCGGGGGCCGTTTGCCGGTGAGCTGACGGCCTGCCCGGCGCCGGACCCCGCCCGTCCCCCGGGGGGCGGGAAAAGGGCGCCTTCCGGGGCGTCCCGGGCAGGACTGACCATGTCGACCTCGCATCTCTCCCCCCTGCCGGAGCTGCGGCCGGAGACCGTCCGCCGGGCCACCCACCGGGCCCTGGAGGCGAGGGCGCGCCTGGTGAGCGAGTATCCGGAGTGGGAGCACTGGCGGCGGCAGGTCCGGGAGCTCAAGGCCCGGGCGCTGGCCCTGTGGGAGGACAATCTGGCCCGCCTGCGCCGGGCGGTGACGGCCTGGGGCGGGGAGGTGCTGTGGGCCCGGGATGCGGCCCAGGCCCGGGTTCAGATCCTGGCCCTGACCCGACGGCACGGCGTGCGCCAGGTGGTGAAATCCAAGTCCATGACCACCGAGGAGCTGGGACTGACCCCGGCCCTTGTGGCCGCCGGCCTGGAGGTCACCGAAACCGACCTGGGGGAGTTTATCGTGCAGCTGGCCGGCCACCCCCCGGCTCACCTCACGGCGCCGGCCCTGCACCTGAACCGCCTGGACATTGCCCGCCTCTTCGCCCGGCACCTGGGCTACGCCCTGCCTGCGGCGCCGGCGGAGCTGTGCGCCGCGGCCGCCCGCCACCTGGCACCCCGCTTCGGGGCGGCCCGGATGGGGATCACCGGGGTGAACGCCGCCACCCCCGACGGCACCCTGGTCTTCCTGGAAAACGAAGGCAATCTGCGGCGCACCGCCTGCATCCCGCCGGTGCACGTGGCGGTCATGGGCATAGAGAAACTCCTCCCCGGGCTGACAGACCTGGAAGTGCTGCTGCGGCTTCTGCCGGCCAGCGCCACCGGCCAGCGCCTCACCGCCCTGGTGCACCTGAAGCGGGGCCTGACCACCGGACCCTCTGGCACCCAGGCCTTCTATCTCCTGCTGCTGGACAACGGCCGCCGCCGCCTGGGGGAGCACCCGGAGCTGCGGGAGGCCCTCTTCTGCCTGCGCTGCGGCGCCTGCCTCAATATCTGCCCGGTCTTCCAGGCCGGGGGGGCGCATCTCTACGGCCGGGTCTATCCCGGGGCCATCGGCATCCTGCTGGCCCCCTTTCTCCCGCCGGAGGGGGATCTGCCTGACTTGTGCACCCAGTGCGGGGCCTGCGGCGACATCTGTCCCGCGGCCATTCCCCTGCCGGAGCTCATTCTGAACTTACGCCGGAGCAGCCGCCGGTTCCGCCGCTTGCGCCGGTTGGCCGGGGCCCTCAGCCACCTGCTTTGCCATCCGGGGGTGTATCGGCGGGGGGAGAGGCTCTGGCGCCGGCTGGGACGCTTCCTCCCCTCCCCCGCCCCGCCGCCGGCGCCGGAGAGTTTCCGGGCCCTTTGGCGTCAGGCCCGGGAGCCATCCCCCCCTGGGGGGCCCTTCAGGACGCCGCCCCGCATCCCGGCCCCCGGAGCATCCGCCCCCCACCGGCCGCCTCCGCCCCCGGCCCCGGCCCGGTTCGCCGAGGCGGGCTGCGGCTATGTCAGCCTTCGGGGCCCGGAGGCCCTGGCGGCATACCTGCGGGAACGCCGGCAAGGCCCTCTCTTTGTGGAGGATCACCCGTGGCTGGCGCCGGTGGTGCGGGAACTTGAGGCCCTGGGGGTGCCCGCCCGGCTGGCGGCCGGGACGTGGGCCCCGGAGGCGGACACTGTGGTCACCGTGGGGCTGGCGGCGGTGCCCGAAACCGGCAGCGTGCTGGTGGCGCCGCCCTCCGAACCCGCCCTGTGGCTGCCTTTCCAGGCCTGTCGCCAGGTGGTGGTGGTGCCCCAACAGGAGAGCGACCTCAGCCTGGCCCGCTCCCTGGCCCTGGCCGCCGCCCGGCCTGAGCCCTGGGTGAGCTGGCTCACCGGTCCCACCCGCACTGCGGACATCGAAAAAGTCCTGGTGCTGGGAGCCCAGGGCCCGGCGGCCCTGGACGTGGTGGCCTATGACCCCGGCCTGTGAGACTGGGCCTCGTTTTACGACTAGGGGGAAAGGAGGCGGGGGCGCGGGGCCCCAGCCTACCCTCCATTCCTTCAGTTAGGCCCTTTTCCCGGGGGAGGTGCATGCGATTAACGACAAGCAGGATAACATACCGGATAAACCGGAACGGGAGTGAGCGTTAAGGCGGTCTCTTCGTCTTGAGCATTCTGGGAGATATTGAACCATCAATATTGATGCAGTATTAAATCATTTTTCTGAGCTCATGATGGATTAATTGCGGCCCTGAAACATCAAGTTCTAAAAAGGCTATATCTGGAGATTATTAAAAATATAACAAATAATCAATAAACAAATTACCTCCTTGTTGCCTTCAGGGGCAATCCCCCTTAGTGGGGGAAGCGAAAATAATCTGCGGGAAGATCATCCTTCCTGCAACATTACCTTGTGCCGCACTCCCTTGGCCTTGGCGTGGTAACTGCCATGGAACCTGTGCCCCACTCCGAACTGGAGCACCGCCGGGAGGCCTTCCAGGGCCTTCTGAAAGAGGCGGGCGTCTCCCTGGCCCTCATCCGCCAGCCGGCGGACCTCTATTACTACACCGCCACCATCGTGGAGGGCTTTCTGGCGGTGCCCGTGTCCGGGGAACCCCGGCTGCTGGTGCGCCGGCCCCAGGATCACCCCCGCCGGGGGGAACTGCCCTGGCCGGTGATCTTCTACCGCAGCCTGCCGGAGCTCCCCCGCCTGCTCACCGACCTCCTGACGCCGCCGGTGGTCCTGGGTCTGGAGCTGGACGTCCTGCCGGCCGCGCTCTTTCTCCATCTCACCCGGAAGCTTTTCCCTCAGGTCCCCGTGGAGGATGTCTCCCCCCTCATCCGCCGGCAGCGCATGGTGAAGTCCGCCTATGAGCTGGCCCGGATCCGGGAGGCCGCCGCCATGCTGGCTCAGGTGCATGCCGGGGTGCCGGAGCTCCTCGTCCCGGGCCGCACCGAGCTGGAGCTCTCCGCCCTGCTGGAATACCGCCTGCGCTCCCTGGGCCATCAGGGGCTGGTGCGCTTCCGGCGCTGGGACCTGGAGGTCTTCTTCGGCCATGTGCTCTCCGGCGAGGCCGGTCTGGCCGCGGCCTATACCGATACGCCCTCCGGCGGCCTGGGCTTCAGTGCCGCCTTCCCCCAGGGCCCCTCCCTGAAACCCCTGGCCCCTCAGGAGCCCATCAGCGTGGATTTGGCCGCCTGCGTGGGGGGCTATATCGCCGACATGACCCGCCTGTATGCCATCGGCGGCCTGCCGGACGCGGCCTGGCGGGCCTTTGAGGTGGTGGAGGAGCTCTATGCCGTCTTTGAGGCCGAAGCCCGCCCGGGAGTGCTCCCCGGGGACCTCTTTGCCCGCCTGTGGCAGGTGGTCCAGGACCGGGGCCTGAAGGACTGCTTCATGGGCCGGGGGCCGGACCGGGTGAGCTTCCTGGCCCATGGGGTGGGCCTGGAGCTGGATGAGCTCCCCCTCATCACCGCCCGCTCGCCCTACGCCCTGGAAGCCGACATGGTCCTGGCCTTTGAGCCCAAGTTTTTCCTGCCGGGCATCGGCATGGTGGGCCAGGAGGACACCTGCCGTCTCACCGCCGCCGGAGTGGAATGGCTGACCCAGGCCCCCCGGGGGGTCGTGGTGGTGTAGCGCCGGCACATTGCCCCGCGGGCGACATTGGATTACAATGTGGGCAAGCCTCCCTCCGGACCGGGACCCCTGCCCGGGCCCTGGTCCGGGGGCCGGCACAAGGTGGCGGCGTCATGGCGGAGATGTCCTTTTTCGAGCACCTCAACGACCTGCGCAAGCGGCTCATCATCTCCTTTGTGGCGCTGTTTCTCGCCATGGGGCTCTCCTGGCCCTTGGCCCCCACGGTGCAGCGCTTCATCCAGCGGCCCCTGCTGGAGCCCTCCCTCACCCAGAAATTGCAGTACCAGGTCTCCATCTGGATGGGCCGGAACTTCCCCGGACTGGCGGCCAAACTGGGGCTCAAGCCCGAGCCGCCCCAGGTGGTGCCCCACAAACTGAACTACATGGCGCCCCTGGAGCCCTTCTTTGTGCAGATGAAGATCTCCCTCATCACCGGCCTGGCCCTGGCCTTCCCGGTGATTCTATACCAGCTGTGGCTCTTTCTGGCACCGGCCCTCTATCCCTGGGAAAAGCGCTACGTCTATTTCTTTGTGCCTTTCGGCACCCTGGCCTTTGTGCTCGGGGGCGTGTTCTTCCTGTATCTGGTGTGGCCCCTGATCATCTCCTTCTCCCTGGCCTACGAGAGTGAACTGCTCTTTTCCATGCTCAACCTGACCCAGTACGTCAATTTCTGCCTGCGGCTGCTGGTGCTTTTCGGGGTGATCTTCGAGCTGCCCCTGGTGTTTCTCATCCTGGGCCGGGCCGGTCTGGTCACCCGGGAGATGCTGGTCGGACAGCGCCGCCTGGCCATCCTGCTCAGCGCGGTCATCGCCGCCTTTCATGCCGACGTGGTCACCATGACGGTGGTGGCCATCCCCATCTACACCATGTACGAGGTGTCCATTCTGCTTCTCCGTCTGGTGGGGGAAGGGCGGCCCCAGGAGGCCCGCCTGCCGGCCCGGCCCGCCGGCTGAGGCCCCCTCAACGGCCGCGACGGTTGACAGCCCGGAGGATTGATTTATAGTTGAGACTGTTTTCCGGAATCCACGGGAGCAGGGTCCGGGGAGAATCCCCCGGTCCCGCCTCCCCCACCCGGTCTTCCCGCCCGGCCTCCGGGCGGAGGGGAAATATTCCGTCGGTTAATTCGTCGGCCCTCATCGGCCCCGCCGAGATACTGATGATGCACGCGCCACCTTCCGATCCCTCGCCGCCTTCCCCTGCGCCGGTGGAAGCCAAACCCCGGGGCTGGGCCGGGCGCCTGGTGCAGCGCCTCACCGCCTGGGTCGCCGGGCAGGAGTACCATTACGCCGGCTATCTCCCCAGCCGCCCCGGCTGGCTCCTGCGCTTCACCCTGGACCCCTTTTTCGCCCGGGTGAGCATCAATCCCCGTTATCAGGAGCGTCTCCAGGCCCTGGCCCGGGACGGCGTCGTGGTCTATGCCCTGAAGTATCGCAGCCACCTGGATTTTCTCTTTTTCCACCGGCGTTACCACCAGTTGGGCCTGCCCGCCCCTGAGGTGGCCTTCGACCTCAACCTGTGGATGTGGCAGCCCTTCTCCCACCTGATCCAGATCATCTCCGCCGCCCTCAATTACTTCACCCGCAAACGGGCCTGGCCCCGCCCCTTCCAGGACGGCTATTTCCGCACCATCCTGGCCCAGCGCCGCGCCTCCCTCCTTTTCCTGGTGGATTCCGTGGGCTTCCGGCAACGCTTCCTCAAGCCCCGGGAGGACCCGCTGCGGCACCTGCTGGAGTTGCAGGCGGAGCTGGAGTTCCCCATCTTCGTGGTGCCCCAGGTGGTGATGCTGAGCCGGGACCCGGCCCGGGAGGAGAAGAGCCTGCTGGACCTGTTCTTCGGTGACCGGGAGAACCCCGGCCGCCTCCGCAAGCTGGCCCTGTGCTTTGTCAAAGCCAAAAAGGCCGTGGTGGAGATGGGGGACCCCATCAACCTTCAGGAGGTCCTGGCCGCCAACCCCGGGGAGGCCCAGCTCAGCCAGGTGGCCCAGGAACTGCGCCGGGAACTCATCGCCCGCATCGACCTCAAAAAACGGGTGGTCATGGGGCCGGTGATCAAATCCCGGGAGGAATTCCTGGAGCTCACCCTCACCGACCCCGGCCTCACCCAGTTCATGGAGCACCTGGCGGAGACGGAGAAAAAGAAGCTCTCCAAGGTGAAAAAGACGGCCCAGGACTATTTCTGGGAGATCTCCTCCGACAACAACGCCCTGCTCATGGGCCTGATGGACCGGGCCGTCACCTGGCTCACCCAGAACCTTTTCACCGGGGTGGTCTTCGACGAGGAGGGCTTCGAGGCGGTGCGCCGGGCCCGGGAGCAGGGCAATCTGGTCTTTGTGCCCTGCCACAAGAGCCATCTGGACTACCTGCTCCTCAACCACCAGATCTACCACCACCATGTGGCGCCGCCCCGCATCGCCGCGGGCAAGAACCTGGCCTTCTGGCCCATGTCCTGGATCTTCCGCAACGCCGGGGCCTTCTTCATCCGGCGCCGCTTCCACGGGGCCAAGCTCTATGCCGAGGTCCTCTACACCTACCTCAAGACCCTGGTGAAGACCGGCCACAACCTGGAGTTCTTCATTGAAGGGGGACGCTCCCGCACCGGCAAACTGGTCCTCCCCAAGATGGGGCTGATGAACATGGTGATCCGCGCCTTCCGGGAGGGGGCGGCCCCGGATCTCATCCTGGTCCCCACCTTCATCGGCTATGACCAGGTCCTGGAGGAGAAGGCCTACCTGCAGGAGCTGGAAGGCAAGGCCAAGGAGGCGGAGTCGGTGGGGCAGCTGGTGAAGGCCCGCAAATTCCTCAAGCGCCGCTACGGCCGGGCCTACATCCAGTTCAGCGCCCCCATCTCCCTCAAAGCCTACCTGGCGCAGCATCCGGACCTGGACCTGGGCCAGCCGGAAAATCTGCGCCACCTGAGCCTGGAGCTCTCCTTCCGCATCGTCCAGGCCATCAACCAGGTGTCCGTGGTCACCCCCTTCTCCCTGGTCTGCGCCGCCCTCCTCACCTACCCCCGCAAAGGGGTCTACCGCCGGGAGCTCCACCGCATCATCCAGACCCTGCACAACTACCTGGCGGCCCAGGGGGTGCGCCGGGCCGACTCCCTGGACAACCTGCCCCAGGCCGTGGAGGAGACCCTGGCCCTGTGCGAATCCCGGAAACTCATCACCCGCATCGAGCAGGAAGAGGGCCTGGCCGACGAGCTGGGGCTGGGAGGCTACAGCATTGACGAAACCAAGCGGCCCCTGCTGGAATACTACAAAAACAACATCATCCACTTCTTCCTGCCCGCGTCCATGGCCGCCCTCTCCATCCTGTCCGGCCAGGGGGTGGACTTCGAGCGCCGGCAGGTGGAGGAGGATCTGCGCTTCCTCCAGGACCTGTTCAAGTATGAATTCGTATATGATGAGCTGGACCCGACCCGGCAGGTGAACGAGGTCCTGGAGTACTTCACCGCCCGGGAGGTGGTGGTGCCCCTGGACGCCGCCGGGGAGCGCTACGCCCTGTCCGCCGCCGGCCTGCGGGAGCTGGCTTACTTCGCCAATCTCCTCTACAACTACCTGGAGTCCTATTGGATCGTTTTCCGCTCCATCAAATACCTGCAAAAGAAGCCCCGGAGCGAAAAGGAGTTCCTGAAGCGCATCTTCAGTATCGGCCAGAAGCTCTACAAGCTGGGGGAAGTGGAGCGGTCCGAGGCCCTCTCGGAGCCCAACTTCCAAAACGCCCTCAAGCTCTTCGGCGAAAAGGGCATCGTCACCAAGAAGCGCCCGGAAGGCAAAGGGGCCGCCACCTTCAGCCCCCCCAGCGACGAGGACGCCAAGGACTTCTACGGCCGGCAGCTGGCCCGGTTCTTCCGGCGGTAAGGGGCGGCCGGGCCCAGGTTCTTCGGGGGGGAGAAAAAAGGTGGCTCTTTTTGCCGGAGCCCGGAATTCAGCGGGGGGCCGCCGGGCACCCGCGGGGTTCCCAGGCCTTTCGAGGCCAGCTCCGGCAACAGCTTTTCCGGCAGATCATTAAATATGGCAGGAATGATATTATTATGTGTCCTTTCCCTATCCGCACCGGCATTGGCCTGGGAGGGCTATGATTGGGAACGCAACGCTTTTGTCGGGATTGAGAAGGGAAACCTGGTCCGGCCGGGGGAGGTGATAGAGTATTTTGATTACGACGAGGGCAGGTATTATCAGGGAGTGGTGGAGTCCATAGAGAGATATGGCCATTCAGTGGAATTGGAGGTTTATGATTGTGACAGGGGTGAAACCCGCACCTTTGACATGGATTAGCTGCGTGTGAATCATCCCTGCCCCGAAACGGATAATGAATTCAGCTCCGCTTCCCACCAACCCGGGCCAGGACGACCCTTTTCTCCCCAAAACCCAAAGTCCCCTTTCCGCCCTCCGGCAGGCCCTCTGACCATCCGCCGTTTCCCGGGGATCCCGGCGATGCCCCCCTTAAACTTACGCCCTCTCGTATCTGAAGGCCGCGGCGCAGGCCCCTTCCCCGGAGACCATGCAGGGCCCCTGGGGCCGGGACGGGGTGCAGGCTGCGCCGAAGAGGGGGCACTCCGGGGGCGCCAGGACCCCCCTCAGCACCTCGCCGCAACGGCAGGCCCGGGGCGGCGCGGGCGGCACCCCGGCCAGGGTGTCGGCAAAGCGCCGTCGGGCGTCCCAGCCGGCATAGGCCTCGGTCAGGGCGACGCCGCTTCGGGGGATGAGGCCCAGCCCCCGCCAGGCGGCGTCGGCCGGGGCAAAGACTTCGGCCAGCAGGGCCGCTGCCTGGGGGTTGGCCTCCCGCCGCACCGCCCGGGGATAGGCGTTGGCCACCTCCGCCCGCCCCTCCTGATGCTGCCGGAGCAGCGCCTCCACCCCCAGGAGGAGGTCCACGGGTTCGAAGCCGGTGACCACGCAGGGCAGGCCAAATTCCCGGGGGAGAAAATCAAAGGCCCCGGCCCCGATGATGGTGGCCACATGCCCGGGGAGAAGCAGGCCCTGCACCCGGACCTCACCCGAGGCCAAAAGCGCCCGCAGGGCCGGGGGCATGGTCTTGTGGACGCAGAACACCGAGAAATTATCCACCCGCCCGGCCGCGGCGCTTTTCAGGGCCAGGGCGGTGGCCGGCATGGTGGTCTCAAAGCCGACGGCGAAAAAGACCACCTGGCGGTCCGGGCGGCGGCGGGCCAGGTCCACCGCATCCAGAGGCGAATACACCACCTGCACCGCCGCGCCCCGGGCCCGCTCCTCCTCCAGGGAGGTGGTGCTCCCGGGCACCCGCACCATGTCCCCGAAGGTGGCCAGGACGACCTCCGGGAGGCTCCCCAAGGCGAGGAAGGCGTCGATATCCGCCTGCGCGGTGACGCACACCGGACAGCCGGGCCCGGAGACCAGGCGCACCCCCGGGGGGAGCAGCGCCTTGAGCCCGAAGCGGGCCACCGCCATGGTGTGGGTGCCGCAGACCTCCATGAGAGTCACCGGCCCGGAGGCCAGCGGCCGCAGGCGCCGGGCCAGCTCCGCCACCAGGGCCCGGTCCCGGAAGTCCTCACGGGGTGACATCGGCCAACTGCCTCAGGAGGTCCAGGGTTTCCCGGGCCGCCTCGGCATCCACCGTGGCGATGGCCAATCCGGCGTGCACCAGGATAAAGTCCCCCACTTTGGCCTCCGGGAGGAGGTCCAGCCGGGCCTGGCGGCGCACGCCGTCCACCTCCGCCACCGCCACCGGCCCCTCAATGGCCACGATCTGCATGGGAATCGCCAAGCACATAATCGGTCCACGTTTCCTTATATCCCCGGGCCCCGAGTCTCCTCGGGCTCTGAGCTCCCGGGGTGCCTGCCTGAGGAGGTCATTCCCCCTTCAGCCGCGCCGCAGCCACCGCCACCTGTCCCAGGGAGATGCAGGCGTCGTTGGGCGGGGTCAGGTGGTGGGTGAGCACCTCAAATCCCGCGGCGGCCAACCGCGCTGACAGGCTCTGCACCACCAAGGCGTTTTGGAACACCCCGCCGGAGAGGGCCACCCGGCTGAGGCCGGTCCGCTCCCGGGCATGGAGGAGCGCCTCAGCCAGCCCCGCACTGAAGGATGCCAGAAACCGGCCGGCCACCCGGGCCGGGACGGTGCCCGCCAGGGCATCCTCCACCGCCGCCCGAAACAGGGCCGGGCCGTCCAGCAGCAGCTTCCCGCCGCCCGCCGCCACCGGAAAGGGATACACGGGGTCCTCTCCCGGGGCGGCGGCCATCTCCAGGGCAATGGCCGGCTGGCCTTCGTACGTGCGCACCCGGCAGATGCCCAGCGCCGCGGCCGCAGCATCAAACAACCGCCCGGCGCTGGAGGTGAGGGGCGACTGCCAGCCGGCGGCCAGTTGCCGCTCCAGCAGCCGGCGTTCCAGGGCTTCGAAGCTCAGCCCCAAGGCCGCCAGCCGCTCCTGGAAGCCCTCCCCGTAGGCCGCCCACAGGTAGGCTGCGGCCATGCGGGCGGGCCGGCGGATGGCCGCCTCCCCCCCGGGGAGCCGCACCCAGGCCAGATGCCCCAGGCGGGTGAAGGAGGCGAGGTCGGCCACCAGGAGCTCTCCGCCCCAGACGGTGCCGTCCGGGCCGAAGCCGGTGCCGTCTAACGCCAGACCCAGGGCCGGGCCGGTGACGCCGTTTTCCGCCAGGCAGGCGGCGAGATGCGCGTGGTGATGCTGCACCCCTATCAGGCGCACCCCGCTGAGCTCCCGGGCGTAGCGGCTGCTGAGATAATCGGGATGCAGATCATGGGCCGCCACCATGGGCCGACGGCGGCTGAGGGCCGCCAGGTGGCGCACCGCCCGGCGGAAATAGTCGTAGGTCTCCGGGCTGTCCAGATCCCCGAGATGCTGGCTCAGGAGGGCCTTGTCGCCCCAGGCCAGGCAGAAGGTGCTCTTCTGTTCGGCCCCCACCCCGAGAATCTCCTGGGGGGCGGCCACCGGCAAGGCCAGCGGCTGAGGCACATACCCCCGGGCCCGGCGGATGGGGATCATGCCCCCGGGGATGACCCGCACCACCGAGTCGTCGCAGGGCACCTCGATCTCCCGGTCGTGGCACAGAAAGGCATCGGCCAGGGACGCCAGCTTCATCCGGGCCGCGGCGTTGTCGGCCACCAGGGGCTCCTCGCTCAGGTTGCCGCTGGTCATCACCAACGCCGGCGGGGCCGCCTGCAGGAGCAGCAGGTGCAGGGGCGTATAGGGGAGGAGCAGGCCCACTAGGCGATGGCCCGGGGCCACCTCGGGAGCCAGATCGGCATCCTCCCGGGCCGGCACGAGCACGATGGGACGGGCCGGGGAGAGGAGCAGCGCCACGGCCTGGTCGTCCAGGTACGCCACCCGCCGGGCCTCCGCCAGGTCCCGCACCATGACCGCGAAGGGCTTGTCCCGGCGGCCCTTGCGCGCCCGCAGGAGCCGCACCGCCTCCCGGTTGCGGGCGTCACAGGCCAGGTGGAAGCCCCCCAGCCCCTTGACGGCGACGATGCGGCCGGTCTTCAGGAGGGCCGCCGCCACTTCCACAGCGTCCCCCGGGAGTTCCCGCCCCCCCTGCTCCACCCAGGCCCGGGGGCCGCAGACCGGGCAGGCGGTGGGCTCGGCGTGGAAGCGCCGGTCCCCGGGGTCCTCGTACTCCCGGCGACAGTCCGGACACATGGCGAAGGCGGCCATGGTGGTCCGGTCCCGGTCATAAGGCACCTGCCGGATAATGGTGAAGCGGGGGCCGCAATGGGTGCAGTTGGTGAAAGGATAACGGAAGCGCCGGTTCGTCGGGTCCAGGACCTCCCGGGCGCACTCCCGGCACAGGCCCGCATCCGGAGGGATCACGGGTTCGGTGTCGCCCGCCCCGTGGCTTTCCCGGATGACAAAGGCGCCATCCCACTCCAGGGGCAGCTCGGTGAGGCGCACCTCGTCCAACCGGGCCAGGGGGGGAAGTTCCGCCCGCAGCCGGGCCATGAAGCCCGCCACGGCCGCCGGCTCGCCCTCCACCTCCAGCTCCACCCCCTGGGAGGTGTTACGCACCCAGCCCGTCAGACGCTCCTCCCGGGCCAGCCGGTAGACAAAGGGACGGAAGCCCACCCCCTGCACCAGCCCGCGCACCTCCAGGCGCCGGCGCACCCGGGGGACGCTCGCCTGAGGTGCGGGATTCCCTGTCATCGCCGTGCCCTTCTCTGGTAAGATATCTGCCACCCGGAGTCTTTCCGCCGGAGGCCGGGCAGATGGGTGCGCCCCGGCAGAATCCTGTCGGAGGGGCGGGACGGAAAGCGGCCCCCGTCCCGGCACCGGTTGCATTCATTATACAGATTATTGGCCGTCTGTGCTGTGGATATAAAAAATTTTGTGCAGGAAGCCGAGGAGTCGCCCATGTCCGCCCGCGTCCATCCCCGCCGGGTCCGGCGTCTGAAAGGGGGGCCCGAAGGTCCGGGGCCGGTGGTCTATTGGCTCAGCCGGGACCAGCGGGCCCGGGACAACTGGGCCCTGCTTTTTGCCCAGGACCTGGCCCTTGAGGCCGCCCGCCCGCTGGTGGCGGTCTTCTGCCTGGTGCCTGCCTTCCTGGGGGCCACCCGGCGTCAGTATGCCTTCATGCTCCGGGGGCTTGCCCAGACCGCGGCCGAGCTGGCCCGGCACCGCATCCCCCTGCTGCTGGCGGAGGGCCGCCCGGAGGAGGAGATACCCCGGGTTCTCGCCCGTCTCCGGGCCCGGGCCCTGGTCACCGATTTCGACCCCTTGCGCATCAAGCGGGAGTGGAAAGCGGGAGTGCTGGCCCGGGTCCCTCTCCCGGTGTATGAGGTGGATGCCCACAACCTCATCCCCTGCTGGCTGGCCTCCCCCCACCAGGAGTGGGCCGCCTATTCCTTCCGGCCCAAGGTGCGCCGGGCCCTGCCGGAATTCCTCACCGATTTCCCGGACCTTGAGCCTCATCCCCACCCTTTCGGGGAGGTTCCGCCCTGGCCGCCGGTGGAGGACGTGCTCGCCCGCCTGCCCGTGGATCCCGGCGTCGAGGAAGTCCCGCATCCCCAGCCCGGAGAGGTCGCAGCCCATAAGGCCCTGGCGGACTTCATCGCCCGGCGGCTGGCCGCCTACCCCCAGGACCGCAATGACCCTTCCCGCCAAGGGCAGTCGGGGCTGTCGCCGTATCTGCACTTCGGCCAGCTGGCGCCCCAGCGGGCGGCCTGGGAGGTCTATCACGCCGAGGCGCCGCCGGAGGCCAAGGAGACCTTCCTGGAAGAACTCATCGTGCGTCGGGAATTGTCGGACAATTTCTGCTACTACCAGCCCCGCTACGATCAGGTGGCCGGCTTCCCGGCCTGGGCCAGAAAGACCCTGGACGACCATCGCCGGGACCCCCGGGAGTACCTGTATTCCCGGGAGAAGCTGGAGGCGGCCTGCACCCATGACGACCTGTGGAACGCCGCCCAGCGGGAGATGGTGCTGACCGGCAAGATGCACGGGTATCTGCGGATGTATTGGGCCAAGAAGATCCTGGAGTGGAGCCCGGACCCGGAGACGGCCCTGGAAACGGCCATTTATCTCAATGACCGCTACGAGCTGGACGGCCGGGACCCCAACGGCTATGTGGGCATCGCCTGGAGTATCGGCGGCGTTCACGACCGGGCTTTCGCCGAGCGCCCCGTCTTCGGCAAGATCCGCTACATGAGCCGGCAGAGCCTGGCCCGCAAGTTGGATCTGCGGGACTATCTCCTCAGGTTTGCCCCCTGACCGGAACCAGCCGCGCCGCCGGCTCCGGCCACGGGCGGGGCCGCCAGGCGGGGGACCCGGAAGGGGAAGGCCGGCCGCGGCGCCGGCCCCCCTCCCATGACTTCAGGCCTTGGGCGGCCGCATCTGGGCGATGTCCAGGGCGTGCCGGGCGATGGTGCGGGCCCGGTCCAGGACGGCCAGGAAGATGGGCGCCGCCTGGGGCAGACACAGGCCCTCCACCAGCCGGGCTTCATGCTCGGTGGCGAAATCGTTGCAGTGCTGGGAGAGCTGATGGCTCTCTTCCACCACGTAGCGCTTCAGGACCTCGTTGCCGGTCTTGAGGGTGTCCAGAAGTGAGCGCAGAATGCCCGCCAGACGGTCGAAAATCTGATTGGTCTGGGCCACCCCCTTGTCGGAAAAGAGGATGCCCTCGGAGATCTTCTTGTGCAGGGGCCCGGTGAGGCCGGCCAGGTTGTCGGCAATGATCTGCACGTGCGCCAGCACGCTCTGGCACTGGATAATCCGGGTCCGCTCCTCGGGGGAGGTGCCGGGCCCGGCCGCGGCCAGGCTCTGGAGGGCGCGGTTGATCTCCGCGCCGGCCTTTTCCGCCAGGACCTTGAGGGATTCCAGATCGGGGCGGCTGTGCCGGTTGAAGGCGTTCCGGGCGGCGCCCACCATGCCCTCCAGATGGCAGAAGATGGGGCCGTAGAGATCGCGGCCTGCGGTCTTTTCCACCATAACCCGTCTCCTTTCCGCAACTGTCTGTGACCGAGGCTGTCCGTTGTGTCCGAAGGGCCAGGGGCCGTGGCCCCTTCCCCCCTGCCCCGCCCCACCAGGGTCTTCATGCAGGGGAGGCCGCCAAGCCCGCCCTATACCCCCGGGGCGGATAAAGTGCAAGGGGAGGGCCTACAGCCCCGAATCCTTCGGTCCTTCCCTCATAAAACTTCCGCCTCACGGGCACTTTATTTAAAAATGTGACCGGCCCCGCCTCGATGCAAGGAGGCGAGGCTCTTCGGCGGCCTCCCATCCGAAATTTTCTGTGGTTAAAATTTCACCCGCTGGAAACGCTCCGTCCGCACCTTTTCCTTGGGACCCGGCGGGCTCTCCCGGGTAAGGGCCCTGACCCGGGCCAGGCGCTCGCCGGTGGGGGGATGGGTGCGGAAGATGCCGCCGCCGCCCCCGGACATCTTCCCCAGCACCGCTGCCAGGGCCCCGGGCTGATAACCGGTGCGGCTCAGCATGGACACCGCCTCCCGGTCCGCCGCCTCCTCGGCCTGGCGGCTGTAGCCTGTCACCACCAAAGTGCGGAAAACATCCTCCACTGCGCCTTTAAAGAGGTTGAGCACCGCCCCGGCCACCCCGCCGCCATATTGCCGGGCCGCCTCGGTGCCCGCCGTGGTCAGCACCTCGCTCCACCGGGCCTGGCTGATGGAGTTGAGGCCGTCCTTATGGGCCACGTGGGCCACTTCATGGGCCAGCACCGCGGCCAGCTCATCCTCGCTGCCGCACATCCGGATGAGCCCCCGGGTCACCAGGATGAGGCCGCCGGGGCAGGCAAAGGCGTTGGGCTCCAGGGTGTCCAGGACGGCGAAGTGGTAGCCCCGGAAGGGGTTGGGCCGGGAGGATTTGCGGGCCACCGCCAGCCCCACCTGGTTGACATACAGGGTGGCCTCGGGGTTCCGATACAGGGGGTAGCGGGCCAAAAGCCGGGCCGCCACCGCCCGCCCCAGATAATACTCCTCGGCCTCGCTCAACGGCCGGGCGGCCTGCACCGCTTTGGTGCCGGTTTTGGTCACCACCTCCGCCGCCTTCTGGGCCTGGGACGGCAGGGGCGGGGTGGGAAGGGGCAGGGAGGGGATATTGAAGCCCGCCACCAGGGGCAGGCCCACCATCAGGATCAGGAAATGGGCCAGCCGGCGCATCAGTTCAGCCCTCCTTCCTGTAAAAAGGCCTGCAGTCGGGCCGGATCCACCTGGAGGCGCTCCACTTCATCCACCTGGGCGTAATTGAGGCCCGGATTCTTCTGTCGGAAGCCGGCTTCCACCTCCGGGGTGAAGCCCTTGCCCGCCAAGGCCACCTCGTCGTGGGTGGTCTGGCGCACCGGGCCGCCGCTCAGGAGCGCCGGCAGACCGCTCACGGGCGGGCCGCCTCCGGCCACCGCCGCCTTGTGCAGCCAGCCCCGCTTCCCCTGATAGTCCACCTGCACCCAATCGCCCTCCCGGCTGATGAGGCTCACCTGAGCGCCCTGGGGCACCGGCGCCACCGGCGGGCTGGTGAAGCCGGGTTGGGAATAGAGCTGCTGATTGCTCAGAGAAACGGTGAGGTTCTGGGGCCAGACCCCGGAGGGGAAGGCCACCAGAAGCGCCACCCCCAGGAGCGCCGCCCCCAGCCAGCGCCTCTGTATCCGCATCCGTGTACGCATGCCCACCTCCTTCGGCCCGCATCCGGCCGGCCACCCGGACGCGGCCGTCCTGCGGACGTTTCTGACGTCATGACCCCGGGGACGTCCCCGCGCAGCTCTCCCGGGGAACCGCCGACCTGCCCTCTCTTTTCCCCCAGCCTGCCAAAAGGGAGCCGAAAAAGCAAGGGTCCGGGTGGGTGAGGCCTATTTTCCCTCCGGCCGGAAGACGCCGTCCCACTCCGGTGGCGGGGGATGGGCGGCGAGGCGCCGGCAGCGTTCCTCCAGGGCCGCGGCCGGATTCCCCTCGGGAAGCAGGGCCTGGGAACGGGCAAAGTGCTCCCGGGCCGCCCCAAACCGCCCCCGCCGGTAGGCGGCCAGGCCCCGGAGATAGGCTTCCCGGGCGGCTGCGGCCTGGGGGGTCAGTTCCCCGGCGGCCGCCAGCACCTGGAAGATCCGCACCGGCGTCTCCCGGCCTTTCACCCTCACCTTATCCACTTCCATCAGCTCCAGGGCCCCGCCGCAGGCGGCGGCGGTGTCCTCACTCACCAGGATGGCGGTGCCGTAATATTTGTTCAGGCCTTCCAGGCGGGAGGCCAGGTTCACCGCGTCCCCCACTGCGGTGTAGTCGAAGCGGCGGTGCGACCCCAGGTTGCCCACCACCGCCTCCCCGGTGTGGATGCCGATGCGCATGCGCAGGGCCGGCAGACCCTTGGCGGCCAGCCCGGCGTTGACCTCCCCCAGGGCCGCCACCTGGCGCAGGGCGGCCCGACAGGCCCGCACCGCCTGATCCGGCTGCTCCAGGGGCGCCCCCCACATGGCCATGATGGCATCCCCCTCAAATTTGTCCACCACCCCCTCCTCCGCCAGGATGAGGTCCGTCATGCGAGACAGATAGTCATTGAGCAGGGCCACCACCTCTTCCGGGGGAAGCTTCTCCGACAGACCGGTGAAGCCCGCCAGATCGGAGAAGAACAGGGTCACCCGCCGGCGCTCGCCCCCCAGTTTCAGGCGTTCCGGGTGCTCCAGCAGGTGGCGGATGACCGCCTCGGACAGGTAATGGGAGAACATCCGGCGGATGGCCTGCTTCTGGCGGCCTTCGGTGATGTAGCTGTAGACCGCGGCGGCGGCGAAGGCGAGCCCGGCGGCCAGCCCCGGGAGCACCGGATCAATCCACAGGTCGGCCCGGAAGCCCGCGGCGCTGCCCCCCAGCACCGCGGCCGCCAGCATCAGAACGGCGGCCACACTGACCCACAGCCGGAGGGAGCAGAGCACCGCCGCCGCGGCGGCCCAGGCCGACAGGAGCGTCCAGGCCCCCAGAAGCACCGGAGACAGCGGCCGCAGGAAATCGCCCCTCAGGAGGTTGTCCAGCAGGGTGGCGTGCAGCTCCACCCCGGGATAAACGGCACTCACCGGGCTGGCCTTCAGGTCCAGCAGACCCGGCGCCGTGAGGCCCACCAGGACCCACTTGCCGGCCACCCTCGCCGGAGGGATGAGGGGCTCCTGACCCTGGCGCACCCGGACACCGGAGCTGATCACCTCCGCGGCGCTCAGGCGGGGAAAGGTGCGGGCCGGCCCCCGGAACTTCAGGAGCAACCTGCCCTGCCCATCCACAGGCACCCGGAGGTTGCCCTGCACCAGCCCTCCGGTCTCATACCGCCAGGGTCCGGGAGCCGTGAGGCGGCTGAAGGCGCCAAAGCCGAGGATCGGCACCCAGTGATCCTGAAAGCGGCCCACCAGGGGCAGCCGCCGGTAGATGCCGTCCGGGTCGGGGCCGGATTCCACGTTGCCCACCCCGGTGGCGGCCTCCAGGAGCGGCCCCAGGGGGGGAAGGACCGCCCGGTAGGCCGGCCCCGGCGGCCCGGTCCCGGAGAACTGTAGCGCCCCCTTGCGGAGCACCTCCGGGGTGAGGGGATGGAGGGGCTTGTCCTCCCGGGTGAGGAAGCAGGCCAGGAAGGTGGGCCCCTCCTGCAGGGCCCGGGCGAACTCCCGGTCGTCCTGGGAACCGTACACCGACTCCTCGGTGAACAGGATGTCAAAGATCACCGCCCGGGCTCCGCCCCGCCGGCAGAAATCCACCAGCGGCGCATACACCTGCCGGGGCCAGGGCCAGGAGAGACCCCGGGCGGCCAGATGCTCGATATCCGGCTGGTCGATGGTGATGAGCACCACCTCCGGATGAGGCGGCGCCAGGGGCAGAAGGCGGAAAAACTGGTCCAGGGTCTTCAGGCGATAGGGCTCCAGCACCCCCAGCCCGGCCAGGGCAAACACCGCCAGGGAGGCCAGGACCCCCAGCCCCGCCGCCACCTGGGCCTTGCGGGCCCTGATCCACGGCTGACCCACCGCCACCCGGACTCCTTGACTGTCGTTCAGCGGAACGGGGGAAATCCCGCTCCCCCCTCACACTCTCCGCCCCACTCCTTTCACGGGGTTGAGGGAGAGAGCTTGGGGGAGGGGCAGATATCCACGCCGCCTGCCCCTTGGCCCCACCGGCATTATAGCAGGCTGCGGGACCCGCGGGCGTGGAAAGAAAAACGCCCCGGCATTGCGGGGCGGAATACGGGGCGTGAAGGGAGGGGCGGCCCCACGGCACCGGGCCGCCCCAAAGCGAGGCAGGTCAGTCCATTTCCTGCATCTTCTTGTTGCAGCACTCCGGCACCGGCGCGTCGGCGGGTGCGGACTTGAAGGTGTTGCACTGAATGCAGACGTAGGTCTTGTTTTCCTGCTGGGCCTCCGGTTTGTGGGTGCCGGTGGAACAACCGCACGAACAACCGCTCATGAATATCCTCCTGAGATGGATTGGGTTTTTAATTCACTCCGCGCCGGCGGGCACGGGCCGCTCGTAGTGTTCCTCTACGATCCAGCCCTTCTCCACCAGGGCGGCCAAAGGGGGCGGGTCGTAGCCGGCGTAATAATCCCGATTCCCCCGGGTATCCACCATGTGCACCTCCACCACAGTGTCATCCTTCCTGACCCGGTAGCCCCAGGCGTAGTTGTCGGTGGAGGAGGGGCAGGTGGCCTTGCCTTCAAAGACCAGGGTGTTTCTGTCCGCCTTGACCTTGGAGAAGGTGAAGCAGCAGTCCTGGCCACCCCCGCCGCAGCCGCACTTACCCCGACGGAAGGCGAAGCCGTCCACCTCATACCCGCCGGGAATCTTGCTGATCAGCGCCATGCATCCCCCTTTGAGCCTTTATCACCAAATACTAATTATCAATCTTTCTTTGTCAAGCCCCGGGGCGGATTTTTTCCCCGGGGCCGCCGACTGGACTGCCCTAGTGGGTTTATCAATTCGGTGGTTCCGGAAAAGACGGAAAAAGGCCGCAAATTCATTTGACGGGACCCAAAGTCCGAATTATCTTTATGTGATAAATTATGGACAGGGGGTGGCCGGGTGTCGGCCTCCCTCGCAGTTCCCGGGAGGTGCCGGCGGCACCGCTCTTTGGCGCGCCTGCCTTGAGGGGGTGAGCCCATGGAGATCGTACCTCGGGATGGGAAACTACGGTGGCCAAGTTCACTTCGCCCGCCCCTGACGGCCTCTGGACGACGCTCATCAAGCGTCTGGCCTGGCCCATCATCATCCTCAGCCTGGTCCTCACCGGGTTGTCGGTCTATTATTCCCTGACCCATCTGCGCTTTTCCCTCAGCCGCACCGAGCTGGTGGCCAGCGACCTGCACCTCATCCGCCTCACCCAGGAGCTGGAGCGGGAGTTCGGGGAGCGGGACCAGTTCGTGGTGGTGGTGGACAACCGGGACAAGGGCCGGTCCATCGCCTTTGCCGAGGCCCTGGCGGAGCAGTTGCGCCGCCATCGGGACCGCTTCCCGGAGCTCTTCTACCGGGTGGATCCCGAGCCCTTCCGGAAATGGGCCCTGCAATATCTGAAACTCCGGGACCTGGAGGAGCTGCGGGCCAAGCTCACCGAGCACCGCCACATCCTGGAGGCCATTGCCGCCGAACCCACCCTGGTCCGGTTTTTCCAGGTGGTGAACCAGGAGATCACCCGGGCCATGATCAGCGAGGTCTTCACCTCCTTCCTGGAGGACAAGGAGGAGGAGCCCATCCCGGATCTGACCCTGTTCAACGCCACCCTGCGGGAGCTGGAGCGCAGCCTCACCGGCCAGGGGACCTACCGCTCCCCCTTGAAGACCCTGCTCCCGGGAGACCTGGGCGACCTCAGCCAGGAAGGCTACTTTTTCACCGATAACGACAGGTACCTCCTCTTCCTGGTGACCACCCGGCAGGACGGCTTCACCAACACCAATGACGACCTGGCGCTCCTGCGGGCCGAGGTGGCGGCGGTGCAGGCCCGGTTCCCCGACCTCGTGGTGGGGGTCACCGGCCCTGCGGCCCTGTCCGCGGATGAAATGGCCGGGGCCTTCGCCGACATCAACCTGGCTTCCTGGCTGTCCTTCTTCCTCCAGGTGGCCGTCATGGTGGTCTTCTTCCGCAGCCTCAAACGCCCCCTGGTGCAGGGCGTGGTTTTGGCCGTCGGCATTGCCTGGACCATGGGGGTGGCCACCCTGGTGGTGGGCCGCCTCAACATCCTGTCCATCGTCTTTGCGCCCCTGATGCTGGGGATCTGTGTGGATTTCGGCATCCACTGGTACTCCCGTCTGGAGGAGGAACAGGGGAGCCTGCCCCACTGCCACGACCAGATCTTCGAGCGGACCATCCGGGGCGCCGGCCCGGGGAATTTTTACGCCGCCCTGGCGGCCCTGGTCTCCATTCTGCCCCTGGCCTTCACCGGCTTTCAGGGCCTGGAGGAGCTGGGCATCATCGTCTCCCTGGGCATCCTCGCCTATCTCCCGGCCATCTTTGTGCTGCTGCCCGCCCTGGCTTACGTCACTGAGGGCTGCCGGCACCGTCAGGACCGGAGCGCCCCCCCTCCCCCCGCGGCCCCGGAGCCCTTCTTCTCCCTGAACTGGGCCCGGCCGGAGGTGGTGGTGGCCCTGGGCGTGCTCGTCACCGTGCTGGGGACCATCGGCCTGTGGCATGTCCCCTTTGATCTCAACCCCTTGCGCCTGCAGAATCAGCGCACCGAATCGGTGGTCTGGGAGCTGAAGATCCTGCAGGAGTCCCGTTACTCCAGCTCCTATGGCACCATGGTGACCACGGATCTGGCGGAGCTGCCCCGCAAGGTGGCGGAGCTGAAGACCAAGCCCACCGTATCCCACGTGGAGTCCATCCTCTCCTTCCTCCCCGAGGACCCGGAGAGCAAACTCCCCCTCATTGCCGACCTGGCCCCCCTCCTCACCCAGGTCCGGTTTGCGCCGCCGCCGGCCAGCGAAGTGGAGGTGGACCTGGCGGAACTGGGCGCAATCCTGGGCCGCATCCGCTTCAAACTGAGCCAGGCCAAGGAAAGCGACTGGAAACCGGGGGCCAAGCCCGCGCAGGAGCAACTGGACGAAGCCAACCTGCTCCTGGCCCGGCTGGTCCCCCTCCTCCAGGGGGGTGGTCCGGAACTCGCCCCCCGCGCCCGGGAGTTCCAGCGCCATCTCTTCGCGGACTTTCGGGACAAGTGGGACCTGCTGGTGAGCAACCTGAACTCCGGCACCCCCGCCCTCACCGATCTGCCCCAGGCGGTGAGGCAGCGCTTCGTCAGCCCCCGGGACCACTACCTGATCCGCATCTTTCCGTCCATTGACATCTGGGACCCGGAACCCCTGGGCCGCTTCGTGGCCGACCTCCAGAGCGTGGACCCCAATGTGGTGGGCGACCCGGTGCTGCTGTATGTGTTCAATTTCGCCTTCAAGAATGCCTGCCTGTGGGCCGCGGGGGTGGCCCTGCTGGCCATCTTTCTCCTGCTCTGGTTTCTGCTCCGGAGTCTCAGCTTTGCCTTGCTGGCCCTCATCCCCCTTATTGTGGGGACGGCCCTCACCCTCTGCCTCATGTGGCTTTTGGGCTTAACCTTCAATCAGGCCAACGTCCTCTTCCTGCCTTTGATTCTGGGGGAGGGCATTGAATACGGCATCATTATCCTGGTGCGCTGGAAACTGGAGGCCACCGCCCGGGCCATCACCCTGCCCCGCAGCACCGCCAAGGGTGTGGCCCTGGCCTCCCTGACCACCGCCTTCGGCTTCGGCAGCATGATGATCTCCGGGCATCAGGGCACCTTCAGCCTGGGGCTCCTCTCCACCGTGGGCAGCCTCAGCGTGCTGGCGGCGGCCCTCACGGTCCTGCCCGCCTTCCTGCGCCTGATGGAACGGCTGCTGCTGCCGACCCCGGTTTCCTGCCCCCGGCCTGTGGCCTCCATGGATGAGTGATATGACCGGAGTTTATAGTGCGGAGAAGGGGCCGGGGCTCGCGTGCCCCTGTCCACTTCTTCCCAGCCCTCTCCCCCCACCCCTTATTGGGGCACGGGAGATTGAGGGCAAGCCGGAGGCCAGCGCCTCCCGGCTTCGCACCCATACCCAGATCAGGAGAGTGAAATGAACCTGCTGTCCCGGGGAAGACCCTTTCTGTTGGCCCTGCTTTTTCTGGCCCTAGCCCTGCCGGCCACAGCCGGCCCGCCCACCGACTACGTCCGGGGCATTCTGGAGGAAGTCATCCGCATTCAGAAC
Source organism: Syntrophobacterales bacterium (assembly GCA_023512475.1). Taxonomy (GTDB): domain Bacteria; phylum Desulfobacterota; class Desulfobaccia; order Desulfobaccales; family 0-14-0-80-60-11; genus JAILZL01. Next base: position 54,830 of record JAILZL010000016.1, read on the forward strand.
GACCCGGCCATGGAAAAGACCCGTCCCGAAGCCATCCGCCGCATCATCCAGAAAAACTTTGACTTTCCCCGCATGGCCCAGGATTCCCTGGGGCCGGTATACGCCCGGTTGAGCCCCGGCCAGCGGCAGGAGTTCGAGCGCCTCTTCGCTGCCCTGTTCCAGGATTCCTACACCCGTCTGGTCCTCAATTTCCTGAAGCGGGAAACCGTCACCTACCATCGGGAGACCCAGGAGGGCCCCCGGGCCAAGGTCTATACCACCCTGGTGCGCACCAACGAGACCATCCCGGTGGACTACCTCATGCACACCCGCAGCAACAACTACCTCCTCTACGATGTCATTGTGGACGGGGTGAGCATCCTGGAGAACTACAAGCGCCAGTTTGCCCAGGTGATCAGCACCAAGTCCTTCGATTTCCTCCTGGAGCGGATGCGCACCCAGTACAAGGCCATCCGTTGACAGCCCTCTCCCCCGTCTCCCTCCCGGGCCCGGAGAGCCTCTCCGGGTCCGGGTTTTTTTTTCTCCTCCTTGCCTGGAGGCGGCGCAATGGTTATCTGCTAAGGCAAAAGGCGCGCCCCGGGAGGACCGGAGGCTGCGGACAACCGTCAGGGAGGAAGGACATGCTGGTCATCTGCACCGATTCGGACCGCCGGGAACTGATGGAGGTGCTCACCGCCGAAGGGGTGACCCATGAGGTCTCCACCCGGGCCAGCACCCGGGAGCTGGGCACCGGGAGTTACGAGCTCTACACCGTCCGGGCCAACCTGCCGGAAGTGAAGGTGCCCCCGGAATACACCCAGGGGGAGGCCTTCAATCTCCGGGCCTGGCGGCTGCCGTCCGGACGGCTCATCATCACCGATATGGAAGGGAACCTGGAGCAGATCACCATCCCGCCGCCGGGCAAATAAACTAAGGGGCGCGGAGAGATTACCGAAGGAGGGCCGGAGGTCAGGGTCTTCTCCCCGACCCCATATCCGGGTGCAGGGAGGGAGATGGGGGAGAGCGGGAGAGCCGGCCTTCCCGGAAAACTCCCGGCGCCACCCGGGCTCAGGTCAGCGGCTGGCCGGCCAGAATCTTGGCGGGGTTATCCAGCACCAGGGCCTGGGCCTGGGATTCCCCCAGCCAGCGGCGCAGTCTGGCCACGGCAGGAGAGATCCGGGGGGGACGGCGGCGGGAGTCGTGGGCATCGCTGGCCACCACCGTCACCAGCCCCGCTTTGAGAAGCTTCCTGGTGAAGCGGGAGACCCTCCAGCCAAAGTCGCCGGTGATGCTCCCGGCGGTGATCTGGGCCAGACATCCCAGTTTCACCAGCCCCGCGAGGCGCTCCGGCCTGTCCCGGAACAGAGGATGGCGCTCCGGGTGGGTGAGGATGGGGGTCAACCCCCGGGAGATAAGCCGGAAGCAGATGTCTTCAGTGGCTGGCGGGATGGCGGTCTCCGGCATCTCCAGGAAGAGGTAGCGGCCTTTGCCGTTCACGGTGAGAAGCCGCCCCTCCTCCAGGAGCTCCAGCATCTCCGGACACAAGGGGGCTTCACAGCCCACCGCCACCTCCAGGGAAATGTCTGCCTCCTTCAGGCGGCGGCGCAACTCCTCCGCCGCGGCCAGGATGCGGTCGGCGTCGTTGAGGCGGCTCATCTCCACCACCCGCCGGGCAAAGAGATGCGGGGTGGCGGTCACCGTGGTGATGCCGTCCGCCACCGCCAGCCGGGCCATCTGGAGGGCGGCCTCCCAGCTCCGGGGGCCGTCGTCCAGACCGGGGAGGATGTGCACGTGCAGGTCAATCACGGCGACTCTCAGGGGCGCTCTCCTGCACCGCCTTCTGAAGCTCCCTCTCCGTGGGCCGCCGGGGCTAGGCCACCTTGATCGCGAAGGCCAGGCCGTCCCGCTCCGGGGAATGCTGGGGGAGAAGACAGAGCAGGGGCACGCTGCGCCACTGGGGCGACAGGAAGAGCTCCCGGTTGAAATCCGCCGCCGCAGCGAACCCCACATTGTCCGCCACCAAAAGCCCCCCGGGGCGGAGCAGGCGGTGGCAGTGGGGCAGGGCCGGGAGATAGCCCTCCTTGTCGATATCCAGGAAGATGAAGTCAAAGGGGCCGCCGAGTTCCGGGAGCACCCTCAGGGCGTCCCCGGTGCGCACCTCCACCCGGTCCGCCACCCCGGCCCGGATCAGGTTGGCCTCCGCCCGGGCGGCCATGACGGGGTCCCGCTCCAAAGTGAGGAGGCGGCCGCCGGTGAGGGCCAGGGCCCGGCCCAGGTAGATGGCGGAGTAGCCGGTGGCGGTCCCCAGCTCCAGCACCTGCTTAGCCCCCATGGCCACCACCAACAGGGCCAGCAGCTCCGCCACCACCGGCCCCACGATGGGAATGCGCTCAAAGACGGCTTCCTCCTCCAGTCCCTTCAGAAATTGGTCCCGGGGGGGCACGAAGCGACGGAAATACCCTTCCAGATCGGGGAGCATGCTCATAGGAAGACACCTGGGCAGATAATGGGGCGGGGGACATCCGGCGATTGAGGCCGGCCCCGGAATAGCTTACAATAACATGTATCAGGCGTGAGGGTGAAAGAAAAGCAGCCGTGGCCGTCCTGGGCAAACTGAAAGCATGGCTGACCCGCAGGCGGCAGGCCGCCGGGGCCGGGCCTCAGCTGACCCTGTGGGAGCGCTATCAGCATTACAAGCGCCTTCTGGCCGCCAACGGCGCCATCCTGGCCATTCTGGCCGACCTGCAGGCCAAGCAGGCCGAAGACTATGTCTTTGACATGGCCTATGTGCGCAACGCGGTGGCCCGCCTCAACCGGGAGGTGGAAATCCTGGTGGAGGCCCTCATCGCCCTGTCCGGCGGGCGCTATCAGGGCCTGAGGGAGGCCCGGGAGCGGGTGGCCGCCAGGCTCCTGGAGGAGCTGGCCCCCCCGGAGATCCGCCCCGGGCCGCTGGCCCTGCCGTTAAGCAAGCTGACCGGGGGCCATTTCTTCGGCGGCAAGGCGGAAAAACTGGGGGAGCTGAAGCGCCTGGGGTTTCCCGTGCCCCGGGGCTTTGCGGTGAGCGCCTACGCCCAGAAGCTCTTCTTCCAGAAGTGCGGTCTGGAGGACTTCATTCAGGAGACCATCCAGCAGGCCGATATCCGCAACCTGGCCAGCCTGGAGCGGGCCGGGGAGACCATCCGGGAACGCCTCCTGGCCACGCCGCTGCCCGCGCTCCTGTCCCAGGCCCTGAGCGCCCAGATGCGCCGCCTGGACGTGCCCCGGGTGGCGGTGCGCAGCTCCGCCCTGCAGGAGGACGGCTTCCACAGCTTCGCCGGCCAGTTCGAGACCCTCCTCAATGTGCCTGCAGAGGAGCTGGAGGAGCGCTACAAGGAGGTGCTGGCCAGCCAGTTCACCCCCCGGGTGTTGTATTACTGCCATGCCCGGGGCTTCACCTACCAGGATTTGGCCATGGGGGTGCTGGTGATGGAGATGGTGCCGGCCCAGGCCGCCGGGGTGCTCTACACCGCCGACCCCAAAACCGGAGAGACCGCCACCCTGATCAACGCCGTCTTCGGCTTGGGCACCGCGGCGGTGGGCGGCCATGCCGAACCGGATGTCTACCGGGTGGAGCAGGGGCGCCTGGTCTCGGTGCGGGTGGGCCGGAAAGCCAGAGCCCACCGGGCCCGGCCGGACGGGGGCGTGGCGGAGGAGGACGTGGCGGAGACGGACCGGCCCTGCCTCACGGAGGCCCAGATCCTGGAGCTGGCGGCCCTGGGGGAGCGGATTGCCGCCCATTTCGGGGTCCCCCAGGATGTGGAGTGGGCCCTGGAGGACACGGGCCGCTTCCTGGTCCTCCAGGCGAGGCCGCTCCGGATCAGCCGGCCCTCCAAGGGGGCTTATCTGCCGCCCCGTCTCAAGGAGGCCCCCCTGTTGGCGGAAGCCGGCGTCATTGCCTCCCGGGGGGCGGCGGCCGGGCCGGTCTTCCGGCTGGAGGGCCGGGAAGTGGCCGCCGTCCCCGAGGGCGCGGTGCTGGTGGTGCGCCGGGCCCTGCCGGAATACGGACTGGCGGTGGGGCGGGTGGCCGCCGTGGTCTCCGAAGGGGGCAGCGCCACCAGCCATCTGGCCACGGTGCTCAGGGAGGCCGGGGTGCCCGCCCTCTTCGGGGTGCGGGAGGCCTGGGAGCGCCTGCAGCCCGGGGAAGTGGTGACGGTGGACGCCTACTACGGCAATATCTACGCCGGCCGCCGGGAGGAGCTCCTGAAAGCGCCCCCTCCCGATCCCATCCTGCACCAGAGCCGGGCCCGCCAGGCCCTGGAGCGGGTCCTGAAGCACATCACCCCCCTCCATCTCCTGGACCCCCGGGATGAGGGCTTCCGGCCCCGCAATTGCCGCACCTACCACGATATCACCCGCTTTGCCCACGAAAAGGCCATGGCGGAGCTCTTCCAGGTCTCCCGCCACGGCTCCCGGGAGTTTGCCCGCCGGCTGAAATCCACCCTGCCCCTGGAGATCTATGTGGTGGATGTGGGCGGGGGTCTGAAGTCCGAAGCCCGGGAGGCCCCGGAGGTCACTCCCGAGGACATCACCTCCCGGCCCATGCAGGCCTATTGGCGGGGCATGGCGGCCATCGGCTGGCAGGGGCCCCGGCCCCTGGACCTGGCCGGCTTCATGAGCGTGGTCATGGGCGCCGCCTCGGACACCCAGGCCATGGACCGCCTCCAGGAGGACAACTACGCCATCCTGGCGGCGGACTACCTCAATTTCTCCAGCCGCCTGGGGTATCACTTCACCACCGTGGACGCCTACTTCGGCGAGCCGGAGCAGAGCTACATCACCCTGGTGTTTTACGGCGGCGGGGCGGATCTGAGCCGCCGGGTGCGCCGGGCCCGGTTTGTGGCCCGGGTGCTCACCCACCTGGACTTCCGGGTGGAGGTGAAGGGCGATTCCCTCACCGCCCGCCTGGACGGGGTGGATCTCCCGGTGCTGGAGGAGCGGCTGGAGATCCTAGGCCGCCTCATCATGGCCAGCAAACAGCTGGACGTGACCATGGCGGAGGACAGTCTGGTGGAGCAGTATTTTGAGGAGTTCATCTCCTCCGGATACCGCCTGGCGCGCTGAGCCGGCGCCCGCCGACCTCCCGTCTTGATTAACCCCCTGGCCCCGGAACGCCAGGGCTACAAGGTTCTTCGGCCGGCAGGAACCTGGGCCGGCCTGCAAAAGAGAGGTGAGCATGGACTGGCTGTGGCTGATTCTCCTGGCGGCAGCAATCCTGCTGGTGGCCCGGGGTGGCTGCTGAGGCAGGTGATCCCCCGGCTTCGGGAAAGCCGGAAAAAAAGCAGGGCGGCCTGAGGGCCGCCCTGTGACGTATGGCCTGAGGGGCTGCCGGCCCCACGGGTCCGGAGCCCCGGTGAGTCAGGCTCAGTGGCCCAGACCCAGTTTTTCCGCCTGTTCCTTTTTAAAGCCGATCCACAGCCGGATGATGATGACCACGCACATCCCCAGGGCGGCGCACATCACCACCCAGGCGGCGGCATAGGAGAAGTTGAACTGTTTCAAGGCCACGGAGACGCCCGCCAGGATGATCATGATGGCGAAGAGCAGCCGGATGCCGTAGCCCCGGACATATTTCACCGCGGTGACGCCGATCTGTGCGCCCACCGAGGCCCCCACCAGCATGTAGATGGCGGCCACGATGTCCACCGCGCCCTTGAGGCCGTAGGTGAGGCAGCCGTAGGCCCCGGCGAAGAGCACGGAAAAGAGGTCAGTGCCCACCGCGATGGCCGTGGGACAGCCGATGAGATAGATGAGGGCCGGCATGCGGATGAAGCCGCCGCCCACCCCCAAAAAGCCGGAGAGATAGCCGGTGAAGAAGAAGACCCCCATCACCGTCCAGAAGGAGATGGTGATGCCGGAGGTGGGGAAATGCATCATGGGGGGCAGGTTCCAGGCCTTCCGGGGGGGCAGGGTGCCTGCGGCCCGGGCCGCCGCTTTGGCCGCCGCGGCCGCGGCCCGCTGCTCCTTGGTGGCATAATCATAGATCATATAGATGCCCAGGCCGAAGAGCAGGAACATGTATACATAGCGCACCACCGGTCCGGCCAGCCCCACCCGGGTGAGGAACATGACGCTCTGGGCCCCGGCCTCCACCCCGATGACCGAGCCGATGATGGACCAGACGCCCAGCTTGATGTCCACGTTGCCCATCTTGCGGTGCTTGGCGGTGGCCACGATGGATTTGCCGAAGATGTGGGCCAGGTCGGTGCCGATGGCGTAGGCCATGGGGAAGCCGAAGATGTTCAGGGCCGGGGTCACCACCCAGGCGCCCCCCACCCCGAAGAAGCCGCCCAGGACCCCCACGGAAAAGCCGATGGCGATGAGGATGAGGGCGTTGAAGTCCCGCTCGGCGATCGGCAGATACACATTGAAGATATCCAGCATTTACCCTCTCCTCCCCCTTATTCGTGGTGCTCGATCTTGCTGACTTCCATCCCGATGGCCTTGAGGATCAGGTCGGTGATAAAGGCGATGAGGGCCCCCACGATCCCCATGACC
>JAILZL010000053.1 GCA_023512475.1 Syntrophobacterales bacterium
GTGGCGACCACGTGACACAGGCCTTCGACGTCCTCGTCGTCGGCGGCGGGCCCGGCGGATCGACCACCGCGACCTTCCTCGCCGGCGGAGGGCTGCGCGTCGCCCTGTTCGAGCGGGAACGCTTCCCGCGCTTCCACGTGGGCGAATCCCTCATGCCGGCCACCACGCTGCTGCTCGAGCAGCTCGGCGTGCTGGACGAGATCGCTCAGTACGGATTCCAGCCGAAGTTCGGCGCGACCTTCGTGGACGAGGAGAGCGGGGCGGCCCAGACCTTCTACTTCCTGCCCGGCCAGCCGTGGCCGAACTACGCCTATCAGGTGCCGCGCGCCGACTTCGACACGCTGCTGCTCGAGCACGCGCGCAAGTGCGGCGTCAGCGTGTTCCAGCCGGCCGCGGTCGTCGACGCCCGGTTCGAGGCCGACGGCGTCACGGTCACCGTCGATGCCGAGGGCGGGTGGTTTGGGGTGCGGGGGGCGATGCTGGTGGATGCCAGCGGGCGGGACGCTTTCATGGCCACCCGTCAAGGCACCCGCCGGCGGCGTCCGAATCTCGGCAAGGTGGCCCTGTTCGCCCACTGGCGCGGTGCCGAGCGGATGCCCGGGATCGACGAGGGCAACATCCGCATCCACGTGTTCCCCGACGGGTGGTTCTGGTGGATCCCGCTCGCCGGCGACCTCACGAGCCTCGGCGCCGTGTGTCACGCCCGCACGGTGCGGCGGTTCGGCGGCCCGCCGGAGGCCCTCTATGCCTGGATGATCGAGCGCTGCGCCGGCGTGGCCCGCCCGCTGGCCGGCGCCGTGCGCGTCACCCCGGTCTACCGGGCGGCCAACTTCGCCTACGACAACGAGCGGGCCTCGGGCGACCGGTTCGTGGCCGTCGGCGACGCGGTCGCGTTCGTGGACCCGATCTTCTCCAGCGGCGTGTACATCGCGATGCGCTCGGGGCAGCTGGCCGCCCAGGCCATCCTGGAGGCGTTCGCGGCCGGCGACCTCTCGGCCCGGCGCTTCGCTGCCTACGAGCGCCGGGTGCGGGCCGGCCTGGCCCCCCTGTTCAAGTTCATCCACAAGTACTACGAGCCGGCCTTCTTCGACCTGCTCCTGCACCCCCGCGACGACTTCGGCATCTACCGGGCCGTGCTCAACGTGCTCTCCGGCGGCTCGTGGCTGCGCCTGACCTGGCGCACCCGGCTGTCCCTGGCCCTGCTGTTCGGGATCGCGCGCGTCAACGGCTGGGTGCGCCGGGCGACCGGCCGGCCGGTCGAATCGCGCCTGGAGTGGTGAGCGGCCGCACCGTCTGGCACCGCCTCCGCCCCGTCCTGCGCGGCTACGCCTTCACGGTCGCCGGCATCGCGATCGGCGTGGCCGGCCTCAGCGCGCCGGGCGCCATGAGCGAGCGCATCGTCCGGTTCATCGAGGGGGGTGACCGGTTCGTGCTGGGCCAGATCTCGGTGGCCGGCCGCGGCCTCGGCATGGGAGCCGGCTTCGCCGGGGGCGGCCTGCTACCGGCGGCGAGCGTGCGGGCCATCGCCGAGGTCCCCGGCGTGCAGGGCGTACAGGCCCAGGTGATGCTCCCCCTCGAGCCCCGCACGTCTCACTTCCTGGCCGTCACCCAGGATCTGCTGCTCGGGCTCGACCTCTCCGTGCCGACGCCGAACCGCCACTATCCGACGCTGCCGGTGCAGGCCGGGCGCTTCCTGCGCGAGGGCGATCGCGGGGTGGCCGTGGTCGGCGCCGCCCTGGCCGCCTCGCGGGGCGTGGGCGTGGGCGACCGCCTGACGCTCGAGGGCCGGAGCTACACGGTGGTCGGCGTGCTGGAGCGCATGCTCACGGCCCCGGACCGGTTCGTGATCGTGCCGATCGCCGACGCCCGCGAGCAGTGGGTGGCGCAGGATCCCATGCTGCGCACCCTGCTGGCCTCCGGGGCGGCGGCGCTCACGGCCGCCGATCTCAATACCGGCGCGGCCGTGGGCTGGGCGGAGGGCGAGGACCCCGACGCGGTGGCCCGGCGCATCGCCGAGCGCGTGCCGGGCGTGAACGTGCAGATCCCGAGCGAGCTGTCCCGGGTGCTGCGCTCGTCCACCGCGTTCTTCTCGGCGCTGCTGGCCGGCATCGCGGCGCTGGCCCTGGTCATCGGCGGGCTGTCGGTGGCCAACACGATCGCCGCCGCCGTGTTCGAGCGCGTGCGCGATTTCGGCGTCAAGCGGGTGCTGGGCGCCACCGACGCCCAGCTCGGGCGCGAGGTGCTGGGCGAATCCCTGGCGGTGACGCTCTCCGGGGGCGGGGTGGGCCTCGCCCTGGCCGCCCTCATTACCCGGGCCATCGACACCTGGGTGACGCCGAGCGAGCGCCTGTTCCTCTTCTCGCCGCGGCTGGTGGGCGGTGCGCTCCTGTTCTCGGTCCTGCTGGGAGCCGCCGCCGCCCTCTACGCCACCTGGCGCCTGGTGCGCCTGACGCCGGCCGAGGCGATCCGTCGCGGCGCCTGACATGCTGCGCGGCCGCGGCCTCGTCAAGAGCTACCCGGCCCCCGCCGGCGGCGCGATCCGGGTCCTGGCCGGCGTGGACCTCGACGTGCGGCCGGGCGAGCTGGTCGTGGTCTCCGGCGCCTCGGGGTCGGGGAAGACCACGCTGCTCAACGTGCTGGGCCTGCTGGAGGACCCGGACTCCGGCGAGGTCTGGTTCGGGCCCGAGCGGGTCAGCGGCCTCGGTCGCTCGACCAAGAGCCGGGTCCGCGGCCGGTCGGTCGGCTTCGTCTTCCAGTCCTTCCTCCTGCTGCCGGGGCTCACCGCACTGGACAACGTGCTGCTGGCCGCCCGGTACGTCGGCGGGGTGGGGGAGGCCGAGCGCCGGCGGGCCCTGGCCCTGCTCGAGGCCTTCGGCGTCCTCGACCGGCGCGACCACTATCCGGCCCAGCTCTCCGGGGGCGAGCAGCAGCGGGTGGCCTTCTGCCGCGCCGTTCTCAACGACCCGCCCCTGATCCTGGCCGACGAGCCGACCGGCAACCTCGACGAAGCCAACGCAGCCGTGATCGCCGGGGCGCTCGCCGACCGGGCCCGGGCAGGGGCGGCGGTGGTGGTCGTGACCCATCACCCGGAGACGGTGCGCGGAGCGACGACCGTGTTTCGCATCGACGGTGGTAGGCTCGGGGCATGGCACGACTGATCCCGCTCGCCCTCGCCCTGCTGCTGCTCGGGGCGCCCGCCGCCGCCGAGCCGGTCTCCCGCACGTTCGCCGCCCCGGCCGACCGGGTGTGGGCGGTGACCGAAGCGGTCCTCAAGCACCTCGGCTGGGACATCGACAAGGTCGACCGCACCATCGGCTTCATCACCACCGAGTCCCGGCGCCTGGAAGGAGAGGACTACGGCGTCTACGCCCAGGGCACCCGCCACCGGCTGCGGCTGCACATCAAGGCCGCCGGCGAGCAGCGCACGACGGTGTCCGTCGAGCGGACGGTGTTCCGGCGCGAGCGCATCCTCTGGATGGACAGGGACGAGCCGGTGACGGCGACCGACCAGAAGGTCGAGCAGGCGGTGCTGGACGCCATCGGCAAGGCCCGGGGCATCAGCCCCTTAGCGGGCCACGAGGAGCGGGAGAACACCTTAAACCAGCTCCTGTCGGAGATGGACGGCTTTGACACCCGCAAAGGCGTTATCATCATGGCGGCCACCAACCGGCCGGAGATCCTGGACCCGGCCCTCATCCGGCCCGGCCGCTTCGACCGCCACATCCTGGTGGACCGCCCCAGCCTCAAGGGCCGGGAGGACATCCTGCGCATCCATACCCGCAACGTCAAGCTGGCCCCGGACGTGGACCTGGCCAAGCTGGCGGCCCGCACCCCGGGTATGGTGGGCTCGGATCTGGCCAACATCGTCAATGAGGCGGCCCTGCTGGCGGCCCGGAAGAACAAGGCCGCGGTGGAGATGAGCGACTTTGAGGAGGCCATCGACCGGGTGGTGGCGGGGCTGGAGAAGCGCAACCGCATGATGAACCCCCGGGAGAAGGAGATCGTGGCCTACCACGAGTCCGGCCACGCCCTGGTGGCCGAGGCCCTGCAGCCCCTGGTGGACCCGGTGCACCGGGTCTCCATCATCCCCCGGGGCATCGGGGCCTTGGGCTATACCATGCAGCTTCCCACCGAGGACCGCTACCTCATGACCAAATCCGAGCTGGAGGCCCGCATGGCGGTGATGCTGGGGGGCCGGGTGGCCGAGGAGCTCAAGTTTGAGGAGATCTCCACCGGGGCCCACAACGACCTCTACCGGGCCACCGACATCGCCCGCTCCATGGTCAGGGAGTACGGCATGAGCGAGAAGCTGGGGCCCCTCACCTTTGAGCGGGAGCGCCGGCCCCTGTTTCTGGAGGGCATCATGCCCACCGCCCCCCGGGACTACAGCGAGGCCACCGCCCAGGAGATCGACGCCGAGGTGCGGCGGCTGGTGGAGGGGGCCTACCTGCGGGCCAAGGAGATCCTCACGGCCAAGCGGGAGGTCCTGGAGCGGGTGGCCCGGCAGCTTCTGGAAAAAGAGGTCCTGGAAGGAGAGGAGCTCCGGCGCCTTTTGAACGAAAAGCCGGCGGCGGCCTGAACCCCCGAAGGAAAAAATGAACCGGGGAAAGACAGGCGGTCCAGCCCCTTTTTCATGATGCCTGAGAAAGTCTTCCCATCCGGGGCGGAGCTGCAGGAATTTCTCCTGGCCAGTGCCACCCCTGACTCCCTCATTCTCGTGCCCCACCAGCGGCTGGCCCGGCAGCTCTGGCACCGGCAGCGCCTGGCCGCCCTGGCGCGCGGGGCGCGGGCCTGGGAGCCCCTGACCTACCGCACCCTGGGGGCCTGGTGGCAGGAGCTTTTGGACCGCCTCTGGCTGCCCCAGGCGCCGCCTCCGCCCCTGGTGCGCCTGCGCCTGTGGCGCCGGGCCATCGCCGCCGCGCCGCCCCTGGAGGGCATTGCCGCCGACCTCACCTGGGCCGCGGCCCTGGAGGAGGCCTACCAGCTTCTGAGCCGGCACCGGCTGGCGGCCCTGCCCCCCCAGGAGCCGGACTCCGCCCTGCTGCGGTGGCGGCGGGAAGTCACCGGCCATTACGAGGCGCTGCTTCGGGAGGAGGGCTGGCTCTCCCCGGGAAGCCTCCCCGCCCTGCTGCTGAACGCCCTGGAGGCCGGGCGCCTGCCCCTGCCCTCCACCGTGTCAGTGGCGGGCCTGGAGGCCCCGGCGCCGGGGGAGGAGGAATTTCTCTCCGCCCTTGCCCGCCATACCCGGGTGATGCATCTGCGGGTACGGGGCCATCCGGAGGCGGTCAGGGAGGCTTGGGTCCTGAAGGATATGCAGGAGGAGATGGCCTGGGTGGCCGCCCGGCTGGTGGAGGCCGCCGTCCGGGAGGGCCTGGCCCCGCACCGGGTGGCCGTCACCTCCCCGGCCATGGGCGCCTATCAGGAGGACTTCCGCCGGGTGCTCCGGGAGCTGCTGGGACCGGCGGGAGGTCCGGAAACCTGGCGCTACAACTTCTCCCTGGGCCCCCGGCTGACGGATACACCCCTGTTTGCCGCCGCCACCCTGCCGGTGAGCTTCTTTGTCCGGGGGGAGCGCCGGGAGGACCTGGCGGCCCTGTTTTTTTCCCCCTTATACCGGCGCCTGCAGGAGGCCCGGGACGGCCTGGCGGCCTGGGACCGGCGTTTCCGGGAGGAGGGGCCCCATCGGGGCTGGGAGGCCTTCCGCCGGGCGTGGCAGCCGCAGCGGGAGGCGCTCCGGGCCCTGGGGGTGCTGGAAGAGGCCCTCACCCCACTGGCCGGCGGCGGCGGGAAGGGAGCGGACTGGGTCAGGCGCCTCCGGCACGCCTGGCAGGTTCTGGGTTTCCCCGGGGGACTGAGCGAGCCGGAGGAGGACGCTTGGCGCCATCTGGCGGAGGTTCTGGACGAGTTGAGCTGGGTCCTGGAAGAGGAGGAGATGGGCCTCCCGGACTTCCATGCCTGGCTCACCCACGCCGCCGGCGCGGTGGAGCTGGCGGGGGAGGGGCGGGAGGAGACGGGCTTCCAGGTGCTGGGGCTGCTGGAGACCCGGGGGCTGGAGTTTGACCGGGTCTTCTGCCTGGGGATGACCTCGGGGAACTTCCCCGGTCCGCCCCGGCCGCTGCCCCTGCTCTCCCCCTGGGAGAAGCGCCAAGTGCTGGGGGGCACCGCCGCCTCCCAATACCGCTTTGCCAAGGCTCTCTTTGCCGGTCTGCTGGGGACGGCCCCGCACCTGGTACTCACTCGCCCCGCGGTGGTGGATGGGGAGGAGCAGGTGGGCACCTACCTGTGGGTGGGCCAATGGGAGCCTGCGGGCCTCAATCCTTTGAGCACCCCGCACCCGGCCTGGCTGGCGGTGCCGGCGGTGCGGGCGGCCCTGGCTCCTCCCCCCCCTCCTCCGGAGCCGTCCCCCGGGCCGGTTAAGGTGCCGCTGCCGGCGGAAGTGCGCATCACCCATGTGCAGACCGGCCTCAGCTGCCCCTGCCGCTTTCTTTTGGAAGTGCTCCTGGAGATGGGGCCGCTCCCCGAGGAGGAGGGGGGGCTTGGCGCCCTGGAGCGGGGCCAGCTGCTCCATAAAGTGGTGGCGCGGTTTGTGCGGTCCTTCGGGCCGGTCCTCGAGGCCACCGGGAGCTGGGACGACGATCTGGCCCGGCGGTATCTGGAGGAGGCGGTGGCGGCCACCCTGGACCCCCAGCCCGACGACCCGCACCTGCAGGCGGAGCGGCTCCGCTGGCTGGGGGACGACACCATCCCCGGGCTGCTCCCCGCCTGGCTGGAACTGGAGAAGCAGCGCTTCCGGGAGGGGTGGCGGTGGGTGGCGGTGGAGCAGGACTTCTCCGGCCTGGCACCGGAGGACTGTTCCCTGAGCGTCCGGGGCCGCATCGACCGCCTGGACCATCACCCGGAACGGGGGGAGGTGGTGGTCTGGGATTACAAAAGCGGCAATATCCCCACCCGCCCGGTGGTCTTTGTGCGCCAGGAGGAGTATCAGCTCCCCGGGTATCTTCTGGCGGTGCGCCGGGGGGCAGTGGCCGCGCCGGAGCCGGGCTCGGTCCTCACCGCCGGTTTCATCCGGCTCAAGTCTCCCCGGGAGGGGCACCTGGGGCATGAGGATTATCGCGGCACCCCCGAGGAATGGGAGGAGGTCATGGCCGCCTGGGAGGACCGCCTGCGGGAGTTGGCCCGGCGCCTGGAGGCGGGGGTTTTTCCGGCCCAGCCCGCGCCGGCCCCCCGGGGCGCCAACCAGGGGGCCTGTGCCTATTGCCCCTACCCCTTGCTGTGCGGCTATCGGGGGGCGGAGGAGGAGGCGGGGGAATGACGTCGGCGCCGGTGGACCAGGGGGCCCGGGACCAGGCCCTGCATCCCGGCCGCAGTTTTCACATTGAGGCCCCCGCGGGCTCCGGGAAGACGGCGGTGCTGTTGGCCCGCTATCTGGGCCTGCTCAGCACCGTGTCGGACCCGGGGGAGATCGTGGCCCTCACCTTCACCCGCAAGGCGGCAGGTGAGCTGCGCAGTCGGGTGGTGCAGGTCTTTCTGAACCGGGCCGACCCCGATCCCGAGGCCTCCCCGGTGAAGCTGCTCCTCCAGGAGCTGGCCTCCCGGGCCTTCCGCCATCTGGACCGCCTGGGGCTGTCCCCCACCGAGGCGTTGGCCCCGGAGCGCCTGCAGATCCTCACCTTCCATTCCCTGTGTTCCCAGCTGGTGGCGCTGGCCCCCCAGGAGGCGGGACTGCCCCTGGAGTTCACCCTGGTGGAGGGGGCCGAGGCCCAGTGGCTCCTGGAGGAGGCCCTGGAGGAGCTGCGCCGCCGCCTGGCGGCCCGACCGCCCGGGGATGTGGGGCGACAGGCCCTGGAGCGCCGCCTGGTCCGCCTGAACAACAACTGGCAGGCGCTGGCCGGGGAACTGGCCAGCCTGATCTCCCGGCGGGACTGCCTGCGGGACTTTCTGGAGCTGGCCCGCCTTTCCCAGGATGAAGAGGGATACCGGCAGCTGAGCCTGACCCGCCTGGGGCAGGTGCTGGCCCCGGACCTGGAGGCCCTGGCGGCAGCCTGGTCCGCCACCGAGCTGGCCCGGGAGTGGGGGGGATTTCTGGCTTATCTGCACCAGCAGGGCGCGCCTCTGGCCGCGACCCTGCCGGCGCAGGCACCGGGGGGAACCCTGGCGGACCTCCCGGCCTGGCGGCAACTGGCCCAGGCCTTCCTGACCCAGAAAGGCACCCTGCGGAAATCCCTCACCACCGCCGAGGGGTATCCCTCCGGCTTTAACAAGACCCCCTGGGCCGGCCGCATAAAGGCCTTGCCTCCGGAGGTGGTGGAGCTTCTCGGCCGCTTCCGGGATGTGCCGCCCCCGGTCATCCTGCCTGAGGAGGTGGCGGCCCTCCAGGATCTGGTCATCCTCCTGGGGGAGGCCCTGGCGGTATATGAGGAGGTCTGTCGCCGGCAGGGGGCCCTGGACTTCATCGCCCTGGAGGAGGCGGCCCTGCGGCTTCTGGACCGGGAACCGGCCCCCGACCTCCTTTTGCGCCTGGATCTGCGCCTGCACCACCTGCTGGTGGACGAATTCCAGGACACCAGTCTCAATCAGAAGCGGCTGCTGTGCCGGCTGCTGGAGGGGTGGGCCGGCGGCGACGGCCGCACCCTGACGGTGGTGGGGGATCCCAAGCAGTCCATCTACGGGTGGCGGGAAGCCCGGGTGGAGATCTTCCTGGAGGCCCGAAAGGGGTTGAAGTGTGAGGAGCAGGGCCTCCATTTTCCCCTTCAGCCCCTGGATCTCACCACCAACTTCCGCTCCACCCGGCGTCTCATCGACTGGGTCAACGGGGTCTTCGGGGAGACGGTGCTGAGCCCCCGGGCCAATCTGCGCCAGGTGCCCTTCAAGCCGGCGCATCCGGGCCCCGGGGCGGGAGATGGGGAGCCCCCCTGCCTGATGGTGTTTTGCCACTCCGACAAGGCCGCCGCCCGGGAGGCGGAAGCCCGCTGGCTGGCGGACCAGGTGATCCGCATTGCGCCGACTCTGGGGCCTGAGGAGCGGGTGGGCATTCTCCTGTTCGCCCGGACGCATCTCAGCGTGTACCTGGCCGCGCTGCAGGCCGCCGGCCAGACCGTCCGGGTGCAGGAGGGCCTGAGATTGGGGGACAGCCGGGTGGTGCAGCACCTGCACAATCTGGCCAAGGCCCTCAGCCACCCCCATGATGACCTGGCCTGGGCGGGGGTCCTCACCGGGCCGTGGGCGCCCCAGCCCCTGGCGGTGGTGGCCCAGGTGGCCCAGCCGGGGGAGGGGTTGTGGCCCCGGCGGCTGGCCCGTTTCCTGGAGCAGGAGGAATGCCCTCCGGAGCTGGTGCCGGTGGGCCGGGCCCTGCTGGCCGCGGCGGCCGCCACCGGCCGCCTGCCCCTGTGGGAGGTGCTCCGGGACTTTCTCGACCAGGTGGCGGCCTGGGAGGGTCTGGCAGCCTGGGAGGGCCCCCTGGGGGTGGCCAACGCCCGGGTCTATCTGGAGCTGTTGGCCCGGGCCGAGACGGCCCTGCCCCAGGCTACCTGGAAAAAGGCCGGCATCTTCCTGGCCGAGGCGTATCAGCCCCCGGATCCCCGGGCCCAGGCCTCGCCGGTGGAGCTGATTACGGTGCACGGCGCCAAGGGCCTGGAGTTTGACTGGGTCCTGGTCCCCTTCCTCGACTGGAACCCCTTGTCCGGCCCGGAGGGCGCTCCCCCCTTCCTCCTGGAAGAAGTCCCCGGCACCGGCTGCCACGCCCTGGCGCTGGCCCGGCCGTATTGGGAGTCCCAGCAGAGCCTGCTCTACCGACATCTCCTGCGCCTCCGGGAGGAACGGATCCTGGCGGAGGCCCGGCGGGTGTTTTATGTGGCGGTCACCCGGGCGAAAACGCGGCTGCTACTCTCCGCCGTGCTGCCGGTTTCCGCCTCCGGAAAGGAAAGCCTCCCCTCGCAGAGCCCCCTGACCTGGCTGTGGGAGCATTACCGCCCGGAGAGCCTGCCGGAGGGCCGGGGCTGTTGGTCGCATCCGGAGCTGAAGGTCCAGGTGTGTTCGGAGTGGGCGGCCCCCGGGGGGGTGGGGGCGCCGCCGCCGGAGGTGCCCCCGGCCTGGGATTTCAGGCCCGAAGCCGCCGCCTACCGTCTGAGCCAGGTCACCCACCTGACCCATGGGTCTTTCCCCGAGGGGGGGAGGGAAGCCGAGGAGGTGACCGAGGAGGGCTGGCCCCACCTCGGAGCCGGGGAGCGGGGCGACCTTTTGCACCGGCTCCTGGAAGCGGGCCTCCGGGGGGAGGCGCTGCCCGACGCAGCCGGGGTGGCGGCGGCCATGCGGCGCCGGGGGGTGCCCGCGGCCCTCGCCCCCACGGCGGCCCGGGACATCCTCACCGAAGCGGCGGCCTGTCTGGCGGACCCCTTCCTGAGGGAATTGGCGGCTGCCGCCGATCTCCGGCAGGAATGGCTGCTGGAGGGGCTGGTCACTCCCGGCGAGATCCGCCGGGGGCGGCCCGATCTCCTGGCGCGCCAGGGAGACGTCTGGTGGCTGGTGGATTTCAAATCCTCCCGGCCTCCGGCCGAAATGGCGTGGGACGACTTCCTGGCCCGGGAGGTGGAGCGCCACCGGCCGCAGCTTCTGGCCTACCGGGAGCTGGCGGCTGCCCGTCTCGGCCTGTCCCCGGACTCCCTGCGCCCGGTGCTTTATTTCACCGCCTGCCAGCGGAGGGTGGACCTGCCCTGATTTTTCCGCGATACATTAAGGCCGTTGCCCTGACTGGAGCGGGAAGCCACGGGCCCCTGCCCTCAGAGACCCTGCCCCGGAGAGAAATCGAGGGGCACGCCCCGAACGCCTGGGGGGATTAGGGCACGGGATCCGGGCTCCCGGGCCTTTCCTCGGGACAGGTGGGCTCAGGCCAGGACCGGGGGCGGACAGGGGCGGCCCCGGGGCTTCCAAGGGACATATCGGGTGGTATTGCCGCTGAGGGGCGGGTGGAGGGCGGCTCCGGGTATCCCAGAGAGTACAATATCCCGGCCCAGGTGCCCCGGGGCACATGTGGCTTGAGGTTTCAGGTGAGGTGGCTGTGGTGCATCGGGTGGGCGGTCATTCTGCTTCCAGGTGGCCCTGGCGCCTGAGCGGCCTGATCATCCCGGTGCTGCTCGCGGCCCTGGGCCTCGGAAGCCCCGGGGCGGCCCAGGACCGGCTGGAGGCTGCGGGGCTCAGGTTCCGCCTCATCCCGGGGGGGACCTATATTCTCGGCAGCCCGGGCCAGCCCGTGCGTTACGCCGGGGAACTCCCGGAGTATCGGGTGGTCCTGAAGCCCTTTTACATCACGGTGACGGAGATCACCAACGAGCAGTACGGCCGCTATCTGGCCGCCACCGGCAGGCGGCCGCCGCTGTACTGGCAGGACCGGAACCTGAACGGTCCCAAACAGCCGGTGGTGGGGGTGAGCTGGCAGGAGGCGGTGGCCTACACCGAATGGCTGACCCGGGTCACCGGGGTGGTGCACCGCCTGCCCACGGAGGCCCAGTGGGAGGCCGCGGCCCGGGGTAGCCTGGTGGGCCAGCCCTATCCCTGGGGGTCGGAATCCCCGGACGCCGGCGGCCGCTACCGGGCCAACTATTACCCCAACGACTTTGCCGAAGACGGCTTCCGTTTCACCGCGCCGGTGGGCTCCTTTCCCCCCAACGGCTACGGCCTCTATGACATGGCGGGTAATGTGGCGGAGTGGTGTCTGGACCGCTTTTCTCCGGCCCGCCTGACGCCCTTCTGCCATCCCGAGGCCCGGGTGCTGAAAGGGGGTTCCTGGATGTCCCGGGCCCGGGAGCTGCGGGTTTCTTTCCGGCAGCCTGCCGCCCCGGAAAAGGCCGACGGCTTTATCGGCTTCCGGGTGGTGCGGCTTTTGGGGGGGTCCTCTCCGGGACAGGAAGCGTGCCCACCCTGATCTTTTCCTGCACCTTCTGGCGCCTCCAAAAACTTTTTTCCTTGACGCCTCTATACCTCATCGTGTATAGATAGAGATAGAAGAGAAGAGAGGCGGCCACAGGGATATCTTTGGACTTAACCGTATTCACCCATCTGGAGGGACGGATAGATGCCGGAATTCGAGAAGTTTAGTGTGGACCAGGCGGCCCAGGAGCTTTTGGCCCGGGCCCGGGCCGAGGGCGTGGAGACCATCTTTGACCGGGCCGAGAAGATGAAGC
>JAILZL010000054.1 GCA_023512475.1 Syntrophobacterales bacterium
GATCGTAAGTGAATGTAAAGAAAAAAAGAGAATTATGATTTGTACCAATGAAAAAAATCGAGCTTCGGTTAAAGGAATTAAAAAGGCCGGATTTATAGAAATAGCAAAAATGAAAATTGTGGTTATTTGCGGAATAAAAATAAAAAATGTTGACCAAACGATTCAATATTTAAAAAATAGAATTATGAATAAAAAAATCCTGATAAAAGACGAGACCTTCGACAGAAGACACAATAAGCATCTGGCCTGTATCTATTTGCCCAATAAAATATTTGTCAACCGTTATCTGATCCAGGCGGGTCTTGCGGTGCCGGATGGCGACGGGGAACACATGTGAGCCTGCGGCCCTGAGCTTCCGGAAGGGCGGGTGGGGAACCCGGGGCCCGCTCTTGCCTCACTCATAAATAGGCCGGCCAATCCAGCGGCCGAATCTTTAAGTCTTTCTTCCTTATCCAGGTCATTCCACCATCACCTCCACTTCCGCGCCCAGACCGTGGGGATCCAGGGCCGCCAGGCGGTGGCGGCCCCGGGGCAGCTTAAGCTCCACCTCATAAGGCGGCCCCGTGCGGGCCAGCTCCCGGCCGTTGAGAACCCAGGTGACCGCCGGCCAGGGCGCCTGCACCTCTACCGCGGCGGTGAGGACCAGGGCCTCCTCCCCCCGGGGCAGCACGTACCGATCCCCCGCCAGGGGCCGGACAATGGTCACCCCGCTTCCGGTTGCGCCCGCCTCTGGCATGGAAATTGCTGCTCTTCCCGGCGAGGGCCAAGTCTGGGTCCCAGGGGTGGCAGGGAAGAGACGCTCCAGGTCGGCGGGAAATCCGGTGAGGCGGAAGCGGCCGGCACCCCCTTTTTGGTGGCGCGCCTTCAGCCAGCCGGCATACTCCGGGGGCAGGCGGTGCCAGGGCTCCCCGGGGTGGTGCAGGGTGCAGGTCTCCGTGGGCTCCGCCCCGGCCAGGAAGAGCTCCCGGGTGCGGTGGGGGCAGGCCGGCCCGGGGCGTTGGCCGGAGAAGGCGCAGATGTCCGCCGCCACCACCCCCGGAGGTCGGGGCAGGGGCTCCGGCGGCCGGTGGCGGTAGAGCGCGGCGGCCAGATCCGCCAGGATGGGGGCGGCCACCAGGGCCCCGCTGGCCTCCCGGGTGGGGCGGCCGTCGAAATTCCCCACCCACACCGCCAGGGTATGCTCCCGGGTGAAGCCCACCGCCCAGCAGTCCCGGTAGCGGCTGCTGGTGCCGGTCTTGAGGGCGAGGGGGAAGGGAGGGTTCATGGCCTGGGAGGCCCCGAAGACCCGCCCCCGGGCCGCGGGATCGGCCAGGATGTCGCTGACGATATAGGCGGCCTGGGGGGAAAAGACCCGGCGCGGGGAAGGCTCCGGGGCCTCCAGAAGGAGGCGCAGGGGCCGGAAGAGCCCGCCCTGGGCCAGGGTGGCATAGGCCTGGGCCAGCTTAAGGAGGCTCACCTCCGCATTGCCCACCGCCAGCCCCAGGCCATAATGCTCCGGGCCCGGCGGGGAGGCGGGAAGGAGGTCCAGCTTCTCCAGGGTGGCATAAAATTGCTCGGGGCCGACCTGGGAAAGGAGGCGCACCGCAGCGAGATTGAGGGAATTGCCCAGGGCCTCCCGAAAAGAGACGGGGCCGTGGGCAGTGCGGTCGAAGTTCAGGGGGTGGAATTCGCCTCCGGGGATGCGGTAGCGGCGTTCCACATCCGAAAGCAGGGTGGCGGGGGTGAGGCCCGCATCCAGAGCCAGGGCGTAGAGAAAGGGCTTCAGGGCCGAGCCGGGGGAACGGCGGGCGGTGGCGCCGTTGACCATGCCCTGCTGACGGCGGCCGTATTCCAGGGAACCCACCAGGGTCAGGAGCTCGCCTTGGCGATGGTCCACCACCACGGCGGCCGCCTGGGCGGCCCCCCACTTGCGGAGACGCTCCCGGTGGGAGCGCAGAATGGCCTCCGCCCGTTCCTGCAGCTCCCGGTCCAGGGTGGTGTGCACCCTGCCGCCGGGGGATGGAGGGCGGGATGCCAGCACCAGATGGACAAAATGCGGGGCGGCAAAGGGGAGGGAGGGGACCTGGGGAGCGAGGGCCAGGGGCTCGGCCACGGCAAGACTTAAGGCCTCCGGGCGCAGATACCCCAAGGAGGCCATGGCCTTCAGGACCCGCTGCCGCCGGGAGAGGAGGGCCGCGGGCGGGGCCTTCCGGGGATGGAGGCGCTCCGGGGCCCGGGCCAGAGCGGCCAGGGTGGCGGCCTGGGCCGGGGTGAGTTCCGCTGCCGGACAGCCGAAATACGCCCGGGCGGCGGTCTCCACCCCCACCAGATTGCCCCCCAGGGGGACGCAATTCAGGAAATGGCGCAGAATCTCCTCCTTGGGGAGGGCGGCCTCCAGCCGCAGGGCCCGGAGCATTTCCACCAGTTTGCGGCCATAGGTGCGGGGGCCGGGGTCGAGCTGGCGGCTGAGCTGCATGGTGAGGGTGGAGGCCCCGGAGACGATGCGGCCGTGGGTGAGGTTGCTGATCATCGCCCGCCCCACAGCCAGGACATCCACGCCCGGATGCTGCCAGAAGCGCCGGTCCTCCGCCGCCACAAAGGCCTGCACCACCCGGGTCGGCAGGGGGCCGGGGGGCAGGGGAATGACCTTGCGGCCCCGGGCATCCAGCCCCAGATGCAGAATGCGGCCGTAGCGGTCCAGGACCAGAGGGCCGGGGGGAGGGGAGAGGCGGTCCGGGTCAAAGCGGCTGAGGGCCACCCCCTGCCCCGCGGCCAGCCCCCCCAGCCCCAGGAGCACCAGGAGCAGGCAGGCCCGCAGGCCCCGGCGGCGGGGAAGACCGGACATCAGCGCCCCCTGATCACCAGGCGGGTTGCGGGGGAGGCCCCCCGGATGTGGGGGTCATACATGGCCGCCACCTGGGTGGCGGGCACCACAAAAGAGCCTTCACACACCGCCCGGGCGTAGTATTCAAAGACCTGGGGGCCCCGCCAGAGCCAGTCCCGGAAGGCCAGCACCCGGTCCTGGCGGATTTCAAAGAAGGTGGGGCGGAACCGCATCCTGCCCCCGGGGTCCAGATAGTCAAAGTCCTCTTCCGACTCCTGCTCCTCCCCTTCCGGCAGGGGCTCCTCGGTCTTGAAGACGGTGTTGATGGCCACCAGACCGGCGGACAGAGGGTCGTCCAGCACCACATACCGGAGCCGGCGGAGGTCCGTTTCCAGCTCCACCGTGACCTTGACCAGGTCCCCCACCCGGATTTCCGGGGAGCCGTCGGTGTTGGCGATGGTCTTTTTCACCCGGAAGCCGGCGGTCTCACCCTGCTGGCTGGCCTGCACCCGGGGAGAGGTAAGCTCCAGCTCGTAGAGCCAGGTGGTGCCGGGGGGCCCGGCAAGGCTGACCCGGGGGGAGGTGAGGAGCAGCTGGGGGTTCAGGGCCACGGTGCGGAAACCCTTGGGGTCCAGCCGCAGCCGCTGCGGCGGCCCCCCCGGTTGGCTGACGGTAAAATCGGCGGGCTCCCGGGAAAAGGCCGCGGCCTGGAAATATTCCGCCAGCGCCAGCAGGCACCAGCCGGTGTCGCTGGTGGAGGTCCAGCGCCCCTGGCGCTCCCTGCCCCCCAGGAGGGTGTGGGCCGCCTCCCGGACCGCCGGATCGCCGGGCAGGAGCATCTGACCCGCCAGCACCGCCAGGGCCTGGGCCCGGAAACGGGCCTGGAATTCATCCTGCCAGGTATCCTTCTCCGCTTGAGGGAGGAGGAGAGGACGGAGGGCGGCGCGGAGTTCTTTGACCGGCTTCAGATTGGCCTGCGCCGCGGCCAGAATAAGGAGCAGCTTCCCTTCCCGGGAGAGCCGGGGCTCCTCCGGGGCCACCTGGGCGTAGAGGCGGGAGTCCAGGACCCCGCCCAGGGCCAGCAGATAGGCCCCGAAGGCCTTGTATTCCGGCGGGGTGCGGGCCTCCCGCAGGCGGGCCGTCAGATACTCCCAGGCCCTCGCCAGCCCGGCGTCCGGCACCGCCAGCCCCTGCTGGCGGGCCACCGCCAGGGCCGCGGTGGCATACAGGCTGGCCCAGGGGTGGGCTTCCCGGTGGCCGGGCCAGTAAGCAAAGCCCCCGTTGGTGGTCTGCATGGTGAGGAGGCGGCTGATGCCTTGGTCCAGAAAATGGTCCAGCTCCTCGGGGCTGGGGCGGTCGAGGAGGCCCTGTCGCACCGGGCGTCTTAAGGCCGCCAGACCCAGGACCCCGGAGGCGGTCTGCTCGGCGCAGCCATAGGGGTAGGTGAAGAGGTATTGCAGGGCCGGCCGCAGACGCAGAAAGGGGGAGCCGCTGAGGGTGAGGACCGCCTTGATCTCCCCGGCCAGTTTTTTCGCCTGGGGGTCGGCGGCGATCTCCGGAGGCAGCGGCACGGCCACCTCCGCGGCGCCGGTCACGGCCCCGAAATGCACCTGGATGTCGCGGAGAAAGGGGGAGCGCACCCGCACCGGCAGCTCCACCGCATCCGCCCGGGGCCCCAGGCGGGCGGCCAGGCGCACCGTGGCCGGGCCGGCCTCGGCCGCCTCACCGCTCACCGCCAGCTTGCGGCTGTCGGTGGCGGGCAGGGGGGCCCGGGGCTCCTCGGCCTTCAGAAACAGGCCCCCTTCCGCCGCCACGCTCAGGCTCACCTCCCCCGGGGTGGGCGTCTGGTTCACCGCATTCACCAGGACGCGGAAGGTGTCACCCACGGTGAAAAAACCGGGCATCCCGGGCTCCAGATAGAAGTCCTTCCTGACCTGCAGGGGACGTTCGGCGCTGGCAAAGCGACTGCCCCGATCCAGGGCCACGGCAAAGACCCGGAAGGTGGTGAGATTGTCGGGCAGGGTGAAGGACACCCGGGCCCGACCCTGGGGGTCGGTGCGCACCGTGGGGTTGTAGTAGGCCACGGCCTTGAAATCCTTCCGGAGCTTGGCCACCAGGTCCTCCTGCAGGCCGCCGCCCCCGGTCAGGGGCTCACTTCGGGCCGGCCTAAAGGGGGTCTGGTGCAGGAGCAGGGCCCGCAAATCCCCGGTGCTGACCCGCAGCGGCAGGTCGAACCGCAGCAGGGACTCGAGGGTGGGGGTTTTGTAGGCGGTGAGGGCCAGGACCGCCTCATCCACCACGGCCACCGCCATTTCGGCCTCCGCGCCCCTCCCCTGAGCTCCCGTGACCAGAAAATCCAGGGTGAGGTGGTGCCCGGGTTCGGCCTTTAGCTCCGGGCGCTCCCCGGCAATGGCCACCTTGAGCTCTTCCACCTTGAGGCGCACCGGCAGGTTCACAGTGGCCCACAGGCAGCCCGGGGCCTCGGAGTCATAGGCGCCGGAGTAAAGGGGAAACTCCCCCCGGGGGCTGAGTCCCAGGGCCGAAACATACACATTGGGGGCATATTCCGGCAGCAGGGGGAGCTCAAGCTCCTGGGAAGGGGCGGTGGCGGCCACCACCCGGTGCTGCAAAATCCCCTGCCGCTCCACCGTCACCAGATAGTGGCTCACCGGCCGGGAGGCGGTGAGGAAGAGCTTCGCCGTCTGGCCGGGCTCATAGGCGGGCCGGTCGGCGGCCAGGGACAGGGGCTGATAGACCACCGGGCGTTTGCGCCGATCTTCGTCGTCCCAGGCCCATTCCACCGCGACCGGCAGCGCCGCGGCAAAGGTGCGGCCGGCCGGGTCCCGGTAACTGACCGACACCAGGTACTGTCCCCCGTGAGCCAGGCCAGTGGTGAACACCGCCTCCCCCTGGGCGAGGGGAAGGGTCTGGCTGCTCACCCGCCGCCAGACCGGCTGGTCGTCCCAATACAGGTCCCCCTGCTCGTTGCGCTTGGCCACATAGCTCCACCCTTCAGTGAAGACCTCGGCCTGGAGGGTGGCTTTTGCCAGGGGCCGGCCCTGGCGCCAGGCCGTCACCCGCACCCGCAGCTCCTCCCCCACCCGCAGGGGGCCGGCTGGAGGCTTCAGACCCAGCAGCACCTCCGGCTCCACCTGAAAGGTGCGGCTGACGGAGGCGGCCCGGCCGTCGAAATCCAGCACCGTGGCCACCACCAGGAGGCCTTGCCGGCCCGTCAGCACCGCCGGTTCCAAGGGGAAGAGGATCTCGGTGCGGCCCTGGTCATCCAAAAGAGCCTGCCCCGCCTCAATGAGCTCCTCCCGCCGCCCCTCATCGTAGCCGAAGGTGAATCCCGGGCGCTCCGCCTGCGGAAAGGAGGTCTTGGCCCGGGAGATCTTCCAGCGCACCTGACCGTTTTTCACCGGCCCGCCGGCATAGTAGCGGCCACTGAGGCTGATTCTGACGAACTCCCGCTTCGCCGCGGCGCCCACATACTCAGGCACCTCCCGGGTGAAGCGGCTGAAATCCAGCTCCACCAAATGGCGGGGCGGGGTGAATTCCTGCACTTCAAAGGTGGTGCGCACCTCCTCCCGGGGACGCCGGTGGTCGGCCCCCTCTTCGGACTCCTCCCCGCCGGAGCTCTGGGCCAGACCGGCGCCGAAGCGCATGGTCAGGGTGTAGGTGCCCAGAGGGCTGTGGCCCGGCAGACGGAGCTCACCCGCAGCGGTGCCGAACTCCGAGAG
The DNA here is from genome assembly GCA_023512475.1 of Syntrophobacterales bacterium. Lineage (GTDB taxonomy): Bacteria > Desulfobacterota > Desulfobaccia > Desulfobaccales > 0-14-0-80-60-11 > JAILZL01. Next base: position 6,544 of record JAILZL010000054.1, read on the forward strand.
GCTGAGCTCCGTCTCCAGGAGGGTTTCCCCCTTGGGATTGACCGCCGTGACGGCCACCCGGCCTTCCGGTGGGGCGCCGATACGGCCGCCCTGCCATTCCCGCACCGTGCCCTTGAAATACACCGTCTCCCCCGGGCGATAGACCCCCCGCTCGGTGAAGAGATGCCCCCGGTGCGGCGGCACCGGCCCCTCCTCCGGCTCCTGCCAGACCGACGCCGGCTTCAGGTGGCCCTGAGGGCGGACTTCCACGTACGTGCGGTCCCGCTCCTTGCCCGCCAGGAGAAAGGCCACCTCCCCGGGCGCCACCCGGCGGGTGACCGGGACATAGGCACCGGGGCGCGCCAGACTGAGGCCCGTCACTTCCCGGCCCGCAAAGAGGAGCACGCCGTCCGGTCCCGTCTCCCCCAGGGGAAAGACCTGGAAATCCCGGGTGCAGGCCAGCACCTGGACCCCGGAAAGGGGCCGGCCCTCCCGGAGGGACGTGGCCCAGACCAAAAGCCCCCCCTGGCCCCGCTTGTAGGTGAGGCCCACATCCGTGAGGCGGAAAAGGCGGGGCGAAGTGGCGGCCTCTCCCTCACCCGCGTGCCTGACCCGGAGGTAGATCAGCCCCCCCTCCTGGCGCTGTCCCCGGAAGGTGAGGGGCAGGGACACGGCCTGGAGACGGTTTTTGTCTAGCGTAACCCCGAAGAGCTGTTTCTCCAGCACCGCCTGCCCCGCGAAGGGGGCCAAGGAGCGCTGCTGCCGCAGCACCGGCGCGAGTTCCTCCAGGGCGGCGGCCATCTCCTGGCGGAGTTCCGCCGGCGGCCGGCCCCGCTCCTGGGCGGCCAAGGCGGCGGCAAGCAGCAGGGGCGGCACCGTCAGCGCCTCCACCTCCAGGGGCCCGGCATTCTCCGCCCGGACATGGAAAAGTTGCCGGCTCTGCCTCTCCAGCACCGTTTGGTCGTCCACGAATTCCAGGAAGGGGGGGCGATCCGGGAGGAAGAAATGGCTGACCGTCTGCCGGTAGCGCCGGCCGGCCACCTCCAGATCCTCCGGCAGATGCACGGCGTAGCGCCGCCCGAAACGGAAGGCGCCCTTGAGGGTGAGGACCCCGTCGGGACTGAGGCGGCTGGCGGCCCAATCCACCTTCAGACGGGGCAGAAACTTCAGGTGCGCCTGCAGCACCTCCTTGGGCACCGGGTGGCTGAAGACCAGGCGCACCTCCCCGTGGGCCGCTTCCGGCTCCACGGCCAGCAGGGTGAATTCCCGCTCCGGGTCAAAGGCGGGGGATCCGGGAGGGCGGCCCGGCCGTTCTCCGGCAGGTGCCCACCCGCCCACCGCCAGGATCCACACCATCATCCCCAGGGTCAGCCCCAGGAAGCCCCTCAGGCCTGGCCGTCTCCCTCCAGCACCCATGCCGTCCTCCCTCGCCCTCCGGTCGGGATTTGCCTTAGCTTAGCACAATAACCCCAGGGTGACTGAAGAGAAAAGCCCGGGAGACCAGGCCAGGGTCCAGATCCGGCCCACCCGCCCCGGCCCTCCAACTCCCGGCAGGCCATGGAAAAACAAAGAGGAGGAGGGCAATGCCGATGTGGGCCAACAGCTCGATCTGCCCGTGGCTGGCGATGGGACCCAGGGCCGCGGGCCCCACCAGGATGCCCGCCGCCAGCAGGGAGACGATGAGGGGTTGGCGCAGAAACAGGCCCAGGCAGCCCAGGATCGCCGCCACCAGGAGGATGGCGGTCATTTCGTGAAAAATGGAGGAAAAACTCATACAATTTCCCTTAGGCACCAATAAAGAAAAGCGTCGCCCAGGGGCGCCGGGGCCCGCACGGCCGGCGGCGCTTCCGGGGGGTTTTCCCATTGATGTCCGCTGCCCGCGCGGGAGAGATGAAATACCTGCCGTTCCCGTGAATGTATGTCTCCAAAGCGGGAGGCCAGCAAAAAAGGTCCGCAGCCTCCTGAAATTCATCGGCTTTCTGGCCTCTTTGGGCCGACGGTCGAGCCACCCGCCCCGACGGCATCATCACCTTCGCGCCCGTGCCGGTGCTGGCCGGCACCGAGGGCGAGGGAAGGGAAGGAAGACATATGGCTTTGCGGTTGCTGGAAATGGTGGTGCCGGGCGAGCAGCTTCCCCCGCTGGAGCACCTCCTGCGGGAAACGCCCCTGGTGGAGGTCTGGTACGACCGCATCTCGGAGCGGCAGACCCTGGTCAAGATCCTGGCGCAGGCGGAGGAGACGGATCACCTCCTGGACGAGCTCCAGCAGCGCTGGGGCAAGGAGCCCTGGTTCCGCCTCATACTCCTGCCGGTGGCGGCCTCCCTGCCCCGGGTGGAGCAGCCGCCGCCGGAGACGGCCCCGGCTCCGGGGGAGGGAGCTGACAAACCAAAGCAGGAGCGCATCAGCCGGGAGGAGCTCTGCGGGGCGGTCAAGGACATGGCCGGCCTCACCCGGGTCTATCTGGGCATGGTGGCCCTGTCCACGGTGGTAGCGGCGGCGGGGCTGCAGGGGGACAATGTGGTGGTCATCGTCGGCGCGATGGTGATTGCCCCTCTTCTGGGGCCCCTTCTCGCCCAGGCCCTGGCCATCACCCTGGGGGACACCGAGTTGGCCCGTCTGGCCCTGCGGACCAATGTCACCGGCTCGTTCCTGGCCCTGGCCTTGTCCATGGTGGCGGGCCTGCTCCTGCCGGTCAATCCCGGGGTGCCGGAGCTGGCCGCCCGCACCCGCATCGGTCTGGGGGACATGGCGGTGGCCCTGGCCTCCGGGGGGGCCGGGGCCTTGGCTTTCACCGCCGGCGCGCCCCTGGTACTGGTGGGGGTGATGGTGGCGGTGGCCCTCTTGCCGCCCCTGACCGCTTTGGGCCTGCTCCTGGGCTCCGGCCATCTCCTCCCGGCCCTGGGGGCGGCACTGCTGTGGCTCACCAATATGCTGTGCCTCATTCTGGCAGGGGTGATGGTCTTCTGGCTGCAGGGGGTGCGGCCGACCCGGTGGTGGGAGCAGGAGCGGGCCCGGCGGGCCACCCGCCTGGCGGTGGCCCTCTGTACAGGGCTCCTGCTGATGCTGGCCCTGGCCATCCTGGGAGCCAGGAAACTGTAAACCCGGGAGGAAAAAGGGAGCCCCTTCCGTGGCGGCGGGGGTGCGGGAGGCATCCCGGGTCTCCGGCCGCCCGGCTCAGGTTGGGGCGCGGTGGGCCACCACCATTAGACTCGCTCCAGGGCCCGGGGAAGCTGATCCTTCAGGGGCCTCCGGGCCGGGGCCGCGGCCATGCGCACCCCGGTGGGGAAGACCCTGCAGGAGAGCGGCACCCGCCAGGCCACGGGGGTCAATGTGGTGGGGTTGTGGGAGATGGGGCGCTTCGAGCCCCGGCCCCACAGCCTCATCACCCCACCACCGCCCTGGTGCTGGCCGGCACGGAGGAGCAGCGGGCCCGGTATGACCGGTTCATGGCGGGGGTTAAGGAGGCGGCCCCCCATCCTCATCCCGGGGGGTGGCCGGGTGGGCCGGGCCGCCCATACCATCTTCAATCCGCTCAGCAGCGAAAAGGTGCCGATGATCAGCGAGGGGCTCAACATCTCCCGGGTCTGCACCCATCCCTCCTGGCCGGCAGAGCATCCGGGAACGCTGCCTCCGGGAGGAGACCGGCTGCACCATCATCCCCCTCCGCTCCCAGGACTCTTGGGAGCTCAACCCGTATCCGGGCCAGCGTCTGAGTGCAGGGATGGAACTCATCCCCATCGGCCCCGGGGAGGCGGAAAAGGAATTCATCCGCCGGTATCCGGAAACCGTGTGAGGTGGGGGAGGCAGCAGAGGGGACAGGGGAGGAGGAGTGTGATAAGATGCCCGGGACGTCAGGGGGCAGGTCCTGGAATTATTCCCCCCTGTCCTGCCGCCTCCCGGGGCGCAGGCGGGCCGGGTCCCCGAGGCCGGGAGTTCGCCATGATCAATCATCCCCGCATCGTCCGTCTGGAAGATTATGAGCCCTATATCGGCACCGAAGCCGTGGACCGGATTCTCGCCAAGGCCGAGAAGCTGAGGGACCTGCATGTGGTCAACGTCAACTCCACCTACTACGGCGGCGGCGTGGCGGAGCTCCTGGGCTCCATGACCATCCTGATGAACCAGGTGGGCCTCAAGACCGGCTGGCGGGTGATCCAGGGCTCCCCGGACTTCTTCAGCATCACCAAAAAGATGCACAACGCCCTCCAGGGCGGGGAGATCAACCTCACGGAGCGCAAGAAGAAAATCTACGAAGAGGTGGTCTATGAAAATGCCCTGCGCACCCATCTGATCCACGATGTGGTTATCATCCATGATCCCCAGCCTCTGCCCCTCATCACCCACTACCGCAAGCGGGGCCCCTGGATCTGGCGCTGCCATGTGGACCTGACCCGGCCCCACCCGGGCCTGTGGGACTACCTGCGGCCATTTATTGAGCAGTATGACGCGGTGATCCTGAGCATTCCGGAATACGCCCAGGACCTTAGGACCCCCCAGCTCTTTTTCATGCCGGGGATCGATCCCTTTTCCATCAAGAACGCCCCCCTGCCGGAGGCCGAAATCGAGGAGCGGCTGGCGCACTACCGCATCCCCACGGACCTGCCCCTGGTGGTGCAGGTGTCCCGCTTCGACCGCTTTAAAGACCCCAAGGGGGTGGTGGAGGCCTTCCGCCTCGCCCGGCGGCAGGTACCCTGCACGCTGGTGCTTCTGGGCAATGTGGCCACCGATGACCCGGAGGGCCCGGAAATCTATGAATCCCTCCTGGAGTGTCAGGAGGAGCGGATCATCATCCTGTCGGTGCAGGACACCGCCCTGGTGAATGCCCTCCAAACCCGGGCTGCGGTGGTGCTGCAGAAATCCCTCCGGGAGGGCTTCGGGCTTACCGTGGCCGAGGCCATGTGGAAGGGCACCCCGGTCATCGGCGGCAATGTGGGGGGCATCCGCTACCAGATCACCGACGGGGTGAACGGCTTTCTGGTGAACACCGTGGAGGAGGCCGCCCAGCGCCTTGTGCAGCTGCTGCAGGACGAGACCCTGCGCCGGCGGCTGGGGGCGGCGGCCCGGGAGACGGTGCGACAGAAATTTCTCTTAAGCCGCAACCTGGAGCAGTATCTGGATCTCTTCGCCGCCTTTGAAGCCCGCTTCACCCTGAGGGGCCTCCCGGGATGAGCGGCCCAGGGGCGTCCGCCTGACTTATTCGGGGAAGGGGGCCTGGGGTCACCGACCCCTGCCCCCTCCCCGACCCCCTCCCCCAACCCCAGAAATGGAATGTGGCTTCGCC
>JAILZL010000017.1 GCA_023512475.1 Syntrophobacterales bacterium
GGGTCTTCTCGATCAGGTGGAAGACGGCGTTGGTCATGGGGGGGTCCAGGCCCGTTACCGGCTCGTCGAAGAGGAGGATCTCCGGCTCCTGGATGAGGGCCCGGGCCAGGGCCACCCGCTTTTTCATGCCGCCGGAGAGCTCGTCGGGGTATTTGAGGTCCGCCTCCGGGGGCAGATTCACCTGCTCCAAGCGCTGGCGCACCCGGCGGCGGATCTCCGCCTCCGGCAGCCGGGTCTTTTCCCGCAAGGGGAAGGCCACATTGTCAAACACGGTCAGGGAGTCAAACAGGGCCCCGCCCTGAAAGAGCACCCCGATGCGCTTTTTCAGCTCCAGCCGCTCCCGGCCCCGGGCCCGGGTGAGGTCCACCCCCTGGATGAGAATGCGTCCGGCATCCGGGGTGAGCAGGCCGGCGATGTGCTTCAGGAGCACACTCTTGCCGGCGCCGCTCTTGCCGATGATCACCGTGATCTCCCCCGGCGGGACGGTGAGGCTCACGCCGTTGAGCACCTGCTGGCCGTTGAAGCTACGGCAGAGGTCCACGATCTCAATCATCGGCTACATAAAGAAGCTGGTGAGGATATAGTCCCACCCCAAAACCAGGACCGCGGAGGTCACCACCGTGTGGGTGGTGGCCCGGGAGACCCCCTCCGCCCCCCGGTCGGTGTAATAGCCGTTGTAACAGGCCACTCCGGTAACAATCAAGCCGAAGACCACGGATTTGACCACCCCGCCCTTGACATCCAGGTTGACCACGCTCTGGACCATGCCCGAAAAATAGGAGCCGGAGCTCACCCCCAGAAGGCCCACCCCCACCGCATAGCCCCCGAGAATCCCCACCACGTCGAAGATAGCGGTCAGGAGGGGCACCGACACCAGCCCCGCCACCATCTTGGGGCTCACCACATACTGCAGGGGATGGACGGCCATGGTGTCCAGGGCGTCCAGCTGCTCGGTGATGCGCATGATGCCGATTTCGGCGGTGATGGCGCTGCCGGCCCGGCCCGAGACCATCAGGGCGGTGAGCACCGGCCCCAGCTCCCGGATGAGGCTCAGGGCCACCGCCGAGCCCAGGGCGCTTTCGGCCCCGAATTTGCGCAGGGTGTAATAGCCCTGCAGCCCCAGGACCATGCCGGTGAAGGCGGCGGTGAGACCGATGATGAGGAGGGAGGAGAAGCCGATAAAGTAGGTCTCGGCCAGAATCCGCCGGGGCCGGAAGGGGGGCAGGATGGCCAGGGCCAGGGAGGACAGGATAAAGAGGGTGAAGCGGCCCACCCGCTGGGTATAATCCAGGGTCAGCCGTCCCACCCCGCGCACCGCCGTCAGCATTGCTCCTCCCGCCGCCCCGCCTGACCCCGGCTTCCATGGCCTCAGCCCGCTGCCCCGGAGTACCACAGAAGCTCCGAATTCCGGACCCCGGGCCTGGCATCATGGGGCGGATGCCATTTTACTTACTGAAGATGGGGGAAAAAAGCAAGGCTCACCCCTCGGCCAGGCCAAGGTCCGGAAAGCCCCTGACCGGCGCCGGTCGGGCGACGGGGTGAGAAAAGATTTGACGCTTCCGGCGCCTCTGCATTAACATAAAAGCCTGCCTGAGGGATGGCGGGGGCGGAAAGCCGCGTCCGCCCTCCTTTCCGGTGCAATGTGAGGATAAGGAGTCGCAATGCCTGTCAAGGTCGCCATCAACGGCTTCGGCCGCATCGGCCGCTGTCTGGCCCGGATCCTTTTCAGCGAGCGGCGTGATCTCACGCTGGTGGCCATCAACAGCCGGGCCGGGGCCGAGGTCCAGGCCCATCTCCTGAAATATGATTCTGTGCATGGCACCTTCCCCGGGGAGGTGGAGGCCCGGGGGGACCGCCTGGTGGTGAACGGCGCCGAGGTCCTCCTCACCCAGATCGATGACCTGCCAGAAAAGCTCCCCTGGGGGGAGCTGGGGGTGGAGGTGGTCCTGGAATCCACCGGCGCCTTCCGGGACCGGGCCAGCATTGAGGGGCACCTTAGGGCCGGGGCCCGGAAGGTGGTCCTGTCCGCCCCGGGAAAGAAGATCGACGCCACCTTCGTCATGGGGGTGAACACCCACCTGTATGATCCGGCCCGCCACCACATCGTCAGCAACGCCTCCTGCACGACCAATTGCCTGGCGCCCCTGGTGAAGGTGCTCCACGAAGCCTTCGGGGTGGAACACGGGCTCATGACCACGGTGCATTCCTACACCATGGATCAGCGGCTGCTGGACGGGTCCCACAGCGATCTGCGCCGGGCCCGAGCCGCGGCCCTCTCCATGATCCCCACCTCCACCGGCGCGGCCCGGGCGGTGACCGAGGTCCTCCCGGAACTCAAGGGCAGGCTGGACGGGTTGGCGGTGCGGGTGCCCACCGCCAATGTCTCCCTGGTGGATTTCGTGGCCACGGTGGGCCGCCCCACCACCACCGAAGAGGTGAACCAGGCCATGGAGGCCGCCGCGCAGGGGCCCCTGAAGGGGATCCTGGCGGTCTCCCGGGTGCCCCTGGTGTCCATCGACCATAACGGTTCCCCGTACTCCGCCATCCTGGATGCGGAGCTCACCAGCGTCATGGGCGGCACCCTGGTGAAAGTCATGGCGTGGTATGACAATGAAATGGGATTTTCCCATCGCATGCTGGACCTGGCCCACTTGGTAGGGAGCGCGTGATGCCCAAAAAGACCAAAGAGATCACCATCCGTTATATCGATGAGGTGGATATCCAGGGCAAGACCCTGTTCATCCGGGTGGACTTCAACGTGCCCCTGGACCGCAACCGCAACATCACCGACGACACCCGCATCCGGGCGGTGCTCCCCACCATCAACTACGCCCTGGAGGCCGATGCCAAGGTGATCCTGGCCTCCCATCTGGGGCGCCCCAAGGGCAAACGGGTCGAGGAGCTCAACATGGTGCCGGTGGCCCGGCGCCTGGCCTACCGGCTGCACAAGAAGGTGAAGCTGGCCCCGGATGTCATCGGCCCGGAGGTGGACCAGCTCAAGGCGGAGATGCAGCCCGGGGATGTGCTCCTGTTGGAAAACCTCCGGTTCCATCCCGGGGAGGAGAAAAATGACCCGGACTTTGCCCGGGAGCTGATGAAGGGCGTGGACGTTTACGTCAACGACGCCTTTGCCGTGGCCCACCGGGCCCACGCCTCGGTGGACGCCGTCACCCACTTCGCCCCGGTGTGCGTGGCCGGCTTTCTCATGCGGGATGAGGTGCTGTACTTCCACCGCGCCCTGGAAGATCCGGCCCGGCCTTTGGTGGCCATCATCGGCGGCGCCAAGGTCTCCAGCAAGCTGAGCGCCCTGGTCAATCTTTTGCGCCATGTGGACAAGATGATCATCGGCGGCGCCATGGCCAACACCTTCCTCAAGGCCCTGGGCCATGAGGTGGGCCAGTCCCTGGTGGATGACGCCCTCGTTGACACCGCCAAAAAGCTGATGAGCGAGGCCATGAAGCGGGGCGTCAAGTTTTATCTGCCCGTGGACGTGGTGGTGGCGGACAAGCTGGACCGCCGGGCCCAGACCAAGATCACCCCGGTGCAGGAGGTGCCTCCGGACTGGATCATCGCCGACATCGGTCCGGCCACGGTGACGCTCTTCGGCGAGGCCCTGCAGACTGCCCAGACCATCATCTGGAACGGCCCCATGGGCGCCTTTGAGATCGACATCTTCAGCCGGGGCACCATGGCCATGGTGAGCAAGGTAGCGGACTCCTACGCCCTCACCATCGTGGGCGGGGGGGACACCGACGTGGCCCTGCACAAGTCCGGGGAATTCCAGAAGTTCTCCTACGTCTCCACCGGCGGCGGCGCCTTCATCGAGCTTTTGGAAGGGAAGAAACTGCCGGGCATCAAGGCCCTGGAGGACTGGGCCAAGAAACACCCCAATATCTGAGATGAAAAAACTCATCGCCGGCAACTGGAAGATGCACACCACCCTGGCCGAAGCCCGGGAGCTGGCCCGGGGTATCGTCCAGGGGCTGGGGGAGGCGCCCCGGCCCGAGGTGGCGGTGGCCCCGCCCTACACCGCCCTGGCGGCGGTGGCCGACGTCCTGGCCGGCACCCCGGTGCATCTGGCGGCCCAGGATGTCTTCTGGGAGGAAAAGGGGGCCTTCACCGGCGCCATCTCCCCCCTCATGCTGGTGGATGTGGGCTGCCGTCTGGTCATCGTCGGCCACTCGGAGCGGCGCCAGCACTTCGGCGAGACCGACGCCACGGTGAACCGCAAGGTGAAGGCCGCCCTGAAAGCGGGCTTGGCCCCCATCGTCTGCGTGGGGGAGACCCTGGCACAGCGGGAGGAGGGCCGCACCCTGGCGGTGGTGGAGCGGCAGATCCGGGAAGGCCTGGCGGAGCTTCCCGCCGACGCCGGGGCGCGCCTGGTCATCGCCTATGAGCCGGTATGGGCCATCGGCACCGGCCGGACCGCCACCCCGGCCCAGGCCCAGGAGGTGCATGCCTTTATCCGCACTCTCCTGCCGGGCGTGCTGGGCACCGCCCGGGTGCGCATTCTCTATGGGGGGAGCGTCACCCCGGACAACGCCGCCGCCCTGTTGGCCGAGCCGGATATTGACGGCGCGTTGGTGGGCGGGGCGTCCCTTATGGCCGCGTCCTTCCTGGCCATTATCGCCGCCGCCTGAGGGCCGGGGGCCGGGCCAGACCCGGGGGTGCCGCCTGTGCCGGCGCCGGAAGATCTGTCTTCACGGGGACGGCGCGCGGGCCGGGAGGCCAGGCCTCTGCCGGGCCCTGGAAAACCCCTTGCGGCTCGGGGGGATTTTCTTTATATTTAAACTGCTATGAGCACTGTGGTGACCATCATCCATATCGTGGTGTGCCTGGCCCTCATCAGCATTGTGCTCCTGCAGCACGGCAAAGGGGCGGGCATCGGCGCAGCCTTCGGGGGGTCCAGCCAGACGGTCTTTGGCAGCACCGGGGCGGCGCCCTTTCTGGCCAAACTGACGGCGGTGGCGGCCATCCTCTTCATGTGCACCTCCCTGGGGCTCACGGTTCTGGGCCGCCAGCAGGTGAAGAGCACCATCATGCAGGAGACCCGGCCGCCGGTGTCCCAGCCGGCCCCGGCCAAACCCGCCCCGGCCGAGATCCCCGCGCCGCCGGCTCCTGCGGCCCCGGGCAAATGAGGCGATCCATGCCGAAGTGGTGGAACCTGGTAGACACGCCATCTTGAGGGGGTGGTGGGGAGACCCGTGCGGGTTCAAATCCCGCCTTCGGCACCAAAAGATAAAAAAGGCGTAATCCTGAAGGATTACGCCTCTTTTATTTTGGCAGGTAGCGGATGGGTTGCAGCCAGGGCGGCCCCGGCAGATTCACCTGCCCCCGGTGGCTCCCGGGGAAGAGAGGATCATGAATGTCCACCGTCATCCGGATGCCGCGGTGCCCCAACCGTTCCTGGACCCAGATTCGGGCCCATTCCGGCGGTAGGATGGGAAATCGTTGTTGCTGCCCCTGCCGGCGGATTCAGTGGCCACTCCCGTCCTGACCCACGCCTGTGCCTCTTGGTGCCTAATTCGCAATAAAAATTGGCCGCCTGCCGCGATCTTCATCTTCCCGACCAAAGCAGGGGATTCCCCCTTGCTCAAAATGAGTAGTTTTACCTATGGCTTTGGGGACAGGGGAATCTACAATCATTCTTAAAGACAGTTTTTGGACCTCTCTTCCTGCTGCCGCTTGCGGTGGCGAAACCTTCACCCGGCCTGTGCTGCCTGGGTCTCCCGGCCAGGAGGCCATCGCCTGGGAAACCGCCGGCCCCAGTCCCATGGTTTGGTTCACGTCGGCCTCTTAACCCTTTGGAGAAAGGATGAACGCAATGTTTCTCGGGAAACTGAGCCGCAGCAGAGCCGCTTCCTGGCTCCTGGTCCCCCTGGTCGCCGGGCTGCTCCTCACCGGAGTGCCGATGAGGCCGGCCGCCGCCGCCTCCCTGGACCCGGCCGCCGTCCGGGAATTCGCCAAGCTCAAGGGGCTCGACTCCTTGCGCGCCGCCATCAAGCAGGACGCGGTGGCCAAAAAGGGTCTGCCCCTGCTCCTGGACCCCGACGGCAACGTGAAGCCCTCGGGGCGCAACGTGCCCTTGCATCCCAGCCTCACGTCCTTATTGAACAGCAAGAACAAAAATGCCCGGCTGGTGGCGGCCCAATTGGGCAAGGCCCTGTTCTGGGACATGCAGCTGGGGAGTGACGGCCAGGCCTGCGCCTCCTGCCACTTCCACGCCGGCGCCGACAACCGGATCAAAAACCAGTTGAACCCGGATGTCAAGCGGATTGAGAACATCCGGCAAGGCGACATCAAGGGCTTCCACTTTGCCAAGGACGCTCCGGACTTCGACCTGGATATCTTCCCCGGCCACAATTACACCTTTCAGGCCGCGGACTTCCCCTTTGTCAAGAACATCGGCAACGGCGACAACGTCCTCCCCGATCCTGCTGCTAAGGTTATTTTTCCCAACGTAGCCCAGGGCAACACCAACGACGTGGCCTCCTCCCAAGGGGTGTTCTTCAGCCGGTTCGAGGCCGTTGACCCCAGCGGTTTGGTGGACCCTTTTAATGCCAAGATCGAAAATAAATACAACGTCTTCGCCCTGGGTTCCCAGAACTTCCCACCCGGGGTGGGGACGGAACTCCGGGACAAGGGCGACCCGGTTCAGGACCCCGCGGGCTTCCTGGTGCCGGCTGACGGCGGCGCCTTCGGCGGCAAGGTCAACGTCCGCCGGGTGGAGCCCCGGAACACCCCCAGCACCATCAACGCGGTCTTCAACCTGCACAACTTCTGGGACGGCCGGGCCAACTTTCACTTCAACGGCGTCACCCCCCACGGCCGCACCGACCGGGCCGCCCGCATCTTCGTGAGCAACAAGAACGTCATCCAGGCCCGGAACCTGGAGCTGCCCTTCGCTTCCCTGGCCTCCCAGGCCGTGGGCCCGCCCCTGAGCGACTTCGAGATGTCCTTCGCCGGCCGCATCCGGCCGGACGTGGCCAAGAAGATGGTGAACCGCACGCCTCTGGCCACCCAGTTCATCCATCCGGACGACAGCCTTTTGGGCACGGCCAGCGGCCTGCGGAATACCAGCGGCTACGGCCTCAATAAAAAGTATGCCGACCTCATCAAGGCGGCCTTTAACCCCAGCCTGTACGATTCCACCCAGAAAATCATTTTCAGCAACGCCAGCGTGAAAAACCTGTCGGCCAACGACCCCCTCTTCCAGCAGGGCACCTTCCAGATCGTGGATGCCAAGACAGCCGCGGACCTGCTGAAACAGGGCGTGGTCAAGCAGAGCGACGTGTACTCCCTGATGGAGGCCAACTTCTCCGTCTTCTTCGGCATCGCGGTGATGCTCTACGAATCCGAGCTGGTGGCCGATGACACCCCCTTTGACCGGTTCATGGCGGGGGACAATGCCGCCCTGAGCGAGTCCGCACTCCTGGGCCTGGCGGTCTTTGTGGGCTTCCCCAGGGTCAGCGATGGCCGCTGCGTCAACTGCCACGGCGGCCCGGAAATGACCAATGCCTCCATCCGCAAAACCCAGGCCGGCAAAGACCTCATCGAACCTATGATCATGGGCGACGGCAGGTTTGCCTTCTATGACGGCGGCTTTTACAACATCGGCGTCACCCCCACCGCGGAGGACGTGGGCCGGGGCGGCCGCGGGCCGGAGGACAAGCCCCTGGCCTCTTCCCGCCAGTTCCTCTTCGCCGACCAGGGCATCAACGGGCCCATCAACTTCCCCATCATCGGCGCGCCCCTCATGAACCTTAAGGTCGGGAACTGTGTGGCCACCGATCCGGTGACCTCAGCCTGCCTCAAGCAGGAACTCCTCGCGGTGGATGAGGAAACCGGGGCAGAGGAAGTGGTGTGCCTCGATGTCAATATGGACGGCAAGTGCGGCCTCAAAGACGACCTCCAACTCCTGCGGGTGGCCGTGGATGGCGCCTTCAAGACCCCGGGGATCCGCAACCAGGAGCTGCAAGGCCCCTACATGCATAACGGCGGCTTCAAGACCCTGGTGGAAGTGATCCAGTTCTACGACCGGGGCGGCAACTTCTGCCGGCTCAACTTCCCGGACCTGGACCCCGACATCCAGTTCATCGGCCTCACGGAAGCAGAAGAGGAGGGCCTGGTGGCCTTCATCATCGCCTGCACCGATGAGCGGGTGCGCTATGAGAAGGCCCCCTTCGACCACCCCGAACTCCGGATCCCCGACGGCCATCCGGGCGACCAGAACAGCACCACGGCGGACGCGCTCTTTAATGGCAAGCAGGCCCAGGATGTCGTGAAGGTCCTGCCCGCAGTGGGCAAAGGCGGCAATGCCACACCGCTTAAGGGCTTCCAGGTGGGCCTGGGCCTGCCCGACGGCCTGGAAGGCCACCTGCTCTTCGGCGCCAACGGTGAAGAAGTTGCCAGCGATGTGCTCGTGAACGGCGCGCCCAAGTGCAACCTGCCCTTGCCGCCAACCCCCTAATCTGAATCACCGTCAACCTGAAGCCGCGTCCCCGGGAGGGGGCGCGGCTATTTTTGTCCTGGGGCGGCCGGGTTATGGGACCCTTGCGGGGCGGGGCCGCCCCGCAATCTCCCTCTCCTGGCTGGAGATTTTGGCTTAAATTCAATAACGAATGTTTATTATAACAACCGGTTATAAGAATATATTCTTCCCAAAGTATCCGGGGGCCTCCCCGGGGCCCGGCCCTGGGCGCCTCTTTCTCCCGGGGGCCGCTCCCCGGGCGCTGATTTTCTCCCAGGTTCCTACCATCGGAGAATTGCCACGGCCGGGAAGGCGATGGGGCCAAGTATCTTTTAAATCGCATTTATAGATAAAATTTTGTGGAAAAATTTTTTGAACTAAGGTAATCATTCCTCCAGGGGAAATGATCCTTCCAGGAGGGCTTCGGAGGATGAAAAGAGGCGTCCATGTGATCCTGGTGGTCCTGGCGGCCGGGGTGTTGTGCGCCGCCACCACGGTGCCCCCGGAAATCCAGCAGCCCGGCACCCAGCCCAATGAGGTGAAGAACCTGGAATCCCCGGACCGCTGCAACAACTGTCACGGCGGCTACAACCGGGCGGTGGAGCCCGCCTTCAACTGGCGGGGCAGCATGATGGCCAACGCCGGCCGGGACCCCCTCTTCTGGGCCACCCTGGCCATCGCGGAACAGGACTTTGACGGCGCCGGTGACCTGTGCATCCGCTGCCACAGCCCCGGGGGCTGGTACGGCGGCCGCTCCACCCCCACCGACGGCTCCGCCCTGATGGCGGGGGACGCGGACGGGGTGGAGTGCGACACCTGCCACAAGATGACCAACCCCAACAACCGGGAACACCTGCTGGGGGTGATGAATCCCCCCTTCATCGCCAATGATGAACAGAGCCCGGCCACCGGCTACTACGGCAGCGGCATGCTCTCCCTCTATGGCGGCAGCGCCAAGCTGGGGCCGTACTCCGACGCCAGCGCCAAGCATCAGTCCCTGCCATCCCGGTTCCACCGGGAGGTGGATTTCTGCGGCTCCTGCCATGACGTCTCCAACCCCGCGGTGGGGGATCTGGCCCACAATCATGGCGCCCAGCCCACTGCCGACCCGGTCACCGCCAGCGGCATCCTGGGCTCCCCGGTGGGCGTCAAGGCGGCCTTCAACAACTTCCCCTACCAGTATGGGATTGTGGAGCGCACCTACAGCGAGTTCATGGCCGGGGCCCTGTCCCGCACCCTGGTCTCGGACTACCCCAGCCTGCCGGTGGACCTGCAGGCCGGGGCCATCAAGGCCGCCTATGAGGCCGCCAAGGGCAATTACGCCGACGGCACGCCCCGCTACTTCAGCTGCCAGATCTGTCATGTGCGGCCGGTCACCGGCCAGGGCTGCAACAAGGCCGGCACTCCTGTCCGCACCGATCTGCCTTTGCACGACATGACCGGCGGCAATTACTGGATCCCCGAGGCCATCAAGTATCAGAACGCCCAGGGGACCCTGAGGCTGGGGGGCGGGCTCACCCCGGTGCAGCTGGAGGCCCTGGACGCGGGGAAACTGAGGGCCCAGCAGCAGCTCAACCTGGCTGCGGCCCTGAAGGTGCAGGGCAACACCCTGAGAGTGATCAACCTCACCGGCCACAAGCTCATCTCCGGCTACCCCGAGGGCCGGCGCATGTGGCTGAACATCAAATGGTATGACGGCTCCGGGAAGCTCCTCCGGGAGGACGGCCAATACGGCGAGATCCTGGCCACTCTTCCCGGCCTGCCCCCTCTGAAGGTCAAGACCATCCTGAACCCGGAGAGCACCCGGGTCTATGAGGCCCACTACGCCATGACCCGGGAGTGGGCCGAGCAGCTCCTGGACCTGGGCTATTCGCCCTCTTTCCCTCTGAGTTATGACCGGGTGACCGGCGAGGTGACCAAGACCCTGGAGGAGCTGGCCAACGGCAGTGAGTCTTATCACGAGACCTTCCATTTTGTCCTCAACAATTACGTGGCCAAGGACAACCGCATCCCGCCCTACGGCTTCACCGATGAGGAGGCCCGGAAGCGCAACGCCCTGCCGGTGCCGGCGGAGCAGTACCGCAATGCCGACGGCAGCTACCGCTGGTGGGACGAGGTCTCCCTCTCGCCGCCGGCCGGCGCCCTCTATGCGGACCTCAAACTGCTTTACCAGCCCACCAGCTGGGAGTATATCCAGTTCCTCTACCTGGCCAACCAGGGCACCAACCCCTTCCTGGCGGAAGAGGGGAGGAATCTCCTGGACGCCTGGCTGAACACCGGCATGGCGGAGCCCTATGTCATGGCCAGCGCCACCTGGGGTGCGGCGCCGGGGCCCACCTGTCCCACTCCCGGGGCGCCCCAGAATCTCACGGCCAAGGCCGGCAAAAAGAGCATCACCCTGAGCTGGCAGGCGGGCAGTCCTGCCCCCACCGGCGGCTACCGCATCTACTACACCCAGGCCGGAAAGCTGCAGTTTCGGGCCGGGGTGGGTCCCGGGACCATGACCTACAAGGACACCGGCCTCACCAGCCGGGTGACCTACACCTATGTGGTCACCGCCTGGAACGACTGCAACGGCAACGGCGTCTTTGATCCGGGAACGGATCAGGAAAGCGCCGCGAGCAACCAGGCGTCGGCCACGGCCCAGTAGCCCTGCTGCCACCGGCTTCTTTTCAGGGGGGTCCGAGGTCGGGCCCCCCTGATTGCTTCAATCCCGGATGGCACCCGGGAGATTTTTCCCTTGTCCCGGAGAAGGGGGAAAATTATACTAAAAAAGTAGAGATAATGTGGACTGGGGAGGGGGAGCCGCGGTTCCACCTCCCCGGACCCCTGCCCTCCAGCCGTCATGCCCCGGTCTGCCGTGGCCGGGGGGACAGGCGGGCTGGCGGGCCAGAGAGGATGAAGATATGGGACCGTTATCCTGGCGGAGTCTCAGCCTGGCGCTGGCCCTGGCCCTCCTGGCCGCGGCGGCGGACCTGGCCGGGGCCGGCGGCCTGCCTCCGGACCTGGAGGCCCTCATTGCCGAAGCCCAGGCCGCCAACCCGGAGGTGAAGGAGCGGGCGGCCCTGACCGCGGCCGCCCGGGAGCGCATCCGTTCCGCCGGCGCCCTGGATGATCCGGAGTTCGCCTTTGTCCTCAAAGACATCCCCACCGACAAATGGACCTTCAATCGGGATCCCATGACCCAGAAGATGGTGGAGCTCAACCAGAAGCTGCCCTTCCCGGGGAAGCGCCGGCTGCGCTCGGAGGTGGCGGCGGCGGAGGCCCACGCGGAGGAGTGGGTGTTCCGGGACAAGGTGAAGGAAATCCGCACCCGGGTGATCGCCGCCTATTGGAACCTGGCCTGGGCCCAGAGCTCCTATGACCTCACCGCCAGGAACAAAGGCCTGTGGGAGCAGGTGGTGCGGGTGGCGGAGGCCCGCTACGGGGTGGGGCAGGGGACCCAGACCGAGGTGCTGCAGGCCCAGGTGGAGCTGGGGAATTACCTGGACAAGCTCCTCACCTGGCAGCAACGGCTGGAGTCCTGGCGGGCGGTGCTCAACGCCCTGCGCAACCGCCCTCCGGAGACCCCGCTGCCCCGGCCCCGGCCCCCGGCCCCCCGCCCCTTTACCCTCCAGGCCTCCCAGGTTCTGGACCTGGCCCTGGAGCGGCCGCAGCTCCAGGCCCTGAAGGCCCAGATCCTCAGGCAGGAAAAGGCCCTGGAGCTGGCCCGTAAGGAATACTACCCCGACTTCACCCTGGGGGTGGCCTACGGCTTCAAGCAGCGCCTCGTCGGCCCCCTGGCGGAGATGAACAATCCCGACATGTTTTCAGCCAAGATCATGGTGAATCTCCCTGTATGGGTGGGGGACAAGATCAAGCCCCGCATCCGGGAGGAGGAGGCCCGGCACCGCGCCGCCCGGGAAGCCCACCAGGCCGCCTGGACCACCCTCAGCGCCGCCGTCCAGGATCGGGTGGCCAAACTGGAGCGCCTCTCCCGGCAGATTCAGTTGTATGAAAAGGGCCTGCTCCCCCAGGCCCGGCAGGCCGCGGAGGCCGCCCTGCCGGCCTACCAGACCGGCATGGTCAGCTTTGCCCAGCTCTACCAGAGCCAGATTGCCGCCTACAATGCCGAGCTGATGCTGCAGGAATATCTCAAGGATTTTGAAGAGACGTGGGCGGAGCTGGAGTTCCTGGCCGGGCAGGAGCTGCCCCGCCGGAGCGGAGGACGGCCATGAGAGGGACCCGGGCACTGCTCCTCGGCCTGGTGCTCGGCGCCGCCCTGAGCCTGGCGGCGGCCGGGGTTCTGTATCTGAAGGGCTATCACCTGATGGCCCCCCAGGCGCCTGCCCCGGGCCCGTCGGCGGCGGCCCGGCCGCTGTGCTACGTCTCCCCCGCCGATCCCGGCTATATCCGCTTTGAGCCGGGGAAAGATGACCAGGGCCGGGAGCTGGTGCCGGTGTACCCGCTTCAGCCGGGCGCGGCCACGACCCCCCGGACAGTTAAGTACTGGATGAGCCCCATGGATCCGAAATACATCTCCGACAAGCCCGGCAAGGATCCCATGGGGCATGAGCTGGTGCCGTTTTATGGAGAACTGGGGGGGTCGGGCGCCCCGGGCCCGGCCGCCAAGGAACGCAAGGTCAAATACTGGATCTCCCCCATGGACCCGGGCTATGTCAGCGACAAACCCGGCAAGGCTCCCTGCGGCATGGACCTGGTGCCGGTCTATGAAGAGGAGGCCGGAAGCGCTCGGGAAGGGGTCATCACGGTGGACCCCGGGGTGATCCAGTCCATGGGGGTACGCACCGCCCAAGCCGAGCTGAAGCCCCTGACCCGGCGCATTCGGGCCGTGGGGCGGGTCACCTTCAATGAGCGCCGCCTGTATCAGGTGACCACCAAGATCAGCGGCTGGGTGGAGCGCCTGTATGTGAATGCCGCGGGCGATGCGGTGCGCCGGGGCCAGCCCCTGGTGAGCCTGTACAGCCCCGAGCTGGTGAGCGCCCAGCGGGAACTGCTCCTGGCCCGGGATAATCTAAGGACTCTGGACCAGAGCGACTTTTCGGAGCTGAAAGACAGCGCCCGCCGCCTCTATGAGGCGGCCCGGGAGCGCCTGGGCAATTGGGACATTCCCGCCGGCGAAATAGAGGAGCTCCTCCGCACGGGCCGCGTGAAGCGGGAGCTCCTCCTGAAGGCCCCGGTCACGGGGGTGGTGGTGAAGCGGATGGTGACCCAGGGGCAGATGGTGCAGCCCGGCATGCCCCTGCTGGAGGTGGCCGATCTCAGCACCGTCTGGGTGGAGGCGGAGGTCTATGAATACGAGCTCCCCTGGGTGAAGGTGGGCCAGCACGCCCACATCACGCTGAGCTATCTGCCGGGGGAGACCTTTCACGGTGAGGTGGACTACCTCTATCCCTTTCTCCAGGGCGACACCCGCACTGCCCGGGTGCGGCTGGTGGTGCCCAATCCGAAAATGAGGCTCAAACCGGACATGTTTGCTCAGGTGGACCTGGTGGCGCCCGCCGCTGCCGCGACGGTGGTGGTGCCCAGTGAGGCGATCCTGGACACGGGGGAGCGCCAGCATGTCTTTGTGGCTTTGGGACAAGGTCGTTTCGAACCCCGGCCGGTGAAGCTGGGGCTGCGGGGCGATGAGGGCCTGGTGGAAGTGCGGGAGGGCCTCCGGCCGGGGGAGGAGGTGGTGACCTCGGCCCAGTTTCTCCTGGATTCCGAGTCCCGCTTCCGGGAGGCCATCGCCCAGATGCTCAAGGCCAGCGGCCAGAAGGAAGGGGAGAAGGCCGCCCCTGCGGCCCCGGCCATGCCCCCGGGGCACAAGCACTGAGAGAGGCAGCCTGAAGCCGGGAGCGGCCCGGGGTCTCTCTCCCCCTCCGAGCCCGGCTCACTCCGGAAAGCGCTCTTATGGTCGCCCGTTTGATCGATCTCTGCGTCAAAAATCGCGGCCTCGTCCTGCTCGTCTGGCTGGCCATCACCGCCTGGGGCCTCTATTGCACCTACAACCTGCCGGTGGACGCCATCCCGGATCTCTCCGATGTCCAGGTGATCATCCGCACGGAGTGGCCGGAGCAGGCCCCCCAGGTGGTGGAGGACCAGGTCACCTATCCTTTGAGCACCGCCATGCTGGCCGTCCCCCAGGCCAAGGTGGTGCGGGGCTATTCCTCCTTCGGCTACTCCCTGGTCTATATCCTCTTTGAGGACGGCACCGACATCTACTGGGCCCGCTCCCGGGTGCTGGAGTACCTGAATGTCGTCCGGGGCCGGCTCCCCGCGGGGGTCAACCCCCAGCTGGGACCGGACGCCACCGGGGTGGGCTGGGTCTTCCAGTATGTCCTGGAGGATCCCACCGGGCGCCACGACCTGGCACAGCTGCGCAGCATCCAGGACTGGTATCTGCGCTACCAGCTGCAGGCCGTGCCCGGGGTGGCGGAAGTGGCCTCCGTGGGGGGCTTCGTCAAGCAGTACCAGGTGGTGGTGGACCCCAACCGGCTGGCGGCCTACAACCTGCCCCTGTCCCGGCTGCGGGAGGCCATCCAGCGGGCCAACCAGGATACCGGCGGCCGGGTGGTGGAAATGGCCGAAATTGAGTACATGGTCCGGGGGCTGGGCTACATCCGCTCAGTGGCGGACGTGGAAAACATCGTGGTGGCCGCCGACCCCCGGGGCACTCCCGTCAGGGTGAAGGATGTGGGGCTGGTGCGTCTGGGGCCGGAGCTCCGCCGGGGACTGGCGGAGGCCAACGGCATGGGCGAGGTGGTGGGGGGCATCGTGGTCATGCGCCACGGCGAGAACGCCCGGGCCGTCATCCAGGAGGTGAAGTCCAAGCTGGAGGAGCTGAAGGCCGGGCTGCCGCCGGGGGTGCGGATTGTCACCGCCTACGACCGCTCCGGCCTCATCGAGCGGGCCATTGACACCCTGAAGTGGGCCATTTATGAGCAGGTGGCTATCGTGTCTCTGATCACGGTGCTCTTCCTCCTGCACCTGCGCAGCGCCATTGTGGCCATCATCTCCCTGCCTTTGGGGGTGCTCATCTCCTTCATCCTCCAGTACCAGTTCAACATCACCGCCAACATCCTCTCCCTGGCCGGCATTGCCATCGCCATCGGCGACATGGTGGACGCCTCCATGGTCATGGTGGAGAACGCCCACAAAAAGCTGGAGGATCTCCCCCCCGGGGAGGACCGCACCCCCATCGTGCTGGAGGCCGCCAAGGAGGTGGGGCCCTCCCTGTTTTTCTCCCTGCTGGTGCTCACCGTCTCCTTCCTCCCCATCTTTGCCCTCCAGGGGGAGAGCGGCCGCCTCTTCAAGCCCTTGGCCTACACCAAGACCTTTGCCATGGCCGGGGCCTCCCTTTTGGCCATCACCCTCATCCCCATCCTGATGGTGGTCTTCATCCGGGGGCGCATCCCCCGGGAGGAGCGCAATCCCCTGTCCCGGGCGGCCCAGTTCCTCTACCGGCCGTTTTTGGAGCTCAGCCTGCGCTATCCTGCGGCCGCCATTGTCACCGCCCTGGTGGTCCTGGCCGTCAGCATCTACCCCCTCACCCGGCTGGGGAGCGAGTTCATGCCGCCTCTGGACGAAGGCGACCTCCTTTATATGCCCACCACCATGCCGGGGCTCTCCATCACCAAGGCCCGGGAGGTGCTCCAGCAGACCGACCGCATCATCAAAACCTTCCCGGAGGTGGAGTACGTCTTCGGTAAGGTGGGGCGGGCCGACACCGCCACTGACCCCGCCCCTTTGAGCATGATTGAGACCACCATCAAGCTCAAACCCCGGGAGCAGTGGCGGCCGGGCTACGACACCGAGCGGCTCATCCGGGAGCTGGACCAGGCGGTGAGGTTTCCGGGCCTGGCCAACTCCTGGGGCTACCCCATCAAGATCCGCATCGACATGCTCTCCACCGGCATGAAGACCCCGGTGGGCCTGAAGCTCCTGGGGCCGGATCTTCATGTCCTCACCCGCCTGGGCACCGAGGCCGAGGCCATCCTCCGGGAGGTGCCGGGCACCGCCAGCGTCTTTGCCGAACGCCCCCTGGGCGGCTATTATCTGGATTTTAAGATCAACCGGGAGGAGGCGGCCCGCTACGGCCTCAATGTGGGGGATATCCAGGACGTCATCGCCACCGGGCTGGGGGGGATGACCCTCACCCAGACAGTGGAGGGTCTGGAGCGCTATCCCGTCAACCTGCGGTATTTCCAGGATTATCGGGAAAACCTGCCGGCCCTTAAGCGCCTCCTCATCCCCACCCCCACCGGCGCCCAGATCCCCATGGGCCAGGTGGCGGAGCTCACCATCCGGCAGGGGCCGGACATGATCAAGAGCGAAGGCGGCCGGCCCAGCGTCTGGCTCTACGTGGACATCCGGGACATTGACCTGGGGGGTTACCTGGCCCAGGCCCGGCGGGCCATCGCCGAGAAGCTCAGGCTGCCGGCGGGCTACAGCCTGGTGTGGAGCGGCCAGTTCGAGTATCTGGAGCGGGCCCGGGAGCGGCTTCTGGTGATCGTGCCCATCACCCTGGCCCTCATCGTGGTGCTCATGTATCTGGCCACTTTCTCCTTCACCAAGGTGGTCATCATCCTCCTGTCTCTCCCCTTCTCCATCGTGGGCGGCATCTGGCTCCTCTATCTCCTGGACTACAACCTGAGCCTGGGGGTGGTGGTGGGCATGATCGCCCTTCTGGGGCTGGACGCCGAAACCGGGGTGGTGATGCTCCTGTATCAGGACCTGGTCTACCAGAAGCGGAAGGAGGAGGGGCGGCTGAGGACCCGGCAGGACCTCATCGATGCCGTCCGGGAGGGGGCGCTCATGCGTCTCAGGCCCAAGCTGATGACGGTCCTGGCCAACATCTTTGGCCTGCTGCCGGTGATGTGGGCCACCGGCACCGGGGCCGAGGTGGCCAAGCGCATCGCCGCGCCCATGGTGGGCGGGGTCACCACCTCCTTTTTGCTGGAGCTCCTCGTCTATCCCGCCATCTACCAGCTGTGGAAATGGCATGCGGAAGTCAAACACCTGGGAAGCAAAGGGTAAAAGCGGGGTCTCAGGGGCCAGCACCCCGGGACATGGGCCCCTGATGGGGGTTTGGGCTTACGGGGTGGCGTTGTGGCAGGGGCCCCGGACTCCCTCTCCGGGCAGGGGCGCAGCCCGATGCGATTTGACAGGCGTTTTGGCCTGCTTATTTTTAAGATAAGCACCGTCCCTCAGGGCGGAGAGCACAAGATTTTCGCATAATCGGGGCGGAACATGAAATCTCTGCTGTTTGTCATGCTGTCTCTGGGTCTGGCGCTGTGGCTGTCGGGCTGCGCCACCCCGGCCCCCACCCCCTACCGGGAGGTCCCGGACTTCCCCAAATGGGAGGATCCCTGGGGCTTCAGCCGGGATCCGGCCCTCCGGGACTGGGGCACCATGCCTTATTACAACCCCTATCTGCAATAAGGCCGAAACCGGGGCCGCCCGCGGCACCGGAACCCCGGGGCGCGGCGGCGCGGCCTCACCATCCCGACCCGTCAGAGTGCCTATGACCCAGCCGTTGATCCCGGGGGGCCTGCGCACCACCGCCATGGGGATCCTGCCCCACGATGAGGTGGAGCCGGCCCTCCAGCTGGCCCTGTCCCTGGACATCCCCTTCTGGCCCCAGCTCCCTCATTACAGCTACTATGAGGACATGTATGTCCAGGCGGCGGAGCACTTCCCCGGCATCATCCTGTTGCCGGAACAGAACACCCTGCGCTTCGATACCGGCAAGTTCTACGCCGAGCTGGACACCCTGTGGGAGCATTGGGAAGATTTAAGCTATTTCGATGTCACCGGGGAGTATTCCGTCGTCTATGAGCGCTTCCTGGCCCTGGATCTGAGCGGCTATGTGGCCATCCGGGGGCAGATGGAGGGCCCCGTCAGCTTCGGGCTCAAGGTCCTGGATGAGCGGGACCGGCCCATCATCTTCAACGACGACGTGCGCTCGGTGATGATGGACTTCATGGCCCGGCGGGTGCAGGCCCAGCTCACCCGCCTCAAGGCCAAGCACCCCCGGGCCTTCATGTATGTGGATGAGCCAGGGCTGCAGTTCATCTTCAGCTCGGTGTCCGGCTATACCGATATCCAGGGGAAGGAGGACCTGGACCGCTTCTTCTCCCAGATCGACCGGCCCCGGGGCATTCATTTGTGCGGCAACCCGGAGTGGGAGTTCCTCCTCAACCGGGACCTGGACCTGCTCTCCATGGACGCCTTCACCAACGGCGAGATCCTCAAGGCCTACGCCCGGTCTCTGAAGAAGTTCCTGGAGCGGGGCGGGGTGCTGGTCTGGGGCATCATCCCCACCTGGTACGACGCCTTTGCAGAGACCACCCTGGAGGAGCTCATCCTCTATCTGGAGGGGCTGTGGGAGGTGCTGGTGGCCGCCGGGGTCGCCCGGGAGCAGCTCCTGGAGCAGAGCCTCCTCTCCCCGGCCCGCTGCTGCCTGGTGAACCCGGACCGGACCCGCACGGTCACCGAGGCCTTCGGCTGGCTGCGGGAGATGTCCCGGCGCCTGCGGGAGAAATACCGGCTGGCGTGAGGCAGGCCAATTGCGGCCGGCTGATCTTCCCCTGCGAGACTATGGCTGCCATCCAGACGCCGGCATTGATTCTCTCGGTCAAGACCGTGGGGGAGGCGGACTGTCTGGTCACCTTCCTGACGCCGGTCCGGGGGCGCCTCACCGGGGTGGCCAAACACGCCAGAAAGAGCCGGCGGCGCTTCCCCAATGTGTTGGAGCCCCTGAACCGGGTGGAGCTCTGGCTCTCCGCCCGGCCCCGGGGGGAGCTGGAGTTTCTGGAAAAGGGCGAGCTGGTGCGGGCCTTTGCCGGCCTCCGGCGGGATCTCCCCCGGCTGGCGGCGGCGGCGGTGCTGGCGGAGCTGGCCGGGGAGCTGGCCTCCCCCCTGGAGGGCGCCGGGGCCATCTTTGCCCTCCTGGAGCTGGCCCTCTCCCGGCTGGAGGAGGGCGCGGCGCCGGACTCCCTGCTCCTGGCCACCGCCGCCCACCTCCTGAAACTGGGGGGCTATGCCTGGCAGCTGGAGGCCTGCCGCACGTGCGGGGAGAGACCCGCCGGGCCGGCCTGGCTGAGCCTCCGGGAGGGCGGGATCTATTGCCCCGCCTGCCGCACCCAGGCCCCGGGACCCCTGATGAGCCTGGACGCCGGGGCCCGCAAGCTCCTCGCCGCCGCCCAGAGCCTGCCGGCGGACCGCCTGAACCGCCTCGTCTTTCCGCCCCGGCAGGCGGAACAGTGCCTGGCCGCATTGAGAAGCTTTTTGCGCCACCATCTGGACCGGCCTCTCAAGGCCTGGGAGTTCTTTGACCGGATCCGGGCCGGGGCCGCCAGCCCTGCCGGCCTGTGAAAGGGCATTTCCCAAGGGCGGCCGGGAGTGGGCGGAGGAGGGATGACCCGGGGGGCGGCCCGCCCGGGCGCCCGGAGGAGGGAGCCCTCCCTGAATCACAGAAAGGAGGAGGACCCATGAAACTGACCGGCAAACGCATCGCCATCCTGGCGGAAAACCTCTATCAGGAGCTGGAGGTTTGGTATCCCCTGCTCCGCTTCCGGGAGGAGGGGGCGAAAGTGGTGGTGGTGGGCTCGGGGAGCGCACGCACCCACAGCAGCAAGCTGGGCTATCCGGTGGAGGTGGACCGGAAGGCCGAGGAGGTCTCGGCGGCGGAGTTCGACGCGGTCATCATCCCCGGGGGCTATGCCCCGGATATCATGCGGCGCTATCCGGCCATGGTGCGCCTGGTGCGGGAGGCGGCCCTGGCGGGCAAGGTGGTGGCCGCCATCTGCCACGGCGGCTGGATGCTGGCCTCCGCTGAGGTCCTCCAGGGCCGGAAGGTCACCGCCTTTTTCGCCATCAAAGACGACCTGGTGCATGCCGGGGCCACCTTTGTGGACGCGGAGGTGGTGGTGGACGGCAATCTCATCACCTCCCGCAAACCCGAGGATCTGCCCGCCTTCTGCCGGGCCATCATCGCCGCTTTGAGCGCCTGATCGGGGGATTTTCCCCAGGGAGCGGCCGGGGGAGCGGTAGCTCCCCCCGTCCCTGGAGACCGGAAGCCGCAAACTGGAGGGGGCAGGGGCCGTGCCCCCTCTTGCCATTTTACAGGCTTCCCCCGTTTTGCGCCTGTCCCGGACAGGTCATGGGACACCCCCGGGCCCGGCGCCGGGGTTTTTCCAAATAAGCCAGTAAGAACAGCCAGTTAGATGCGGAGCCCTCTGGTCCGGGGCTTGCAGTTTGTGCAGGCAAGCCCCCGGCACCGGTCAGGTGGTGGGCAGCCCGGCTTCCGCTGCGCTGCGGCAGGGAGGCGCAGTTTCCCCGGACGAGGGCAGAAAGCGTGTCGGCCGTGCCGGTGGTGCTGGCAATCCGGGCCTGTCTCAGGTATTTCCTGAGGCATTCATCAGGAAATGCCTGATGGGCCCTGACGGAAAGGAGCAATCCCGTGGTCAGCGGCCACGTCTCCTGGGGCATGGAAGGAGGGCCCGCCGGGAACGCCGGGGGAGTACCGGCCCGGCGGCCGGGGCCGGAGGCTGGGATGCCGCAGGACAACGATGAACTCGTGAACCGCACCCTGGTGGCCGGCCTCATCCTGGAGGTCATCCTGGAGGCAGGGCCTCTGCCCCGGGATCCCCAACTCCGGCGCCATCTGGTGAAAAGCGGGCTGCGGCGGGCCCTGGTGAACCGTCTGGCGGGCCACATGCCCCTGCATTCCTTCCGGTCCATGGCCCGGCGCCTGGATGACTGGTTCGAGCTCTACTATCACCGGCTGCCCTGGGAAGGGGGTGACTTTTTCTTAGGCGGCGAGGCTCCCGCCGGCCCGCCTCTCAAGGAGGAGCTGCTCTCGGAGGCCTTGCAGGGGGTGGAGCCGCTGCTCCCCAAGCGGCGCCACCGCAAACTGGACCGGGCCCGCCTGGAGGCCTTTCTCAAGCGCACCCACGGCCACTGGTTCCGCCTGCGGGACTTTGAGGAATTCTTCCACATCGATCGCAAGACCGCCTGGGAATACGTCACCAAACTGATCCAGGCGGGGCTTCTCAGCCACAACCAGGGCCGGGCGGCCGCGGCCCGCTACCGTCTGGCGCCCCGGTTCGTGGAGGAATGACGGCCACGGGGGCCAAAATCTTCTCCGAATCATGTCCTCCCCGGGTCTTTTAGGTTTGTCCTCCGGAACATCAAGACGCTTCCCCAGGAAAGATGGGCTCAGGGCCTACGCATCTCCCCTGGATGAGGGGGCCGGGGTCGCGCCCTGAACCCAGGCGCCACGGTATGGTCATGGACCTCCCGGCTCCCCTTGGTCAGCCCCGCGGGTTGTGGTATCATCAGGGCACCCGCGCAGCCACCACCCCAGGGAGGAGACCATGGAGAACCTGGAGAGTCTCACCCCCATCTTCCGGCCCCGCGCCGTGGCGGTCATCGGCGCCTCCACCGTGCCCGGCAAGCTGGGCTACGACATCCTGGCCAACCTGAAAAACGGCGGTTTTGCCGGTCCCATCTATCCCATCAACCCCAAGGCTGAGGAGATCCTGGGGCTCAAGGCCTACAAGGCCATCACCGAGACCCCGGAGGCCCCGGACCTGGCGGTGGTGGTCATCCCCGCCCGTCTGGTGAGCGCCACCCTGGAGCAGTGCGCCGCCCGGGGGGTCAAGGCGGCGGTGGTCATCACCGGGGGTTTTGCCGAAGCCGGGCCCGAGGGCGAGCGCCTCCAGGACGAGATGGCGGCGGTGATCCGCCGGACCGGCCTGCGGGTCATCGGGCCCAACTGCCAGGGGATCAACCTGCCGCATCAGAGCCTGTGCGCCTCCTGGCCCCTCATCACCACCCGGGGGCGCATCGCCTTTGCCTCCCAGTCCGGCACCGTGGGGGCCGCCTTCCTGGACCTGGCCGCGGCCGAGGGCCTGGGGGTGAGCGCCTTCGTCAGCCTGGGCAACCGGGTGGACGTGGACGAAGCCGAGGTCATCGCCTATTTCACCCAGGATCCGGCCACCCAGGTCATCGCCCTTTATCTGGAGGGGGTCAAACGCCCCACCTATTTTCTGGATGCCTTGCGGGAGTGCACCAAGCCCCTGGTCATTCTCAAGGCGGGGCGCACCCAAAGGGGCGGCGAGGCGGCCAGTTCCCACACCAAGTCGCTGGCCGGGGTGGACGCGGTCTATGACGCCCTGTTTGCCAAATACCAGGTATATCGGGCCGACACCCTGGAGGACCTCTTTGACTTCGCCAAGGCCCTGGCCTACCTGCCCCGGCCCCGGGGCCGCAGCCTGATGATCACCACCAGCTCCGGGGGCGCGGCCATTCTGGCCATTGACGAAGCCGAGCGCCATGGTCTGGAGACCCCGGAGCCCAGCCCGGCCCTCAAGGCGGTGCTTCGGGAGATGCTGCCGCCCCACTGCGCCGCGGGCAATCCCGTGGACCTCACCGGGGATGTCATCGGCGATCCCTCCCTCTATAAAAAAGTCATGGAGGCCACCCGCTCGGAGTATGAGTACCAGGTGGTGATCTTCGGCGACCCCATTCCCGGGGCCAGCGAGGTGGTGACCCCCGGGGCGGCGGAGCTGGTCATCTTCCTGGGCGGCGCCGAGGTGGAGCGGGAGGAGCGGCACAAGCTCTATGCCAAGGGCATCCCCGTCTTTCCCACCCCGGAGCGGGGCATCAAGGCCCTGGCCCAGTTTTTCCGGCACCTGCCCGCGCCCGCGGCCCCGGCTGCCCTCTCCCTCCCCCGCCCGGCCCCGGGATTGCGCCTGCTGCCGGCCCAGGAGGCGGCGGAGATGGTGAGCCAGGCGGGCATTCCGGTGGCGGCCGCACCCCTGGCCACGAATCCCGAGGAGGCGGTGCGTCTGGCGGAGCAGTTCGGCTACCCCGTGGCCCTGAAGGTGGCCTCCCCGGATCTGCCCCACAAGACCGACGTGGGCGGGGTGAGACTCTACCTCACGTCCCCCGAGGAGGTGAAGGACGCCTACCAGGAGATCATGGCCTCCGTGCGCCTCAAGGAGCGGGAGGCCCGGGTGGAGGGGGTCACCGTGTCCCGCATGGCGCCGCCGGGCGGCCTGGAGGTCATCATCGGCACCGTTACCGACCCCCAGTTCGGGCCGGTGCTGATGTTCGGCCTGGGGGGCATCTACACCGAAATCTATGGGGACGTGGCCTTCTGTCTTCTCCCCGCAGACGATGAGGACCTGGACCGCCTCCTGCGGGGCATCAAGGGCTATCCCCTGCTCACCGGCTACCGGGGTCAGCCCCGGCGGGATGTGGCCGCCCTGAAGCAGGCCCTGAAGGCCCTGGCGAACTTTGCCCAGCGCCACCCGGAGCTGGATCAGGTGGAGATCAACCCGCTTTTGGTCTATGACAAGGGCGTCTTCGGGGTGGATGCCCGGATTCTGTCCCGGATCTGAGGGGCGCACGGCGGGCCGGCTCTGCCCCGGCGGTTCGGACGGGGGCAGGGAGAGGCAGGCACCTTCCCGTCCATGATACCGTGCCCCTGGTAGGGGGGGAGAGGGAGGCGCGCCAAGGCGCTGCCCGGTTCCACGACGGTTGCCCTGTTAGGGGAGAAGGGCCCCGGGAAGGGTGAGCTCCGGTCCTCGCGCCCCCATCAGGGGAGTGGGGGGTGTGAGGGGGCAGGGAAAACGACCTTCCCTTACCAACCCTGTGCGCACGGCAGTAAACAAAATGCCCGTTTCACCCTTATCTCCATGGCGCCCTTGGAATTCTTCCGCCTGAAGACCCGGGACGAGGTCCTGGCCCTTTATGTCCGGTTTGCGCCCACGGCCGCGGAAACCGTCCCCCTGGCCGAGGCCTGGGGGCGGGTCCTGGCCCGGGACCTGGCCGCGCCGGAGTCCCTGCCCGCCTTTCCCCGGGCCGGCATGGACGGCTATGCGGTGCGGGCGCAGGACACCTTCGGGGCCTCCCCGGGTCTCCCCCAATACCTGGAGCTGGTGGGGGAGGTGGCCATGGGGGAGGCCCCCACCCTGGAGGTGGGCCCCGGGCAGGCGGCCCGGCTGCCCACCGGCGGCATGCTTCCGGCAGGGGCGGATGCGGTGCTCATGGTGGAATACGCCGCCGAGCTGCCCGACGGCACCGTGGAGGTGCGGCGGCCGGTAGCCCCCGGAGAGAATGTGGTGCAGCCCGGGGAGGATGTGCGGGCCGGGGAGGTGCTCTTGGCAGCGGGCCGGCGGCTGCGGCCTCAGGACCTGGGGCTGCTGGCCGCCCTGGGAGTGACGGAGGTGCCGGTGCATCGCCGGCCCCGGGTGGCGGTGCTCTCCAGCGGCAATGAGATCGTGCCCCTGGAGGCCCACCCGCGGCCGGGTCAGGTGCGGGACGCCAATGCCTATCTCACCCTGGCCCAAGTGGAGGAGGCCGGGGGGGTGGCCACCTATTCCGGCATCGTTCCGGATGACGCCGCCGCCCTGCGCACCGCCCTGGGGGCGGCTCTCCCCGGAGCCGATCTGGTGATTCTCTCCGGCGGGTCCTCCGTGGGGGCCCGGGACCTGAGCCTGGGAGCCATCGCCGCCCTGCCGGAGGCGGAAGTGCTGGTGCACGGGGTGGCCATCCGGCCGGGGAAGCCCACCATCCTGGCGGTGGTGGAGGGAAAGCCCTTGCTGGGCCTGCCCGGACACCCGGCTTCCGCCGCCATCGTCATGCAGGTGCTGGGCCGTCCCCTGGTGGCCCGCCTGGGGGGAGTGCGGGAAAGCCCCTCCAAGGGCGGCCGGGTGCTGGCCCGTCTCTCCCGCAACCTGGCCGGGGCCACCGGGCGGGAGGATTTCGTCCGGGTGCGCCTCCGGCCCGAAGGTGATACCCTGTGGGCTGATCCCCTCCTGGGAGCCTCGGCCCTCCTGTCGCCTCTCGTGAAAAGCGATGGCCTGGTGACCATCCCTCTGGGGCAGGAAGGGATCTTTCAGGGGGAGCTCGTCGAAGTGGAGCTCTTTCCCGGCTGAGAAGGCGGATTTTCCCTCCCGGAGAGCTGCTGCGACGTCAGGCAGGGCGCCGGTGGCGGCGACTTCCTGCCGGAGAGGCCGGGAGACCTCATGTTCAGGAACCTGCGTTTCCGCCCTCACTGTTTTTCGCTGCTGCTGGCACTGGTGCTCCTGTGCGGGGCCACGCCGGTATGGGCTGGCGTGGCCCAGGACAAGGTCACCCTATATTTTTTCTGGGCACATGGCTGTCCTCATTGCCTGGAGGAAAAGCGGTTTCTCCACCGCCTGAGCCGGGAGTTTCCCGGGCTGGAGGTGGTGGAGCTGGAACTGACCACATCTGCGGAGAACCGGGAGCTGCTGCGCCGGGTGGCCCAGACCCTGGGGGCGGAGCTCGCCGCAGTGCCCTTCACCGTGGTGGGACGCACCTTTGTGGTGGGCTGGCAGGGCGAGGCCAATACCGGCACCCTGTTGCGGCAGGCGGTCGCTGCGGCCGTCCGGGAAGGCTGGCCCGATGTGGTGGCGCCCCTGAGGCAGGCGCCGGCCCCGGCGGCGCCCCGGGTGGGGGGGAGCCACCGGCTGGTGCTCCCGGGGCTGGGGGAGATTGACCTGGGGAAGCTCCCCCTCCTCACCCTCACTCTGCTTTTGGGGGCCCTGGACGGCTTCAACCCCTGTGCCATGTGGGCCCTGGTCTTTCTCATCGGCCTGCTTCTGGGGATGGAAAACCGGAAGCGCCGCTGGGTTTTGGGAAGCGTCTTCATCCTCGGCTCCGGTCTGGTCTATTTCCTCTTTATGGCCGCCTGGCTCAATATCTTTCTGTTCCTGGGGCTCATCGTCTGGATCCGCTGGGGCATCGGTCTGGTGGCCTTGGCGGCCGGGGCGGTCAACCTGCGGTCCTGGTGGCGGGATCACTCCGGCACCTGCCCCTATCTGGGGAGCGAGCGGCGGCGCACCTTTCTGGAGCGGCTCCAACGGGCGGTGGACCGCCAAAGCTTCTGGCTGGCCGCGGGGGGTGTCTTTCTTCTGGGGGTGGCGGTGAACCTGGTGGAGCTCTTCTGTTCCATCGGGCTGCCGGTGGTGTACACCCAGATCCTGGCCCTCACCCCTTTGCCGGGATGGGCGTATTACGGCCTTCTCAGCCTGTATATCCTGGTCTTCATGCTGGATGATCTGGTGGTGTTCGTGGTCTCCATGCTCACCCTGGAATACCTGGGGCTGACGCACCGCTACCAGCGCTTCTCCCATCTCCTGGGCGGGGTGGTGCTCCTGGCCATCGGCTTGGCTTTGATCCTGAAACCGGAGTGGCTCAGGTTTGCCTGAGCCCCGCCGCCTGTCTCCCTCACCCTGACGGCCTGTGCCCAGGCCCCACACCGAGGAGGAATACGATGGCCCAGATTCTCTATCTCAAGGCGTCGCCCCGGGTGGGACGCTCCCATTCCGTGGCGGTGGCCGATTCCTTTGTGGCGGCCTATCAGGAGCTGCATCCCGGGGACCCCGTCGAGGTCCTGGATCTCTTCCAGGCCGAGCTGCCGGCCTTTGACGGCCTGCTGGTGAACGCCAAGTACAACATCCTCCACGGCCGGCCGCACTCCCCCGAGGAGGCCGGGGCCTGGCGGCGGGTGGAGGAGCTCATCGGCCAGTTCAAGGCGGCGGACAAATATGTGCTGGCCACCCCCATGTGGAACTTCAGCATCCCCTATCGGCTGAAGCAGTATCTGGATATCATCGTGCAGCCCACGTATACCTTCAGCTACGCCCCGGACACCGGCTACCGGGGCCTGGTTACCGGCAAGCCCATCATGCTGGTGTGCGCCCGGGGGGGCGCCTATCCCGAGGGCACCCTGGCCGCCGCCTATGACTTGCAAACCGCCTACCTCAAGCTTATTTTGCAGTTCATCGGGTTCACCGACCTGCGCTGGCTGCTCATTGAACCCACCCTGGAGCAGGGCCCCGAGATGGCCCAGGAGAAGCGGCGCCAGGCCATGGCCAGGGCCCGGGAACTGGCCCGGGAGTTTTGAGCTCCGGGACGCAGGGGAGGGGAGGGGGGCTTACACTTTGCGCCGTCGGTGACCAAGTTCAGAAAGGCAGGGAGAAAGGACGCAGGATGAATCTGAAGGGCACCCAAACGGAAAAGAATCTGCTGGCCGCCTTTGCCGGGGAATCCCAGGCGCGCAACCGTTACACCTACTATGCCAGTGTGGCCCGGAAAGCGGGGCTGGAGTTCATCGCCGCCATCTTCGAGGAGACCGCGGACAATGAAAAGGAGCACGCCAAGGTCTTCTTTCAGCATCTGACCCGGGGTGGCAGCGGGGAGGCCGTTATTGAGGCCGGTTATCCCTTTCATCTGGGGGACACCTTGAGCAACCTGGAGGCGGCCGCGGCGGGGGAAAATTACGAGTGGACCACCATGTATCAGGATTTCGCCCGGGTGGCGGAGGAGGAGGGCTTTCGGGAGGTGGCCATCTCCTTTCGGGAGATCGCCAAGGTGGAGAAGTTCCACGAAGCCCGATACCGGGCCCTCATTGAGCACCTGAAAAATGAGACGCTCTTCCGGCGCAAGGATCCCATCCGCTGGCACTGCCGCAACTGCGGCTATATCGTCTGGGGGCACCACCCGCCGGATCCGTGCCCTTCCTGCCGCCATCCCCAGGGCTATTATGAGCCCCTGGCGGAAAACTACCTCTGAGCCGGCCAACTCTGTGGCCTGTGCCTGGTGCCGCGGTAGCCTCGGCCTGCGCCATCGGGCCGTCCCGAGAGGGGGCGGCCTGGTTTTCCGGGGGAGTGGCCTCAGAAAGAGCCCCTCGCCTCCCCCCGGGGAGAGGCACGCCGGCGGGGGCGCCTGTGGGGGACACCCGGTGAGAAACCAGGTGCCCGATGGGGATCTCAGCCGGCGTCGGCCGCGCCGACTTTCGGTTTACCCCTCTTTCCCTTCACCCCATTCCCGGGTCCGGCAGGACCGGGGCCGTTCCCCGGCTTAAAGGAGCCGGAGGAGATAGGGGGGCTGGAGCCGGTGGGTCTCGGACAGGACCTCTGGAGTCTCCGCTTTCAGGGTGGCGACCAGGTGCGTCAGCAGGCGCTGGGCCTCTGCCAGGGTGTGGGGCTGGAGTTCCCGGGCCCGCTGGTTTTCCTGGGAGACCAACACCAGCATGTCCCGGAAGGCTGCCCCCGCGGGGCATGGGGAGCGGGAGGATTTCTGGGACCGGCTGTCGGTGGGTTCTCCTCGCACCAGCGTCAGATGTGACTCGACCTTCATGGCTGTCCTGCCCTGTCCCGGGGGAGAGTCGCGTGCGGGGTGGGCCAGGTCCGGGGTGGCCCCCGGAGTGCACCCGGCCGCAATTTTTTTATCGGCTTTTGGGCGGATTTTCTTTAAAATCCGGCCCAGGAACCGGAGAGGAAACCCAGGGGACGCGGAGGGGGCTTGGCAGGCATGGCCACATTTTTCCTGTTGCTGGCGGGGGGCTACCTTGTGGGGTCCTTTCCCACCGGCTTGGTGGTGGCCCGGGTGCTGGGGGGGCCGGATCCCCGGCAGGCGGGCAGCGGCAATGTGGGGGCGGCCAATCTCTACCGCCTGCTGGGCCCCCGGGCCGGAGGTCTCACCCTGGCGGGAGACGCCCTCAAAGGCGCCTTGCCGGTGCTGGTGGCCAGCTATTCCTTGAGGCCGCTGGGCCCCTGGCAGGAGAGCGCCGTGGCCGCCGTGGGTCTGGCCGCGGTCCTGGGCCATGTCTGGTCCCTGTTTTTGGGGTTTCGGGGCGGCAAGGGCGTGGCCACCGCCTTCGGGGTGCTGGCGGTGCTCACCCCCTGGGCCACCGTCAATCTCCTGGCGGCCTATCTTTTGGCGGTGCACCGCAGCCGGGTCTTCGCGGTGGGCTCCCTCATGGCCGCCTGGCTGATGCCCCTGGCGGTGGGCCTGTTTTCCGACTCCAAGGCCTACCTGCTGCTGGCCGGCATCTTCTCCGGCCTCATCCTGCTGCGCCACCGGGACAATCTGGAGCGCCTGGTGCGGGGCGAGGAGCCCCGGATTTAGCGGCCCCCCGACCCCCCCGGGTCCATCTCAGCCACGGAGACTGCGATGCTGGTCAAGGACTGGATGACGAAAAACCCGGTCACCATCACCGACGACACCTCCATGATGAAGGCCATCCACCTCATGAAGCAGCACCGCTTCCGGCGTCTGCCGGTGATGCACGGGGGCGAGCTGGTGGGGGTGGTGACGGACCGGGACCTCAAGGAGGCCTCCCCCTCCAAGGCCACCACCCTGGATGTGCATGAACTCTACTATCTTTTGGCGGAGTTGCAGGTCAAGGACATCATGAGCCGCAATCCCCTCACCGTGCGGGAGGACGATACGGTGGAGCATGCCGCCCAGCTCATGCTGGAGCACACCATCTCCGGGTTGCCGGTGGTGAATGCCGCAGGCCGCCTCACGGGGATCATCACCCAATCGGACGTGTTCCGGGCCTTCATGCACATCACCGGCATCCAGCAGGGCGGGGTGCAGTTTGCCCTGCGGCTGGAGGACAAGCCGGGGCTCATCAAGGAGGTGGTGGATCTGCTCCGCAGCCGGGGGGCCCGCTTCATCAGCCTTCTCACCTCCACCGCCACCTCGGAGGAGGGCTACCGGGAGGTGTACATCCGGGTGAAGAACCTGCCTCCGGAGGAGGTGGCCGCCGCCCGGGAGGAGCTGGCCCGGCGCTTCACCGTGCTGCACGTCATTGATGACAGCGCCCGCTGAGCCAGGGCGCCCCCGGCCCTCCCCCTACGAGCCCATCCCGACAGCGTGCATGGCAGCGCGCGGAGGCTGCCCCGGAAAATTTCCTGCGCCTCCCTTCCTACCGGGCCTCCCCCTCTACTGGGCCCCCACAATCCTATCCCCCTAGGGTTACGAGGCCGCGGCGGCCGGGCCGGCGGCTTTGCGGAACACCACCCAGAGATTGGGGGAAAAGCGCGGGGTGTCGATCTCCAGGCGGTCCACCGCCAGGGCTGCCAGGTTGTTCAGGGCGCACCAGAGCACCAGCAGGGGGAGGAGCAGGCCCGCCAGGGCTGTCCCCAGGACGCCGCGGCGGCTGAGGCGGGCCAGCCCGGAGAAGACCCAGTTGTGCACCAGTTGCACCACTGCAGTACCCACCCCGCCCTGGTAGCGCAGCGTCTCCACTTCCAACCCCGCCCGGGCCAGCAGTTCCTTCAGCCCGTAAGGCGAAAAACGGAAGAAATCATAAGGGCCCACGTGCACATTATAGATGAAGGGCACGGAGAGGATGCCGGTGCCGCCCGGCCTCAGGACCCGGGAGATCTCCTGCAGCACCGTGTCCGGCTGATTGACATGCTCCAGGACCTGGGAGCACAGGACCGCATCGAAGCTGCCGTCGGCAAAGGGCAGGCGCCGGGCGTCGCCATAGACCTCGGGACGGGCCTGGAAATCCTGGAGGGCCTGGGTCACCGGGTAATCCAGGCCGATATAGTGGCGGACCCGGGGCAGGTGCGGCCGGTAGGGCTGGTTGCCGCAGCCCACATCCAGAAGCCGGCCCTGAAGCCGGTGGCCGTCGGCCCGCAGGTGCCGCCGGAAATAGTGGGAGGGCAGGAATTGAAAATGGAGCACATTGGCACTGAGTTCCCGGCCGCACAGCCGGCCGTAGAAGTGGGTCATCAGGCGGGCGAGTTTCCGCATCGGTCATCCTCCCAGGCTCTGCCGGCACCATTCATCCAGGACCAGCAGGCGCCAGAGGTCTTCGCTGAGGTCCTGCTGCCCCCCCAGAAAGCGCCGGAGGAGGGCCGCCACCGCCTCGGGTTGGCAGAGCCGATACAGCGGCGCCTCCTTAGGCAGCAGGCGCGCGGTGAGGATGGCGGCCACATCCCCTTTGAGCCAGCGGCGCAGGGGCATCTGGAAGCCGTTTTTGGGCCGCTCCACAAACCCGGGGCCCAGGTCTGCGGCCAGCAGGTGCCGGAGGAGCACCTTTTGGCGGCGGCCGTCATACTTGAGGGCCTGGGGCAGCCCCAGGGCCAGCTCCACCAGGCGGTGGTCCAACAGGGGACAGCGCAGCTCCAGGGAGGCCGCCATGGAGGCCCGGTCGGCCTTGACCAGGATATCCTCCGGCAGGTAGGTGAGGAGGTCCACATACTGCAGGCGGGTGAGGAAATCCCGGGGGCCTTCCTCCCAGGCGGCGGTGAAATGGGCATGGAGCAGGTCCTGATCCCCAGGCGCCGGCCGCAGTTCCGGGCGCACCAGACCCAGGGCCTGATCCCGGGAGACGATGGCCCGGTAGAGGTGCCCGCCGGCCGCGGCCCGTTGCCAGAAGCTCTTGCCCCGCATCCGGGCGGGCCAGGCCAGGGCCAGCAGGCCGAAGAGGGGGCGGCGCAGCCCCTCCGGCACCGGGCCCCAGAGGTGTTCCAGGCGGGCGGCGTGATGGTAGCGGCGGTAGCCCGCCAGGATTTCATCCCCGCCGTCCCCTGAGAGGGCTACGGTCACCTGTCGCCGGGCCAGCCGGGAGACAATGAGCGTGGGCAGGGCCGAGGAGTCGGCGAAGGGCTCGTCAAACTGGCGCACCACCTCGGGCAGGAGCGCCAGGGCATCGGGGCTGACCACCTCTTCGGTGTGCTCGGTGCGATAGCGGGTGGCCACCTGCCGGGCCCACGGCAGTTCGCTGGCCTCGGCCTCCGGAAAGCCGATGGCGAAGGTCCTAAGCGGCCCGGCCCCCAGGCGGTGCATCTGCCGCACCACCAGAGTGGAATCCAACCCTCCCGAGGAGAAGGCGCCCAGAGGCACATCGCTCACCAGGCGCAGGCGCACCGCGGCCGTGAGCTCCGCCTCGAACTCCTCCTGCCAGTCCTTCCAGGACCCCTCGGGCCCGGCCGCGACCGGCTGCCAGTAGCGCCGCAGGCGGAGTTCCCCGGGCCGGTCCAGCTCCACCCAGGCCAAGTGGGCCGGGGGCAGTTTGGCCAGGCCGCGGAAGATGGTGCGGGGGGAGGGGATATAGCCATACAGGAGGTATTGGCTCAGGGCCACCGGATCCAGCTCCCGGGGCACTTCCGGGTCCGCCAGGAGGGCCTTGAGCTCCGAGGCAAACTGGAATCCCGCCGGAGAGGCATAATAGTACAGGGGTTTTTTCCCCAGCCGGTCCCGGGCCAGAAACAGGCGGCGCGCCTTGAGGTCCAGGATGGCGAAGGCGAACATGCCCCGCAGATGGCGGAGGCACTCCTCCCCCCAGCGCACAAAGGCCCACAGCAGCACCTCCGTGTCGGAGTTGGCGGTGCGGAAGGTGACGCCCTCGGCGGCCAGCTGGCGCCGCAGCTCCTGGTAATTGTAGATTTCGCCGTTGAAGCTGATCCAGTAGCGCCCCTGGGCCGCCATGGGTTGGGCCGCAGCCTCGGACAGGTCCAGCACCGCCAGGCGCCGGTGCCCCAGGAACAGATCCCAGGGACCGGCCGGGGGCTCCGGCAGCCCGTCCCCATCCCGGCGGAGGCATACCGCCCCGGAAGCGGAGCAGGCCAGGAGATAGCCGCCGGCGTCCGGGCCACGATGCCGCAGGGTGTCGGTCTGGCGGCGGCACAGGCCGAAGGATACCGGCCCGGCCCCCGGGAGGTTTACGCGGCCGAATATACCGCACATGGCTGGGCCTCCAGGGGCATCTCCGGCGCCGGCAGACCCCGGTGCTGGAGGATCTCCTGGCGCCGGGTCCAGAAACCGCTCTCCTCCTGGTGCAGGGCCACCAGGGCCCGGAATTCCGCCAGGACCTCCGGGGCCAGTGCCGGGCGGAGGTCGTTCTGTTCCTCCGGGTCTTGGTGAAGGTCGTAGATTTCCAGCTCCCCGTCCCAGCGCTCCAGGATCTTGAGGCCCTGATCCAGGAAGAGGGCGAACCGGGAGGGGGAGAAGGTCTCCCGGGTCAGGGCGGCCTGCCGGGCCCGATACTGCCACTGGGTCAGCCACATCTCCGGATACAGGAGCTGGGCCAGGGCGCTTTCCCGGGAGGGCGCGCCCAGGAGGGAATGGGAGGTCGCCGGGTGGGGGAGGGGACTGCCCACCAGATCCAGCACCGTGGCGTAAATGTCCGTCAGCGAGGCC
Organism: Syntrophobacterales bacterium; assembly: GCA_023512475.1. Lineage (GTDB taxonomy): Bacteria > Desulfobacterota > Desulfobaccia > Desulfobaccales > 0-14-0-80-60-11 > JAILZL01. The sequence continues at coordinate 33,437 of JAILZL010000017.1, forward strand.
AGGCGGTCATCAGTACCCGGCGGCGCCACGTCCCGAGGATAGCGGATGATGAGGGGCACCCAGATAAGCTCGTTATACAGGGAGAGGATGTGGGTGTAATGCCCCTTTTCGCCCAGGTGCTCGCCGTGGTCGGAGGTGATGATCACCACGGTATTCTCAAAGGCGGGGGACTGGCGCAGGGCCTCCCACAGCCGGCCCAGGACCTCATCCTGATACAGAATCTCATCATCGTACAGGTTCCGGTAGGTCTCCACCATCCGGGCCGTTTCGGGGGTCTTAGGGCGGCGGTAGAAGCGCTGGGGGTCCACCCAGGCCCGGTCCCGCCAGCGGGAGAAGCGCCGCCGGCGCAGGGGCGGCCGGTAGGTCTGGTGCGCCTCCATCAGGTTGATGAAGAGGAAGTACGGCTGACCGGCTTCCTGGGTGAGACGGGGGAGCATCCGGCGGACCCAGGCCACGGTCTTTTCCGTGTAGCCGGCGGATTTGGCCACCGGGCTGGGGTGCCAGAAGTCCCGGAGCAGCCGCCGGGTCAGCTGCCGGGCGGTGCGGCAAAGCGGCCCCACTCCGCCGCCCTCCTTCAGGTAGGTGAAGGTGAGGGCCACCGCCTCCCGGAGGTTCACCGCCTGTTTCAGGCGAGCGCCCAGCTCTCCGCCGTTCTCCCGGGGCCCGCCGGTGAGGTTGTGGAAAAACCGGTCCAGATCGTGGCGGCCGAAGTCGGTGAATTCATCAAAGGCACCGCACAGGCCGGTGGCCGGGCTCACCAGGCCGTTGGAGGAGATGCCCAGGGTGCGGTAGCCGGCCATTTTGAGCACGGTGGTGAGATGATGCAGGTTGTCCTCCAGGAGGAAGCTGCCCTCACAGGCCCCATGCTGGCTGGGATAGAGGCCGGTGAACAGGGAGGCGTGGGAGGGCACGGTCCAGCACCCCGGGGCGTAGCAGCGGGTATAGACCCGGCAGTCCTGTGCCAGGCGCTCCAGGTAGGGGGAGGTGGGCCGGGGGTAGCCGTAGAGGGACAGGTGCCGGGCGCCGGTGGTGTCCAGCACAATGAGCACGATATGGGGCATCCGGGCGGTCAGGGTCATGAGGTCCCCTCCTGTACAGGCCGTTGTAACAGCAGCATCATTTCCTGCAGCACCGGTCGGGCGGTCAGGCCCAGATAGGTGCAGCCAAAAAGCAGGGCGGCGGCGACAGGTCCCAGGGGGTTCAGGGACAGGCCGAAGATGCCGGCGGCCACGGCGCCCCCCAGGTGGGCCGGGAGAACGTCCCGGGCGAAGATGGTGAGCCCCAGACGCCGGTGCACCGCCACACTCATCCCCAGGTTGACCCCCACCAGCCAGGCGGCTTTGGCCGCGGCCAAGCCGGTGAGGCCGCCCAGGGCGGCCCCCACCCCCAAGAGGGGCAGGCCTGCCAGGGCCGCCAGGGCCAGGATACGGGTCAGCGCCACCTGGTGGCCGGTCATCGCCAGGAGAAACCCCACCGAGCCGCAGGCCACGTTCACCAGCTGGGCCAGGGCCAGAAGCCGCAGGGCCGTGGCTCCGGCCTCAAAGCCCGGGCCGAACCAGCCCAGCAGCCGGGGGGCCAGAAGCAGGCACCCCAGGGTCAGGGGCAGGGCCAGGTAGTAGGTCCAGCGGGAGGCGGCCCGCCCCAGGCCCTCCAACTGGCGACGGTCCCCCTGCCCGTGGAGGCGGCTGAACAGGGGCGGCAGCACCGCATTGATGGCGATGAGGGGCAGGCTCACCAGCAGGGCGGTCTTGTTGGCGGCCTCAAAGTATGCCACCTGGGCCGGCGGCTGAAACCACCCCAGCAGCAGGCTGTCCAGGGAGCCGAAGGCCAGCCATACCAGAGCGCTCAGAAACAAGGGGGTGCTGTACCGCAGGAGCTCCCGCAGGGGTTCAGGGGGGCAGGCGCCGGCAGGACGCTGCCGCAGGCCCTGCAGAAGCCGGGCCACGATCAGGGAGCCCGAGGCCAGGTGGCTGAGGAGGAGGGCCAGCCCCAGGACGGCCACCGCCCTGGCCCCCGGTGCTCCCGCCAGGGCGCAGATGAAGAGCAGGAAGAGGAGGGGAAAGACCCCGTCCTGACTCAGTACCACCCAGCGGGGTCCCTGGAGTGCCCGCAGGGCTTCGGCCAAGACCCCCAGCGCCGCGGTCAGCGGCAGAAGCACGCACACCCAGGGCAGCAGGGGCAGGAGCTTAGGTGCCTGAAAACGCCCGGCCAGCCAGTCGCCGGCCAGCCAGAGCCCGCCTGCGGTGAGGGCCCCCAGGCCGCCCACGAGCGCCAGGGTCGGGAGCAGCAAGGCCAGGAGACGGTCACGGCCGGCCTCGGGACCGCCGGCGGCACAAAACCGCAGAATCCCGGTGTCCAGCCCCAGGCGGCAGATGACCGCCAGGGTGGTGAGGAGGTAGAGCCCCACAGTATAGGTGCCCATGGCCTCCGCCCCATACAGCCGGGCCAGCAGGATCAGGGAATAATACCCCAGCGGCAGACTGAGGACCTTGACCGTCAGCACCAGCAATGAGTCCACCGCCAGGGTGCGTAACAGGGGAGACGGCGCCATCTAAAAATATCCCATGGCCCTGAGGCGCTTCATGATCTCTTCTTTTTTGGGGTTGCGCCCCGCCCGTTCGGCGCCCCCGGTGATGCCCCGCTGGGTGCAGGGCGCACAGCCCAGGCTGCGGTAGCCCTGGCGGTACAGGGAGCAGAAGGGCACCTCATGGGCCCGCTGATAGGCCCAGATGTCCAGCTCGGTGAAGTGCAGGATGGGGTGCACCCGCACGTGCTCCGGCGCCTGACGCGGGGCGAAATAGGCCTCCTGGCGCCGGTCGGGCTGCTCGTCCCAGCGCATGCCGGTGATGAGGGCCTGCCAGCCGTGCTCCTCAATGGCCCGGGCGATCACCCGGGTCTTGAGCAGGGTACAGCACTCCTCCTGGTCGGCGGCAATCCGGATGGTGCGGATGGCCTCCTCGTTGCGGGCAATGATGAGGTTCAGGTCCCATTCCCGGGCCAGCCGGTCCCTAAAGGCATAGATCTCCGGGAATTTGACGCTGGTGTCGATGTTCAGCACCGGGATGGGCACCCGGCCGCCCCCGATCTCTTTGAGCAGATGCAGGATGGTGGTGGAGTCCTTGCCCCCGGTCCAGGCCAGGGCGATGGCGTCCCCGAAACGGGTGAGGGCCTCTTCCAGGACCTCCCGGCTGAGCCGGATCTTTTCCTCCAGACCGTTGGTATTCATGGGCGCTCCTTTGCTTACAGATTAGTGACCAGCCGGAGAGGCTGGGGTGCTGCCGCGGCCTGCTGCCCCGCCGGCCGCCAGGTGATGCGGGGCAGGATATACTCCGGCCGGATCCTCTCCCGGTGGCGCTGCACCATCTGCAGCATCTCCACCAGCACCTCCCGGGTCAGGTAGTGGGGCTGGAGGCCCAAGGAGAGGAGGCCGGTGTGGGCGGGATTGTAATAGTGTTCCTCGGCCTCCTGCCGGGGGTTGGGCAGGCGCCGGATGGCCACCTCCAGGCCCAGGTCCCGGGCCGCCTCCTGGACCCGCCGGGCCAGCTCCAGGACCGTGAAGGTCTCCACAAACTGATTGAAGACCCGGTACTGGCCCGGGGCCGCGGGCTGGGTCAGGGCCAGGGTGACGCAGGCCAGGGTGTCCTTGAGGTGGAGGTAGCCCCGGGTCTGGCCCCCCCGCCCGTAGACGGTGAGGGGGACGCCCGCCACGGCCTGCACCAGGAAGCGGTTGAGCACCGTGCCGAAGATGTCGTCGTAATTGAAGATGGTGGCCAGGCGCTCCTCCCCCTCCTCCAGGCCGCTGCTCAGCCCGTACACCGGACCCTGGTTGAGGTCCGTGACCCGCAGGTTCCAGATGCGGGCGTAAAAATACAGCATGTCCCCGTCCTGGGATTTGGTGAGGTGGTAGAGGGACCCGGGGGTTTTGGGATAGAGGAAGGTGTGCCGGCGGCCTTTGTACTCCACCTCGAGGTAGCCCTCCTCGATGTCGATGTTGGGGGTGCCGTACACCCCCATGGTCCCCAGCTTGACGATGTGGCAGTCCGGCTGGAATTCCGCCACCGTGTGGATGAGGTTCAGGGTGGACACCAGGTTGTTGGTCAGGGTGAACAGGGCGCTCTCCCGGTCCCGCATGGAATAGGGGGCCGAGGGTTGTTCGGCGTAGTGCACCACCCCCTCGGGGCCGAAGTCCTGAAAGACCCGGGAGAGGAAGGGGTAATCGCAGACATCCCCCACCGCCACCTGGATGGTGTGGCCGGAGAGGGCCCGCCAGAGCTCGGCCCGCTGATGCAGGTTGGGCACCGGCACCAGGGGCTCGCAGTTGAGGGAGGTGCATATGCGTCGCCGGAAATAGTTGTCCACCACCATGACCTCGTGGCCGGCGGCCGTCAGATGCATGGCCGTGGGCCACCCCAGATAGCCGTCGCCGCCCAAAACCAAAATCCGCATGGCTCACCTCCGCCCCGTGGCCTGCAGGACGGGCGGGACCTGAAGGCGCGGCACCTCCTGGGGGGTCCCGAGACCCCAGGGGGCGAGCTCCCGGGACACTTCCGGCAGCACCTCGTTCTCCCGGAGGTAGTGCTTGATCTGCTCCACGCTCAGGGGCTTTTCCCGGGAGGAGACATACGCCCGGGGCACCGCCCGGGGAAAGACCTCCCCCGGGTAGGAGTACTCAATTTTCTGGTAGAAGTTGCGCATGGCCGGCAGGATGACGAACATCCTCTCCAGCTCCACCGCCCGGCCGGTCTCCTCCTGGCTCATGAGTTCCTCGTAGAGCTTCTCCCCCGAGCGGGCGCCGATGAACCGGATGCCCAGATCGTCGGGGTCATAGCCGTAGACCGGGGCCAGAAGCTCGATCATGGCCTGGGCCAGATCCAGGATGCGCATCACCGGCATCTTGGTCACCAGGACCTCGCCGCCGCAGGCCAGCACCGCGGCCTCCAGGACCAGGCGGGCCGCCTCCTGCAGGGTCATGAAGAAGCGGGTCATGTGGACGTCTGTCACCGTCACCGGCTGGCCCCGGCGGATCTGCTCGGCGAAGATGGGCACCACCGAGCCCCGGGAGCCGATGACGTTGCCGAAGCGGACGCTGGAAAAGACCTGGCGGCCGTTGGGGTTGACGATGTTGGCCGCGGTCATGAGGCGCTCCCCCATGAGCTTGGAGGTGCCCATGACGTTGGTGGGGTTCACCGCCTTGTCGGAGCTGGTGAAGATCACCCGGGGGACCTTGTGGGCCAGGGCCGCCTGGATGACGTTTTTCACCCCCAGGATGTTGGTCTGCACCACATCGAAGGGGTTGTATTCCGACAGGGTGACGTGCTTGTAGGCTGCCACGTGGAAGATCAGGTCCACGCCGGGGCAGAGATTCTCCAGCTTGCGGCCGTCCCGCACATCCCCCAGGTAGGCCGTGAGGCGGCCGTCGGTGCCGTAGGCCTCCCGGAGGAGGAAAAGCTCCGTTTCGTTATTGTCCACCGCCCGGATCTCCGCCGGCTCCAGTGCCAGGAGCTGCCGCACCAGCTCCTGCCCCACCGAGCCGGCCGCACCGGTGATGAGAATGGTCTTGCGGGCAAAATGCTCTTTCATGGCTCCACCCGATCGGTCGTTGAAATCACCCGTGGAGGACCGTCCCCTGCTGTTTTGGGGACCGGCGGCTCAGCGGCCGGCCGAGGCCCGGGTCTCCCCCGGTGAGTCACCATAGTAAAGGTTGTAGTAGCCCTGGTGGTAGTGGCCGTTTCGCCCCAGGCCGTTTGGCTGCACCTGGTTGAGCACCAGCCCCAGGAGGGGGGCCTGCGCCCGGGCGAAGAGCTGCCGGGCCAGGCGTCCGGAGGCCCGGGAGGTGCCTTGATGTTTGACCACCAGAAGGACCCCGTCCGCCAGCGCAGCCACCACCCGGGCGTCGCTGAACCCCAGAACCGGCGGGGTGTCCAGAAGGAGGTGGTGGTATTCCTGCTGCAGCTGGGCCAGCAGGGTGCGGAAGCGGGGGGATTGGAGCAGTTCCGCCGGATTGGGCGGCACCGGCCCCGCGGGCACGAACCAGAGGTTCTCCACCGGGGTGGGGAGGATGATCTCCTCCAGGGCGGCACTGCCCGTGAGGTAGTTGGTGAGGCCCGGCTGGGAGGGCAGATTGAAGGCCTGATGCAGGCGGGGCCGCCTAAGGTCGCAGTCGAGCAGGATGGTGCGCCGCTGCCCCAGGGCCAGGGAGGCCGCCAGGTTCAGGGAGATGGTGGACTTGCCCTCCCGGGGGTTGGGGCTGGTGATGACCAGGGTCCGGGGCGGCTGCCCGGAGGCCGACAGCATCAGGGAGGTGCGGAGATGGCGCACCGCCTCGCTCACAGGGGAGCGGGGCTGCTCCACCACCACGAGATCCGCCTGACCCTCCGGTTCTCCCGGGGGGAAGGGGCTGCGGAAGAAGGGCAGGTGGGCCAGGAGGCGGTCCGTGAGGCCCGGTCCCGGCAGGGCCTTCTCCCCCGGCGCCAGCGGCACCACCCCTAGGATGGGCGTCTGGCAGATGCGCTCGGCCTCCTCCGAGGTCTTCAGGGTGTCATCCAGGTATTCCGCCAGGAAGGCGGCGCCGATACCACCCCCCAGACCGATGACCCCGGCCAGGGCCAGGAAGAGGAGGGTTTTGGGGAAATGGGGTTCCACCGGCAGATCCGCCGGGTCAATGACGGCCACGTTGCTGGCCACCATGGTGCTGGCCACCGTGGTCTCCCCCATGCGGGCCAGCAGGGCCTGGTAGAGCTTTTCGGTGGTCTGGGTGTCCCGTTTGAGCATCTGGAAGTCGATGAGGCTGTCCTGCAGGTGGGCCAGCTGCTGCTTGTGGGTCTCAAAGGCCTCGCTGAGGAGCTTCTCGGCCCGGGAGGCCGCCTCATAGTCGGCCCGGGCGCTCTCCTGCAGGCGCTTCACCTCCGCCGCCAGGCGGCTGCTCAGTTCCTGGAGCTTGGCGTTTTCGGCCTGCATCTCAGGATGGCCGGGGAGATAAATCCGGGCCAGGCTGGCCACCTTGGCATTCTGGGCCACGTACTCCTGCCGCAGCTGGGCGATGAGGGGGTGGTTGGTGATGGGGGAGGCGTCGGGCCCCTTCTCCTTGAGCTGCCGGTAGATGGCCTCCTTGGCCAGCCGCTCGGACTGGGCCTTGGTGAGCAGCCCCCCCAGCTCCACGTATTTCTGGAACAGCACCGTGTCCTTGCCCCCCAGATCCTCCATGACAAAGATATCGGCCTTGCGGCTGTAGTCGAAGAGCTTCCGGGTGGAGGCCTGCAGACGCTGGCCCATCTGCTCCAGCTGCTTCTCCAGCCACTCCCGGACGATCACAAAGGATTGGCTGCGGCTGTCAATGGCCAGCTGCACATACTCCCGGGGCAGGGCGTTGGCCACTTTCTGGGCCAGGGACTGGTCGCTGGACAGAAAGGAGACCTCCACCAGAAAGGAGTCTTTGACAGGCTTGATCTCCAGCTTCTTCAGGAACAGGTCGATGAGGTCGTTTTTGCGTTTTTCCGGGGTGAGATCCGGTTGTCGGCTGACCTCCTGAAAGTCCGGATGGTCGGCCAGGTTCAGGGATTCGATGAGGCGCCAGGCCAGGGCCCGGCTGGCCAGGATCCTGTTCTGGGTTTCCTGGAATTTGCTGAGGTCCGCCCCGCCCCGGATGGCGGCCAGCGGATCATTGTCCCCCAGCTGGGGGCCGGGATTGTCCTGGGTGATCTGGATGACGGTGCTGGCCCGGTACACCGGGGTGACCACCAGGCAGAAGATCCCGGTGAGGAGGAGGACCCCGGCCAGGGTGCCCAAAAGCCACCACTTGCGGGAGCGGAGGATGCCCAGGTAATCCCGGAAGGTGAGGGTCTCCTGGGAGAGGAGGTCGGGGTAATATTCCATCTCCCGGGCGGACGGGACCCCGGGGGTGGGGATCGCCACAGGCGAGCGGTTATCCTGTAACATGGCTTTTTCCTCTGCGAAGCTTTCAGTTGGCGAACCGGTAGGCGCCGCTGTAGGTCCCGGGCAGGAGCTCCTTGAAGATGAAGAGCCCTTTGCGCAGGGCGCTTTCCCCCACCACCACCACATCGTTGTCCTTGAGGGGGATGTCCTCCTCCTGGCGGTTGAGGATGCGCTTCAGGTCCGCGGCCAGCTGGATGGCGTTGCCTTTATCATCCCGGCGGGTGACGCTCACCCGGGAGGTGCCCAGAACCGGATCCAGCCCCCCGGCCAGGGCCACCGCCTGGCTGACGGTGAGGTTGTCCTTCACCGTGACGCTGCCGGGCCGGCGCACCCCGCCCAGCACATAGGCATTGCCGGCGAAGGGGACATGGATGACATCCCCGTGGCGGATGGGAAGGTTGAGGGAGGTCTCGCCACTGAGGAGGCGCTTCAGATCCACCACGATGGTCTCGGCCCGGGGGGAGAAGGGCGGCGGGGTGCCCCGGTCCTCCCGGGGGTCCTGCCGCCGGATGATGTGCACCACATCCCCGGCCTTGGCGGCCCCGGGCTTGTCCTGCAGCCCCCCGGCCAGGGCCAGCATCTCCAGCAGGGTGCGGGGTCCGATCATTTCATAGGCGCCGGGTTTGTCCACCGCGCCGGTGATGGCCACCCGCTGGTGGCGGAACTCCTTGACGGACACGGTGATCTGGGGGTTGCGGAGGTACTGGGAGCCAAAGGCCGCGGCCAGCCGTTTCTCGATGGCTTGGGGAGTCTGTCCGGCCACCTGCACGTCGCCCACCAGGGGCAGGCTGATTTTGCCGTCGCCGGTGACCCGGACGGTGCGGTTGAGGTTGTCCTGGCCGAAGACCACCACCTCCAGGAGGTCTTCGGGGCCCACTTCGTAGTCCCGGCGGCTCTGGGGCGCCACCGCCCCGGCCTGGGTGAGGAGCTGGTGCTGCAGCTGCTGCCGGGAGCGGCTGTCGCTCTCCACCTGGGCCACCAGGGCCGCGGGCGGCACCGTGGCCGTCGTGCCGCAGCCCCACAACACCCCGGCCAGCAGGGCACCGACAAGGGCGCTCCGGAAAGAGACTGACATGGTCATGGCCGAGTCCTACCCCCTGATGGTGAAGTGCGGGGAGGTGTCTCCCCTGCCGGCGGCCCACCCGGCCGGCCTCCCCTTTGTGCCACCACATCGGAGGGCGGTGCAGGAAACTTTAAAAAAATTTGCAGATTCCTGAAGTGAAGTTGAAAATGCTTAACATTTGAACGGCTTAGCCCATCTGAGGGATAAGCCCCCCTCCATTAGGTCCGGGCAGGGGGGAAGGGCCCGGGGGTGAAATCTTCTTTTTTTCCCGGCGCGCCTGTGGTAAAGAAACAGAGGAGTCAACCGGTTAGGGGAAGGCATGCACTATTGCAGCCAATGTGACCTGGTACATGGCGAGGAGCATCGGTTCTGCCAGCGCTGCGGTCAGCTGCTGCGCCGTCTCCCGCCCGGTCAGCTTCAGGACTGCCCCCGCTGCGGTGCCCCGGCGGTGCCGGGGCAGAAATTCTGTCTGGAATGCGGCCTGCCCCTCAAGCTGATGGCGGCCGGCCGGGAGGAGGTCGTCACGTCCCCGCCCCCGTATTATTCCCGCCCGGACAGCCGTTCCCGGGGCCGGCGCCGGCGCCCCGGGCTCTGGTGGGGCGTGGCGGCGGTGGTGCTCATTCTTACGGCCTACGGCGGCTATCGTCTCGTCAGCCGCGTGCCCACCGCCCCCCGTCCCCCGGCAGCCGCCACCCCCCAGGAAGACCTGAGGCGGGAGGTGGAGCGGCTGGCGGAGCGCATCCGGTCCGCCCACCTGGCCAAGGACATCAACAAGTGGCTCACCTGCTATGCGCCCACCTATCCGGATCTGGGCCGGCTGGAGAGCCAGATCCTGGAGCTGTGGAAGAACTACGACATCAAAGACGTCTCCTACCGCATCTCCGATCTGGAGCGCCAAGGCGAGCGGCAGGCCACCGGGGTCATAGTCTGGAACCTCCAGCTCTACGACCATCGGACCCATGACTATTCCCTGCTGAGGCCCGCCTATCGCATCACCCTGGAGCGCTACCCCGACGGCTGGAAGATCCTGGACAGCCGGGAGGAGGGGTCCTGACATGAGTGGGGCCGCGCTGCTGGCCGCTGTGCTGATTCTGGGTATTGTGGGGGGGTGTCAGCCCTTCATCCGGGAGCAGATCCCCCCGCCGCCGCCCCCGGCGGTGGCCCCCCCGCCCCCGCCGCCGGCGCGGCCGACGCTGTATGTCGCCGCCTCCCGCCTCAATCTGAGGGCCTGTGCCGGGATGGACTGCCCCAAGCTCACCGCCCTGGAGCGCAACGACGAGGTGGAGCCCTTAAGCGAGGCCGAGGACTGGACCCAGGTGCGGGTGAAGCGGGACGGCAGCATCGGCTGGGTGGCCAGCCGCTACCTCTCCGCCACGCCGGTGAGGCCCGAGGCGGTCCCGGCCCCGCTGCCGCCCGCGCCCCAGGCGGAGGGCTTCCAGCCGGTGACCCCGCCGGTGCCCTCCCCGCCGCCCCCGGTGCCCGAGCGGCCACCTGTGCCGGAGAAGCCCAAACCGGTGCGGCCGGCGGAACCCCCGGCGGTGAAGCCGGCGCCCAAACCGGCGGAGGCGGCGGAACCCGCCCGGCCCCAGCCCCCGACGGAGGAGCGCCCGGCCCCGGCCCGCAAACCGCCGGAGGAGCGGCCGGCTCCCCCTCCGGAGCCCCCGGCGGAGCCGCCCAAGAAGATCCGCATCATGTGAGGGCGGCAGTCCCAGGGAAGGGCAGGGTGGGTCCCGCCGCGGCGGTCGTGCCGGCCCCTCTCGAGGCCAGCCATGCCTGAGACCCCCTCTCTTTTCGCACCGGAAGCCCCCCTGGCGGCCCGCATGCGCCCCCGGACCCTGGCGGAGTTCGTGGGCCAGGAGCACCTGGTGGGGGAAGGAAAGATCCTCTGGCGGGTGATGCGGGCCCGCCGCCTCTTTTCCTCCATGATCTTCTGGGGCCCCCCGGGGAGCGGCAAGACCACCCTGGCCCGCCTGATCGCCCGGGAGCTGGACTGCGAGTTTGTCAGTCTCAGCGCGGTGATGAGCGGGGTGGCCGACCTGCGGCGGGTGGTGGAGCAGGCCCGGCGCCTCAGGGACCGGGGCCGCCGGCTGGTGGTGCTCATCGATGAGATCCACCGCTTCAACAAGGCCCAGCAGGATGCCCTGCTCCCGCACGTGGAGGAGGGCCTCATCACCCTCATGGGGGCCACCACCGAGAATCCCTTCTTTGAAGTCATCGGGCCGCTGCTCAGCCGCTCCCGGGTCTTTGTCCTGGAGCCCCTGACCTCTGAGCATCTGCTGGTCATCCTCCGGCGCGCCCTCACGGACCCGGAGCGGGGGCTGGGAGGGATCCCGGCGGAGGTGAGCGAGGAGGCCCTGCACCTGGTGGCGGAACGGGCCGGGGGGGACGCCCGCCGGGCCCTCAACACCCTGGAGCTGGCGGTCCTGAGCACCCCGGCGGATCCCGACGGCCGGGTGCGGGTGGGACCAGAGGTCATCCGGGAGTGCCTCCCCCGCCGGGAGCTGGTCTATGACAAGGAGGGGGACGCCCACTACGACACCGTGAGCGCCTTCATCAAGAGCGTTAGGGGCTCGGATGTGGACGCCGCCCTCCTGTGGCTGGCCCGGATGCTGAAGGGGGGCGAGGATCCCCGCTTCATCCTCCGGCGGCTGTTCATCCTGGCCTCCGAGGACATCGGCCTGGCGGACCCCCAGGCCCTGGTGCAGGTGGCCGCGGCCTCCCGGGCCCTGGAGTGGGTGGGCCTGCCCGAGGCGGAGTATCACCTGGCCCAGGCCACCATGTATCTGGCCCTGGCCCCCAAGAGCAACTCCACCCAGGCGTATTTCAAGGCCCAAGCCGCCCTGGAGGAGACGGGCGCCACCCAGGTGCCCCTGCATCTCATGGACTCTTCCCGGGACGGCCGGGCCCTGGGGCATGGCCGGGACTACCTCTACCCCCATGATTTCCCGGGCCACTGGGTGAAGCAGGACTATCTGCCTGAGGCCCTGAAGGGCCGCCGCTTTTACGAGCCGGGGGAGGAGGGGGCGGAGCGGCAGCTGGCGGCCCGCTGGCGGGCCCGGCGGGGGGAGACGGGGCCGGAAAACTGACAGCCTCCCTCTCACCACCCCCATGCAAGGGCTGGCAGGGGCAGGGGCCGTGACTCCAGGCCCTTCCCCTGCACCTCCCATGGCCGGGCCGGCCGGCGGGCCTGGGGCCGAATTTTCCGGCGGCTCTCTGGACAGAGGGGCCGGCAGGAATTATAATATTTATGCGTCGCGGCCGGTCAAACGGCCAGGGGGAGCGCCGCTTCGGAAGGGGGTGTTCCGAATGGCGCGCATCCTGTTGCTGGAGGGAGAGCCCAACATCCGCCGGCTCTGCCGGGAGGAGCTGCTGGAGGAGGGTTACGAGGTGGTGGCGGCCGGCACCGGCTGGGAGGGGGTCCGGCTGGTGGAGGCCTTTCACCCGGATGTGGTCATTTTGGAGGCTCGGCTGCCGGATACCTCGGGTCTGGAAGTGAGCCGCATGGTCAAGGGGACGGACCGCCGGGTCCGCCTGGTGCTGTTCACCCATTGCCTGCCGCCCCGGGACCTTCGGGCCGTGGGGGCGGATGCCTATGTCCCCAAATCCTGGGATCTGGAACCTCTGAAACAGACGGTGAGGCGGCTGTTGTCCTGAGGGAGGGGCCCATGGCACTCATGGAGATCAGCATCGTGCCCGTGGGATTGGGCACCCCCAGCATGGGGGATTATCTGGCGGAGATCGAGGCCCATCTGCGGCGGCGGCAGGTGGTGCACCAGCTCACCGACATGGGCACCGTGATCTACGGCCCCATCGAGGAACTCCTGGCCGTGGCCCGGGAGCTGCATGAGCTGCCCTTTGCCCGGGGGGTGCGCCGGGTGCTCACCCACATCGCCATTGATGACCGCCGGGACAAGGAGGTCAGGCTGGGGGACAAGACGAGAAGCGTGGAAGCCCGGCTCACCTGACACGGATCATGCCCGCCACCCAGAAGGATTACTACCGCATCCTGGGGGTGTCCCGCGACGCCACCCCGGAAGAGATCAAGAAAGCTTACCGCAAGCTGGCCCTGAAGTACCACCCCGACCGCAACCCCGGGGACAAGCAGGCGGAGGAGAGATTCAAGGAGGCGGCGGAGGCCTACGAGGTGCTCCGGGATCCCGAAAAGCGCCGCCTCTATGATATGTACGGCCACGAAGGGGTCTCCTCCACCGGCTTCACCGGGTTCAGCGACTTCTCCGATATCTTCCGCTCCTTCAGCGACATCTTCGAGGACCTCTTCGGCTTCGGCAGCTTCGGCGCCGGGCGGGAGCCCCGGCCCCAGCAGGGTGCCGACCTGCGCTACGACCTCACCCTGGATTTTCTGGACGCCACCTTGGGGACCGAGGTGACCATCGAGGTGCCCCGGCTGGTGAACTGCCGCACCTGCGGCGGCTCCGGCGCCAAACCCGGCACCCGCACCATCCCCTGCCCCCAGTGCGGCGGCCGGGGGGTGGTCTCCCGCAGCCACGGCATCTTCCAGATCACCACCACCTGCCCCCGCTGCGGGGGCTTGCGGGAATTCATTGCCGAGCCCTGCCCCGACTGCCAGGGCGAGGGGATGGCCCGGGAAAAGAAAAAGCTCCGGGTCAAGATTCCCCCGGGCATGGACAGCGGCACCCACCTCATCATGGCGGGGGAGGGCAACGAAGGCCGCTATGGCGGCCCCCCCGGCGACCTGTACATCATCCTGAATGTGCGGCCCCACGAGCTCTTCCGGCGGGAGGGCTACGATCTGAAGCTGGAGGTGCCCCTCAGCTTTGTGCAGGCCGCCCTGGGTACCCGCCTCACCATCCCCACCCTCACCGGCACCCAGGAGATCACCATCCCCCCCGGCACCCAGCCCGGGGAGGTCATCCGCCTGAAGAACGAGGGGGTGCCCTATCCCAAGGGTCAGCGTCGGGGTGACCTCCTCGTCACCGTGCGGGTTACCATCCCCAAAAGCCTCACCCCCCGCCAGGAGGAGCTGCTGCGGGAGCTGGCCCGGGAGGAGGGGACCGCCCAGCAAACCCGAAGCCGGAAAAAGGCCGCGGGAGCCAAAAACAATCCCGCCCCCCAGGAGGAGGGCCTCCTCCGGAGGCTCTGGCACTCCGTCAAAGAATGGGCCGATCTCTGACCCCGACCTGGGAGGGCGCCCCGGGCTGACGGCCTGATTTTGATTGACAATCAGGGCCCGACGGCGTTAATTATAATTTTCACAAGGGCCTCGGGCCCGCCCCGGAGACGGAATGCCCATTGATCTCAACATCCTCATCGGCGGGGCCGCCGGGCAGGGGGTGCACTCCATCACCACCCCCCTGGCCCGGAGCCTGGTCAGGGCCGGCGCTCGGGTGGTGGTTGTTCAGGACTACCAGTCCCGCATCCGGGGCGGCCATATCTTCAATGTCCTGCGGGTCTCCGACGTGCCGCTGGCCGGCCCCCGGGAAGGGGTGGATCTTCTGGTGGCCCTGAACCAGGAGACCGTGGCCCTGCACCTGCCGGAGCTGGCTCCGGGCGGCCTCCTCATCTACGACGCCGAGCAGGTGCAGGAGGTGCCCCCCGGGGTTCCGGCCCTGGGCCTGTCTTTGGAGGAGCTCCTCCCCGGCACCCAGGCGGGGGAGATCGCCGTCAACGCCGGGGCCTCCGGCGCGGTTCTGGGGCTGTTGGAGCTCCCGGTGGCGGGGCTGGCGGAGATGCTGGCGGAGAGCTTCGCCGCCAAGGGCGAGGAGGTGGCCGGCTGGAACCGGCAGGCCGCCACCCGGGGCTGGGAGCTGGCCCAGAAGTTCCCCCATGCCGTCTCCCTGGCCGGCCTGACCCCGCCTCCCACCCCCTGGCTGCTGATGAGCGGCCATGAGGCGGTGGCGGTGGGGGCGCTGATGGCCGGCCTCACCTTCATCAGCGGCTACCCCATGACCCCCTGGACCAGCCTCTTCAACGCCGTGGCCCAGCGGGCCCTGAAATACGGGGTGGTCCTGGAGCAGGCCGAAGACGAGATCTGCGCCATCAACATGGCCATCGGCGCCAGCTACGCCGGGGCCCGGGCCATGACCGGGACCTCCGGGGGCGGTTTCTGCCTCATGACCGAGGCCGTGGGGCTGGCGGCCATGACTGAAACCCCCCTGGTGGTGGTGGTGGCCCAACGCCCCGGGCCCTCCACCGGGCTGCCCACCCGCACCTCCCAGGGGGACCTCCAGTTCGTGCTCTGGGCCGGCCAGGACGACTCCCCCCGGGCGGTGCTGGCGCCGGGTTCCCCGGCCCAGGGCTATGCGGTGGCCCTCAAGGCCTTCGACCTGGCGGAGCGCTACCAGATCCCGGTCTTCATCCTCACGGACCAGTATTTTGCCGACAGCCAGCACACCTGCCGGGTGGAGGACTTCCCGGCCCGGCGCATCCCCTTCGCCCTGGAGACGGAGCCCGCCGGAGGGGTTTATGAGCGCTACGCCCTCACCGAAAGCGGCATCTCCCCCCGGCGGCTGCCGGGTTTCGGGCCGGAGCTGGTGGTGGCCGACTCCGACGAGCACACCCCCGACGGCCACCTCACCGAGGACCTGAGGGTGCGGGTGCAGATGCACGAGAAGCGCCTGCGCAAGCTCACGGCCCTGGCCGGAGAGATGCGGGGCCTGACCACCGCGGGGGACCCGGAGGCCCCGGTGGTGCTCCTGTGCTGGGGCTCCAGCCGGGGGCCGGTCTCCGAGGCGGTGAGCCGCCTGGCGGCCCAGGGGGTGGCGGCCCGCATGGTGCATCTGAGCGAGCTGTGGCCCTTCCCCCGGGAGCCGGTGCTCTCGGCCCTTGAAGGTGCCAAAAAGCTGGTGGTGGTGGAACAGAACGCCTCCGGCCAGCTCATGCGCCTGTTGAGGCAGGAGACGGGCCTGGTGGGTACCCAGGCGGTGCGCCGCTATGACGGCCGGCCCTTCACCCCGGAGTACATCCTCCGGGGTCTTTCGGGGGTGGTGTGATGCTGCCGCCGGAACTGTATGCAGGCATTGAATCCGCCTGGTGTCCGGGCTGCGGCAATTTCCCCATGCTCAAGGCCTTCAAGCAGGCCCTGGCGGAGCTGGAGATCCGGCCCCAGGACCTGGTGCTGGTCTCCGCCATCGGCCAGTCCAGCAAGTTCCCCCATTACCTCAAATGCAACACCTTCAACGGCATCCACGGCCGGGCCCTGCCGGTGGCCACCGGCATCCGGCTGGCCAACCCCACCCTCAAGGTGGTGGTGACCGTGGGAGACGGGGACCAGTACGGCGAGGGGGGGAACCACCTGCTGGCGGCCTTCCGGCGCAATCCGGACCTCACCCTGGTGGTGCACAACAATCAGATCTACGCCCTGACCAAGGGGCAGGCCTCGCCCACCAGCGACCAGGGTACCAAGGACCTCCTGCACCCCCAAGGGGTGCCCTATCCCCCCCTGCACCCCCTGGCCCTGGCGGTGGCCCAGGACTGCTCCTGGGTGGGGCGGTCCTTTGCGGGAATGCCTCAGCACCTCACCGAAATGTACAAAAAGGCCCTCACCCACAAGGGACTGGCCTTTCTGGAGGTGCTGCAGCCCTGCGTCACCTTCAACAAGGTCAACACCTATGAATGGTACCGGAAGCGGGTCTATGAGGTGGAGACCCGGCCGGATTATGCGCCCGAGGATGAGTTGTGGGCCTACCGGGTGGCCAAGGAGTGGGGCGAGCAGATCCCCATCGGGGTGATCTTCCGGAAGCCCCGGCCCATCCTGGAAGAGAGCTTCCCCCAGCTGGCGGCGGGGCCCCTGGCCGGGCGCCTGCCTGAGCGGCCGCTGGCGGAGCTGTTGGCGGAGTTCAGCTGACCGCCCCGGGTGCCGATAACGGGGGGGGCCGGCGATGGCGTCCGCTGAAAGGGAGAAAATCCCCACCGGGGGGCCGGCATTCCGGCCCCGGGAGGAACATGCGAGAGGGAACCGATGACCGAGGCAAAATCTCTCCTGGAAATGCGTTCCTGGGACATCCTGAAGGAGCCCAACCGGATCCTCCTGGAGGAGGACTACAGCCGCATGGAGCTCCTCATCTATTTTCTCACCTGGACGGTGGAGATCGGCCTGGCTCTGGTTCTGGCCGTCACCTACCTCCGGGGGTAAAAAGAACCGGGCTGAACCGATTGACCCGAACCCGGCGTGGATTTACAATAAGCTAACGGGAGAT
This sequence comes from Syntrophobacterales bacterium, assembly GCA_023512475.1. Taxonomy (GTDB): domain Bacteria; phylum Desulfobacterota; class Desulfobaccia; order Desulfobaccales; family 0-14-0-80-60-11; genus JAILZL01. The sequence continues at coordinate 50,609 of JAILZL010000017.1, forward strand.
GCGCTGAACGCGGCCGGCAGCATCGGGAACGGGGCAGGGAGCGCGCCCCGGATAGACAGGAAGCCTGTGACAGGAGCCCACCAAACCTGGGGGTTACCTGAGATCCTGGCATCGCAGGAAAACCAGGCCGCAACTGCCAGGCTCAGGGAGGTGTGGGAGATATGGTGAACGAACTGTTGGCCCCCGGCGGCAGCCTGGAAATGGTGGCCGCCGTGCTGGAAAGCGGCGCCGACGCGGTGTACGTGGGCGCCAAGGGGTTTAGCCGGCGCAAATGCGCCTGGGAGCTGGAAGACAGCCAGATTGAGGAGGCGGTGCGCCTGGCCCGGGAGCGAAAGGGCAAGATCCGGGTGGCGCTCAACGCGGAAATCCCCGGGGACAAGATTCCGCTCCTGCTCAAAAAAGTGGAGAAATACGCCCACTTCGGCATCGAAGGGGTGATCGTCAAGACGCCGGCCGTCATGCAGGAGATCCACCGGCTCTTCCCGGAGTTGATCATCCACGCCAGCGTGGGGTGCAACATCATCACCAAGGAGGACATGGCCCGCTATCAGGCCTACGGCGCCTCCCAGATTGTGGCCTCCACCGAGATCAACACGGTGGAGAAGCTGGCCCGCTTCAAGGCCGACGCCGATGCCCTGGGGCTCAAGGCCGAGGTCCTCATCCATGGCAACCGCTGCATCGGCGGGGTGGGCAACTGCCTGTTTCATGAGCTGGTGGCCGACAGCTACGTGCGCAAGGTCTACTACGATGAGGAAGGCAACGAGATCGTGGAGTACGAGGGCTGGCCGGACCGGAGCGGCAGCTGCTTCAGGATCTGCCTCCTCACCGACGAGCAGCGCCATCGCATCCTGAGGCAGCGGGGCCATAGCCCGGAGTTCATCGAGGCCATCAACGAGCGCATCCGGAGAAGCCCCAACGTGGCCTTCGCCATCCTGGGGGATGAGCTCAAGGCGTATCTCAACCTGGGGCTGGCCACCCTCAAGGTGCAAGGCCGGGAATATGCGGTGAGCATGATCTCCCGCATGATCTGCTGCTACCGTCAGCTCATCGACGCCCATCAGCGGGGGGAGGACATCAACAGCCCCATCCTCCTGCGCATCCAGGAGCGGCTCCGGGAGATCGTGGCGGAGCGGGACCGGGCCCGCATGGAGAAGACCAAGGAGCTGCACCGCCAGATCGTCGGTCTGTAAGGCCCGGCCGGAACTGAACGGGGCGGGGGCGGAAGCCCCCGCCCTCATTTATGTACGGGGAGCCCGGGAAAGGGCGGGCCGCTTCCGCAGCCCGGGGTCCCCCCGGAAGCAGCTGTGGGGCGGAGAATCTGCGCGGCGGAAGCCGTGGCGCCCCTGAGGCCTGTCCGTACACCATTCCCTGGGCAGGAGCCTCAGGATTTGTAACTTTTTCTTTCCAGGGGTATACACCTGCCTTATAATAGGGGAGGTTTTTTTGCCCGGCTGAAGAAAATCCGCGCCGAGGCCGATGGTCAGTCAGGGTGACATAACGTCCATGAAGGCGTTCGCGAAGCCGGCGTGGTGGCCGGAACTGCTCCTGGCGGCGGTGCTGGCAGCGGCATCGCTCTACCATCTGGGCACGTATCCGGCCCTCTGGTGGGATGAGGCCATCTTTTCCGAGACCGCGGCCAACCTGGCGGTGCACGGCCGCTATGCCTTTACGGTCCAAAGTCCGGGCCAGCTTTCCGATCTGGATTATCGCATCAGCGTCGGCCCCACCGTCATCCTGCCGGTGGCCTTGGCCTACCGACTCTTCGGGGTCGGTGTGGAGGCGGGGCGGCTGGTGGCGGCCGGCTTCCTTCTCCTGGCCTTCGCCGCCGTGTACCTGGCGGTGCGCCGGCTTTGGGGGCGGGCCCCGGCGCTGACGGCCGTCGTCCTGACCCTGGCGGCTACGGATGTCCTCTATTGGGGCCGGTCGGTGCTGGGCGATATCCCGGCTTTGGCCCTCTTTCTTTTGGGCCTCCGGTTCCTGTTCCCGGCCCTGGAGGCGTCGGCGGCGGGGCCCCTCTTCCTCGGGGGCCTGCTTCTGGGGCTGGCGGTCAACGCCAAGGAGTTTTACGGCCTGGCGGTGCTGCCCCCGGTGCTCCTCTGGGCGGCAGGACACCGCCGGGAACCCCGCCGGCTGCTGGTGGGGGTTCTGAGCCTGGGGGCCGGGGTGGGTCTCCCCCTGCTGGGCTACCTCCTCCTCAAGGCGGCCATTCTCGGGAGCATCTCCGCGGCGCTGTGGCATTTCTGGGAACAGAAGGCCCTGCTGCGGCACGAATTCTTCACCCCCCTCACCATCGGCCGGGTTTATCCCGAGAGCCTCGCTTACCTGGCGGGCCATCCCCTCTTTTGGCTGGGGGCGGCCGGGTCCTTCTTCCTCTGGCGCCGGGAAGGCCTGTCCGCCGGGGGGCGCCTGTGGCTGATGCAATGGGCTCTTTGGAGCCTCATGTACCTCACCGCGGTCTATTGGCAGCGCTTTGCTCTGCCGGGCCTGTTTCTGGCCGCCGGACCTGCGGCCTGGCTGCTGGTGCGCCTGGCCCGGACGCTTCTGGCCCCGCTGGCCCGGAGGACCCGGGCCCTGGCCGCCGGGGTGGTGGCCGGGTTTGTGCTCCTGACCTTCCCCCTCTCCGGCGTGGACATCCTGACGGCTGTGGTTCGCACCCAAAGCAGCGCCCACCACAAGCTGCTGGAGTTTTTGCAGGCCCGCATTCCCTGCGATTGCCTCATCGAAACCCCGGAGTATGAGCTGGTCTTTCTCACGGATGAGCACCGCATCCACCTGATGCCGGCCTTCTTTTTCGTGGAGTCCACCCCCGAGCGGGTGGTGCTCCTCAATCCCCGGGGCCAGGAGTATGATTTCAACCGCACCGGGGCCGATGTGCTCATTTTGGGGAGTTTCGGCAAGAGCGTCTTCCGCCAGGTGTATCCGCCCGCCCGGATCAGCACGAACTGGCGCAAGGTGGCCCAGGTGGATTTTTACGACATCTACGTGCGCCGGGGCCGCGAGCAGGCGGTCCTGAAGCGTGGCGGCCCGATGATGGCCAGGGGGCAGTCGTCGGGTTCTTCCCCGACCGCCGGCGCAGCCCATGTCTCCGCCTCGGATCATCCGTTCCCTCACTGACTTCCGGAAGCACTATCCCCACCTCACCGCCGGGGACCTGGTGCTGGGCTATCTGCCCCTCCGCCCCGGGGAGGAGATCAAGGTCGTGGATCTTCTGGCCCGGGGGGTGAGGTTTTTCCCGCCTTATCTGGCCCAGGCCTTATGCCGCTCCAAGGCGGCCCAGGCCGAGGTCCTGCGGGATTTCATGGTGCCGGGCACCCAGGTGGTGTACAGCGCCGCCGAGCTGGCGGGCCTGAGCGCCCGTTTTCCCCCGGATCTGCCCCTGGTCTGCAAGCGGGCCCGGGCCCATCTGGGTCTGGGGGTGTCCCGCTGGCCTTCCCTGGAAAGCCTCCTGGCCCTGGCGGGAGTACGCGATCTGGAGTATCCTTTAATTATACAACCCTTTGTGGCGGGAGCCCGGGATTTCCGGGCGGTGCTGGTGGGGGAGTACGGCGAGCTGTATGAGCGGGTCAACCCCTACGATTTCCGGCAGAATCTTTACCAGGGGGGGCAGGCCCGGACGGCGGTCTTCCCCGCGGCCTGGCAGGAGTTCTGCTGCCGGGTCATGGCCCGGGGCGGGTTTCCCTATGCCGTCCTGGATCTCCTTCTGGCGCCGGACGGCAGTATCCACCTCTCCGAAATCAATCTCACCGCCGGGCTGAAGGCCTCCCGTCTGGGGCAGGCGGAGTTCCGCCGCCGGGTGGCCCTGCTGCAGGAAGAGGAGGCGAGAAGATGGGCCGGCTCATTGACGACCCCCGACTGACGGACCGGGAACGGGTGTTCCGGGACCGGCGGGATGCCGGCCGCCGGCTGGCCGCGGCCCTGAAGGAGTTTCAGGGCCGGGAGGTGCGCCTCTTTGCCATCCCCGCGGGCGGGGTGCCGGTGGCCGCGGAAATGGCTCTGGCCTTCCGGGTGCCCCTGGATCTCCTCATCGTCCGCAAGATCCAGCTCCCCTGGACCACCGAGGCGGGCTTCGGCGCCCTGGACCCGGAGGGCCGGGCGCTGTTCAATGAAGACCTGGTGGCCCGCTTCGGGCTCTCCCCGGAAGAGATCGAGCGCCAGGTGCAGAAGACCCTGACCTCCCTGCAAGAAAGGGAGGCCCGGCTGCGGGGGGGCAGGCCGTATCCGCCCCTTCAGAGGGCCACGGTGATGGTGGTGGATGACGGCCTGGCCTCGGGCTACACCATGCGGGCGGCGGTGCGCTTCCTGAAAGAGAAGGGGGCCGGGGAGCTCATCTGTGCGGTGCCCACCGGCAGCCGCCGCACGGTGGCGGAGCTCCTCCCCCAGGTGGACGTCCTGGCCTGCCTCAATGTCCGGGGCGGCTGGTCCTTCGCCGTGGCCGACGCCTATGATCTCTGGTATGATCTCACCGAAGGGGAGGTGCAGGAGATCATGGCCGAGGTGAGCCGGGCGCTGGCCGGCGGGCCGGCAGGGGAGGGCCGGTGAGCATGGCGGGGGTCGTGCCGGGCTGTCTGCCCCGGGAGCGGCTGGGCTTTGACATCGACGGGGTGGTGGCGGACATCATGACCACCTTCCTGGACCTGGCCCGGGAACACCACGGCCCGCACCCCTTCACCCTGGCGGACATCACCACCTTTCACCTGGAGGAGTGCCTCCATCTGCCCCCGGCCCTCATCCGCCGCCTCATCCGGGAGCTCATCGACCGGCCCCATGAACTGCCTGTCCGGCCTCTGCCCCAGGCGGTGGAGGTCCTCACCCGCCTGGCCCAGGAGGCGCCCCTGGTCTTTGTCACCGCCCGGGACCGGGCCGAGCCCATCCAGCTCTGGCTCAACCGCATCCTGACCGGGGTGTCGCCCCGGGACATCTGGGTCATGGCCGCCGGCGACCCGGAGGCCAAGGTGCGCTATCTTCACACCCACGCCATCGAGTTTTTTGTGGAAGACCGCCTGGAGACCTGCTTTGAGCTGGCCCGGGCCGGCATCACCCCCATCGTCTTCGCCCAGCCCTGGAACCGCCGTCCCCACCCCTTCCCGGAAGTGCAGACCTGGCAGGAGCTGGAGGCCCTGCTCTTCGGCGCCTGAAAAGCAGAGGGGAAAAAGGGGAAGGGGGCCGGGGATCATCTCCCCATCCTCAGGTTCCCGGGGCGAAGGAGGTCTGGGAATTGGCCCGGGAAAGCCCGGCCGCCGCGGGTCCCGGGAGACGGGAACGGGCCTCTCTTGGAGCCGCACAAACAAAAAGGCCGCGTGGCTGAGCCACAGCGGCCAGGAACATCGTCAGTGGCAGTGGCTTAATCCCGCCCCGGTTCCCCCGTCCGTTACATCACCGCCTGAACCTCGGTGACCCCCGGCACTTCCCGCATGATGGCCTTCTCCACCCCCTGCTTCAGGGTCATCTGGCTCATGGGGCAGCCCTTGCAGGCGCCGGTGAGGCGCACCTTGACGATGCCGTCGCTCACGTCCACCAGTTCGATATCGCCGCCGTCCCGCTGCAGAAAGGGCCGGATTTTGGCGATGGCCATTTCCACGCCGCGTTTGATCACGTCTTCCACACAATGCCTCCCGATAGTGATTATCTCTATGCTAACCATCTGAGGGCGCTTTGTAAAGTCAGGGGCCCGGATTCCCGGTTCCGGCTCCCGATTATGGGGTGAGCTCAAAGACGGCCCGCACCCGGGCCCGGATACTCTCTTCGCCCACCTCCACCGGGGTTTCCGGGGCCGGCGCGGCCAGCATCCGCATCTCGGCGCCCGCGGCCCGGAGGGGCTGGGGGAGGGACAAGGTGGACAGCTGCTTCAGCCGCCGGACCTTGAGGCCTCCCGCCCGGGCCAGAGCGTCCGCCAGATTCCGGGCCTTGGTCAGGGCCTTGGCCGCAGCCTGCTGCTGCAGCTCCTCCAGCCGGGAATGCTCGAAAAACGGGCCCCTAACCCGGGTGGCGCCGTGTTCCACCCCGGTATCCAGGAGCTTCCCCAGGCGGCCCAGGTCCTTCACCTTCACCTCAAAGACATGGCGGGCCCGGTAGCCCTGCACCTCCTGGGTCTGCACCTTCTTCTGCCCCTGGCCCCGCTCCACCTGCTGATACACGGGGAAGATATGGTAGGTGAGGGTCTTCAGGCTCTCCTCCGGTCCCAGCAGGGCCTTGAGGGCCTTAAGGAAGCCCTCGGACAGCCGGGCGTTGGCCGCCGCCGCCTCCTGGGCGGTGGCCGCCTCCGTCTCCAGGTGGAAAAAGAGGGCCGCCTGATCGGGCTTGGCAAAGACTTCCCCCTCGGCCTCCACCTCCACGGTGGCGGGCTCCGGCGCGGTCTTGTCCGCCGCCCGGGCGCCGCCGGCGATAAGGCAGGTCAGGAGACACACAGTCAGGATCATGCGCAAAGGGAGGGATCTCACCGGGTTGACCTCCGTGCCCGGGGCTGCCTCTGGGCCGGCCCTGGGGGTATCAAGGGATGTCTGAGCCGAAGGCGGGGAACCCCGCACTCCGCCTTCCCGTCCACCTTCCCGCCCCGGGGAGGTGGGGGAAAGGGGAGGAGGCCACAATTCCGGCCCCTTTCCCCGCAGGTATCATATCACGGGTGCCGGCCGGGTTCACTTGCTAAGTGGTGGTGCCTTCCTTATACTGAGAAGGAACTTAAGATTATGTTCCCCGATGAGGCCTCCATGCAGCCCAACGCGCTCCGCTGGACCCTGTGGTATTTCCTGGCTTTTCTCCTCCTGTTTCTCGTGCTCCAGAGCTACCTTCCCGGCCGGCGGGCCGTACCCATCAATTACAGCGAATTCCGCCGCCTGGTGGAGATCAAGGGGGTGGACGACCTGGACATCAGCGCCGAGCTCATTTCCGGCCGCCTCCTGGAGCCGGGGGTGGAGTTCCTCAGCAAAGAGCGCCAGGAACCGGAGCTGGCCAAGCGCCTGAAGGAATCCTTCGGCCCGGAGCTCCGCTTCTCCACCGTCAAGCTGGAGGACAAGGACCTGGTGGACCGCCTGGACAAGCAGGGCATCAAATACCGGGCCCTGCCGGAACGCACCTGGGTGACCCAGCTCCTCTCCTGGCTTTTGCCCATGCTCATTCTGGTGGCCATCTGGGTCTATTTTTTCCAGCGCCTCGGCGCCGGCGCCGGCGGCCTCATGAGCGTGGGGAAGAGCCGGGCCAAGGTTTATATGGAAGACGAGGTCAAAGTGACCTTCAACGATGTGGCCGGGGTGGAGGAGGCCATCGAGGAGCTCAAGGAGATCATCGAATTCCTGAAAAACCCGGCCAAATTCCAGACCCTGGGCGGCAAGATCCCCAAAGGGGTGCTGCTGGTGGGGCCGCCGGGCACCGGCAAGACCCTTCTGGCCCGGGCCGTGGCCGGCGAGGCCGGGGTGCCCTTCATGAGCCTCACCGGCTCGGATTTCGTGGAGATGTTCGTGGGGGTGGGTGCCGCCCGAGTGCGAGACCTCTTTGAAACCGCCAAAGCCCATCGCCCCAGCCTTATCTTCGTGGACGAAATTGACGCGGTAGGACGACAGAGAGGAGCAGGCTTAGGGGGAGGGCACGATGAACGAGAACAAACTTTGAACCAGCTCCTGGTGGAACTGGATGGGTTTGACCCCAATACGGGTGTCATCGTCATCGCCGCCACCAACAGACCCGACGTCTTAGACCCCGCCCTCCTGCGACCGGGACGCTTTGACCGACATATCGTCGTGGACGCTCCCGATGCTAACGGGCGTGAAGCCATTTTGAAAATCCACGCCCGAGGGAAACCCTTAGCGGACGATGTGGACCTCGCAAGCCTTGCGAAAAGGACCGTAGGCTTTACCGGCGCCGACCTCGCTAACCTCCTCAATGAAGCGGCTCTCCTCGCCGCAAGGAGAAACCGCACCAACATCTCTATGGATGAAATTGAAGAGGCTTTTGACCGCGTGGTTGCGGGTCCCCAGCGCAAGAGCCGGGTGGTAGACCCCAAAGAGAGAGAAGTGATTGCCTACCATGAGGCGGGACACGCCATCGTCGGCGAACTTTTAGAACACACGGATCCCGTTCACAAGGTCACCATTCTGCCTCGTGGGCTTTCCCTCGGAAGCACGTGGCAAGTGCCCGAACAGGATCGCTACTTAGTGAAAAAAGCCCAGCTCCTGGATGAAATCACGGCTCTTCTGGGTGGACGGGTCGCGGAAGAACTCGTGTTTGGAGAAGTAACGACAGGCGCCAAAAATGACCTGGAGCGGGTCACGGACATCGCCCGGGCAGGTGAGAAAGACATTGTACGGCGGGTGATTGCCGGGGAGGAAGCCGGGACGGTTTTCTGGCCTTCGGCCAATAAGCTGGAAAATAAAAAGCAGTGGATTGCATACAGCTCCGCCGTATGCGGAAAGGTATTTATTGACGAGGGCGCCGTCCGGGCGCTGACCGGGCAGGGCAAAAGCCTGCTGCCATCCGGCGTGACCGGGGTGGAGGGCGCTTTCGAAATGGGCAATACGGTGCGAATCGTGGGCCCCGACGGCCGGGAGGTGGCCAGGGGTATTTCCAATTACTCATCGGAAGAAATCAACCGGATTAAAGGCGCCCAGACCCGGGACATCGCCCGCATCCTGGGCCGTAAGGACTACGATGAAGTGGTGCACCGGAACAACCTGGTGCTGGATTTATGAACAAAGAAAGAAAGTTTAAAGAAACGGAGGGATTATTCTTTGGATAAAAGCCAGGCGAGGTTTCTCATTGCGGCCAGAAGTTTTTTAAACAAGGAAAAAATGGAAAATCCACAAATCAATATTTTTGACCACGAGGTTCCAAAGAGCGAAATTTGCCGGATTTCAAAGCTTACGGAAGAAGAAGCGGAGGAAGCGGCGAAGGCATTGGATAGGGG
>JAILZL010000055.1 GCA_023512475.1 Syntrophobacterales bacterium
TCACAGACCCCTGCCCCTCCCAAACCGCTTCTAGGATCTGGCTTCGCCAATTTGGCAAAAGCGGGCCGCCTCATCCCGCCAGACGTCGGGGAGGGGTGCTTTTCAATAACCTGCTAAAGCCCGCACGGGTCAGGTTGCAGGAATGCCGATCCGCACTAGGTTGTCATTCTTTTCGCTCACATCCGGCCTCGGGGATTCATTCCCGGGCCCAGCAGGGGGAGGGAACCTTTCTGGCTTATAGCGCCCGCCCTGCGGGGCGGGCACCAGAGGGGGAGGCAGGAAACGTGTATTTAGGGGGGATTACCCCTTCAGGTACGGCCAGCGGATCGGGGGGTTTAGTTTATATGAAAGAGAGGGGGCGGTTGAGAAGGCGGAGGGCCACGGGACCCTGAAGGGGTGGCCGGAACAGATGGAATAGGCTCAGCCCACCTTCACGCTCCCGGAGGCCTGGAGAGACCCAATATCGCCCCGTCCCGCTCGCTGCTCGGCCCGTCTTCGTGCACAGGATATGCACAGGAATTATGGGGTATCCAAAATATAAGAGGCTAACCTATTGAAATCATTGGCGCGCCCAGAGAGATTCGAACTCCCGACACACGGATTCGTAGTCCGTTGCTCTATCCAGCTGAGCTATGGGCGCGCACTGACCATCTATAAATTTAATCCATAAGCCTCGCCTGGTCAACTGCAAATTCCACGGCCCCCCGGTCTGAGTTCCACCCCTGCGGCCGGAAATTTGTCCTGATTTCCTTTGCCCAGGCGGCGCCCGACCCGGGGCAGCTTGCGACCCGGGGCTGGGGCAGGGACCCCGCACGGGGAAGACCCAGCCGGGGAGGGACGGTTTGGCAAGCCCGGTCTTCTGTGATAAATTTTTTTGACTTTCCGATCCGCCCCTGCCAGGGGCAGGGCAAGGGAGACCACGGATCGAGGGGCGGCTCCCCCCCGGGGACAGCTCCTTTTCCCATCTCCTGCGAGAGGTTCACGGTGCAGGCATTACTGGCGCTGGAAGACGGCTTGGTGCTCTGGGGCCGCTCCTTCACGGGCCCGGGCGAGGCCAAGGGGGAGGTGGTCTTCAACACCTCCATGACGGGCTATCAGGAGGTTCTCACCGATCCCTCCTACAAAGGCCAGATCGTCACTATGACCTATCCCCTGATGGGGAACTATGGGGTCAACCCGGAGGATGTGGAATCCCGGGACATCCAGGTGGAGGGCTTCATCGTCAAGGAATACCACGCCCATCCCTCCAACTGGCGGGCTCAGGGCAATCTGGCCCACTACCTCAGGGCCGCGGGCAAACTGGGGGTGGAGGGCTTCGACACCCGGGCCATCACCAAGCGCCTGCGCCAGGTGGGGGCCATGCGGGGCCTCATCTCCACCGAGGACCTGGATCCGGCGCGCCTGGTGCGCCGGGTGCGGGAGGAGGTCCCGGAGATGACCGGCCTGGACCTGGTGCCTTTGGTCACCTGCGCGCAGCCTTATTGGTGGGAGGAAGGAAGCAAGGCCCGGGGCCAGGGGCAGCAGACCCCCGCCCCCGACCTGGCCTCCCTCTGGCGGCAGCGCACCGGCCGGAAGGTGGTGGTCTATGACTTCGGGGTGAAGTTCAACATCCTCCGTTCCCTGGCGGCCCGGGGGCTTCAGGTGCTGGTGGTGCCGGCCACCACCCCGGCAGCGGCGGTTCTGGCCCTGAACCCCGACGGCATCGTCTTTTCCAACGGTCCCGGGGACCCGGCGGCGGTGACCTACGGTATTGAGGCGGTGCGCCAGTGCCTGGGGCAGGTCCCCACCTTTGGCATCTGCCTGGGGCACCAGCTCATGGGGCTGGCCCTGGGGGGCCGGACCTTCAAGCTCAAGTTCGGGCACCGGGGGGCCAACCAGCCGGTGAAAAACCGCCTTACCGGCCGGGTGGAGATCACCAGCCAGAATCACGGCTTTGCGGTGGACCTGACCTCCATCCCCGACCCGGAGGTGGAGCTCACCCACGTCAATCTGAACGACGGCACCCTGGAGGGCCTGCGGCACCCCAAACTGGCGGCCTTTTCGGTGCAGTATCACCCGGAGGCCTCCCCCGGCCCCCACGACGCCCATTATCTGTTTGACGAGTTTATGAAGCTGGTAATCTGAACAGGTCTCTATCCCTGGTCACCAAAAGCTCCTGCTTGGGAACCCAAATGCCCCGGCGGGAACCTGGAAACGAGAGGAACTTTGCAGATCATTATCCGCCCCGAGAGCCAGTCAGACATTGAAGCCATAACCGCGGTGATTCAGGCGGCCTTCGCCTCTCATCCCCTCAGCAAGCAGACCGAACACTTCATCGTTCGGGCTTTGCGGGCCGCCGGGGCCCTCACGGTTTCCCTGGTGGCGGAAGTCGACGGCCAGGTGGTGGGCCATATCGCCCTTTCGCCGGTGACCATTTCCGACGGCAGTCTTGGTTGGTACGGCCTCGGACCCATCTCTGTGGCGCCGGCCCGCCAACGGCAGGGCATCGGTACAGCCCTCATGCGCGAGGGCCTCGCCAGGCTTAAGGCTCTGGGCGCCGACGGCTGCGTCCTGGTGGGCGATCCGGTTTATTATCAGCGGTTCGGCTTCCGCCCCCACCCGGAATTACGGCATGAGGGCGTGCCTCCGGAAAACCTGCTGGTCCTGCCTTTCGGCGAGCAGACGCCTCGGGGAGTGGTGGAGTTTCACCCCGGCTTTTGGGCAGCTGACTGAATCTTTTATCAGAATGGAGAGCGGGCGCCGTCCCCCACCGGTGGCAGCCTCACCCAGGCGGGACGGCTGTGCCGCCAGGAGTTGTTCCGGGTGAGGATTGGCCGTACCTGGCCCCGGTGAAAGCCAGGAGGAAGACGTCGCCGGAAAGATAGTTATAGTTAGCTCCCCCGCCTCGGTCCTTTCCCCTTGAAAGGGGGGGGGAGGAGGAACCTGTTAAGGGGGGGCTTGGGGGAGGGGGGACAAGGGTCTGTGACCTTGGCCCTCCCCCAAAAACTGACCCCGAAACGGTTCATCATGCCCAAGCGCACCGACATCAAAAAGATCCTCATCATCGGCTCGGGGCCCATCATCATCTCCCAGGCCTGCGAGTTTGACTACTCCGGCACCCAGGCCTGCAAAGCCCTCCGGGAAGAGGGCTACGAGGTGGTGCTCATCAACAGTAACCCCGCCACCATCATGACCGACCCGGAGATGGCGGACAAAACCTACATTGAGCCCATCACTCCGGAGATGGTGGCCAAGGTCATCGCCCGGGAGCGCCCGGACGCCCTGCTCCCCACCTTGGGGGGCCAGACCGGCCTCAACACCGCCATCGCAGTGGCCGAGGCCGGCATCCTGGAGCGCTACGGGGTGGAGATGATCGGCGCCAACCCGGAGGTCATCCGGAAGGCCGAGGACCGGGAGCTCTTCCGGGAGGCCATGAAGAAGATCGGCCTCAGGGTGCCCCGAAGCGCCATCGTGCGCACCCTCCCGGAGGCCCTGGCCGCGGCCCCGGAGCTGGGCTACCCCATCATCGTCAGGCCCAGCTTCACCCTGGGGGGCACCGGCGGCGGGGTGGCCTACAACATCGAGGACCTTAAGCGGCTGGCGGCGGAGGGCCTGGAGGCCAGCATGATCGGTGAGATCATGCTGGAGGAGTCGGTCCTGGGGTGGAAGGAGTTCGAACTGGAGGTGATGCGGGACATCGCCGACAACGTGGTCATCATCTGCCCCATCGAAAACCTGGACCCCATGGGGGTGCACACCGGGGATTCCATCACCGTGGCCCCGGCCCAGACCCTCACCGACCGGGAATACCAGGCCATGCGGGACGCCGCCATCGCCATCATGCGGGAGATCGGGGTGGAGACCGGGGGCAGCAACGTCCAGTTCGCGGTGAACCCCACCACCGGGGAGATGGTGGTCATCGAGATGAACCCCCGGGTGTCCCGCTCCTCGGCCTTGGCCTCCAAGGCCACAGGCTTCCCCATCGCCAAGATCGCCGCCAAACTGGCGGTGGGCTACACCCTGGATGAAATCCGCAATGACATCACAAAGGAGACCTATGCCAGCTTTGAGCCCACCATTGATTATGTGGTGGTGAAGATCCCCCGTTTTGCCTTTGAGAAATTCCCCGGCGCCGAGGACATCCTCACCACCTCCATGAAATCGGTGGGGGAGGTGATGGCCATCGGCCGCACCTTCAAGGAGGCCCTGCAGAAAGGCATCCGCTCCCTGGAGATCGGCCGCTTCGGGCTGGGCGCGGACGGCAAGGATCTACCGGACCTGCCCCCGGAGGAGCTCCGGGCCGCGCTCCTCACCCCCAACTCCCAGCGCCTGTTTCATCTGCGTCAGGCTTTCCGGGACGGCATGAGCGTGGAGGAGGTCCACCGCCTCACCCGCATCGATCCCTGGTTTCTGCACCAGATCCGGGAGCTGGTGGAGTTTTCCGAGGAACTGAAAAACTTCGGGGTTCTCCTCCGGCAGGGGCGGGCCCAGGAGCATGTGCCCCGGATGCTTAAGCAGGCCAAGGAGTGGGGCTTCTCCGACCGCCAGCTGGCCCACCTCTGGGGCGGCCGTGAGGAGCAGATCGCCGAGCTCCGGGCCGAGCTGGGCCTCCAGCCGGCGTACAAGCTGGTGGACACCTGCGCCGCGGAATTCGAGGCCTACACCCCGTATTATTACTCCACCTATGAATGGGAGTGCGAGGCCCGGCCCACGGCCCGGGATAAGGTGGCCATCCTGGGGGGCGGCCCCAACCGCATCGGGCAGGGGATTGAGTTCGATTACTGCTGCTGTCAGGCCTCCTTTGCCCTGCGGGAGCTGGGGGTGGAGTCCATCATGGTGAACTCCAACCCGGAAACGGTGTCCACCGACTACGACACCTCCGACAAGCTCTACTTTGAACCCCTGACCCGGGAGGATGTGCTCCACATCATTGCCAAGGAGAAGCCCTTGGGCGTCATCCTGCAGTTCGGCGGCCAAACCCCCCTCAATTTGGCGGTGCCCCTGGGGCAGGCCGGGGTCCGCATCCTAGGCACCCCGGCGGACGCCATCGACCGGGCCGAGAACCGGGAGCGCTTCAAGCAGCTGTTGGCCAAGCTGGGGCTGCGCCAACCGCCCAACGCCACGGCCACCACGGTGCGCCAGGCCCTTGCCATCGCCCATGACATCGGCTATCCGGTATTGGTGCGGCCCTCCTACGTCCTGGGGGGGCGGGCCATGCAGGTGGTCTCCGACGACCAGGCCCTCATCAATTTCATGAACTGGGCCCTCCTGGCCTCTCCGGAGCACCCGGTGCTCATCGACAAGTTCCTGGAGGACGCCATCGAGGTGGATGTGGACGCCATCAGCGACGGCACCACCACCGTCGTGGCCGGCATCATGGAGCATATCGAGGAGGCTGGCATCCATTCCGGGGATTCGGCCTGCGTCCTGCCGCCCTATTCCCTCAGCCGGGAGCTCATCGAGGAGATCCGGCGCCAGACCCGGGCCCTGGCGGCGGAGCTTCAGGTGGTGGGCCTGATGAACATCCAGTTCGCCCTCAAGGGCAATCATGTGTATGTCCTGGAGGTGAACCCCCGGGCCAGCCGCACCGTGCCCTTTGTCTCCAAGGCCACCGGGGTGCCCCTGGCCAAGCTGGCCGCCAAGGTGATGCTGGGCCACACCTTGCAGGAGCTGGGCTTCACCCGGGAGATCGAGCCCCCCTATTTTGCTGTGAAGGAATCGGTCTTTCCCTTCCGGCGCTTCCCCGGGGTGGATCCGCTGTTGGGCCCGGAGATGCGTTCCACCGGCGAGGTCATGGGGCTGGACCGTGACTTCGGGCTGGCCTACGCCAAGGCGCAGCTGGCCGCCAGCCAGGTGCTGCCCCAAAGCGGCGGCGTACTGTTTTCCGTCAAGGATCCGGACAAACCCCACCTGGTGGAGCTGGCCCGGGGCTTTCAGGAGTTGGGGTTCACCCTCCTGGCCACCCGGGGGACCGCCGCCTGCCTGGCGGACCACGGCCTCCCTGTCCGGCAGGTGCACAAGATGCGGGAGGGCCGGCCCCACATCATCGACTGCATCAAGAGCCGGGAAGTGGCCCTGGTGGTGAACACCCCCCGGGGCCGCTATACGCCCTCGGACTCCTACTCCATCCGCCGGGCCGCCCTGGAATACAATGTCCCCTACACCACCACCCTGGCCGCGGCCAAGGCCACCCTCCAGGCCATCCGGGCCCTGTCCGAAGGCAAACTGGAGGTGAAAAGCCTCCAGGAGTACCACCGGATGATCCACCGGGGCACGTGAGGAGGCCGGCCTGCCCCGCCTCTGGCACCCATGGGCGATGGGGGAGGGAAGCATCCAGGCGGCAAAAAGCCCGGAGATGGTCAGGGTGCGGCGGAGGGGATGGGGGACGGCGGGGAAAGGGGCTTTCCTCCTGCCAGGCTTTCAGACTCCGGCTGCCTGACCGCCTTCCCGATGGAGAACCTCCCTTTCTTCAGGTCCAAAGTGGGGCAGATGGGTGTTCAGGCGGCTTTCCCGGGCCGGGAAGTAGGCGTTGGTGACATACTGGGACACCATGCGCTGGGTGTTGAAGAAGGAGCCGTTCAAGGCGATGGCGGAGCGGCGCACCTTGGCATAGGCCTCGGGCTTGCCGTAGTACAGGGGGAGCACCAGGCGCTCCAGCTTGTCATAGAGGGAGGCGGCCTCGGCGGCATAATCCCCTCCCGGGCCCACCTCATCCCCGATGGCCCAGCCGGTGACGTGCTCGATGTGCCCCTCCACCCACCAGCCGTCCAGGATGCTGAGGCTGGGGACACCGTTTAAGGCCGCCTTCATGCCGCTGGTCCCGGAGGCCTCCTGGGGGCGCAGCGGGGTGTTGAGCCACAGGTCCACCCCGGCACAGAGCAGTCGGGCCAGCCCCATGTCGTAGTTCTCCAGATAGATGACCGGCACGCTGTCCTTCAGGGCCTGGGCCGCCTGAAAGACCCGCCGGATCATCTCCTTGCCCCCTTCATCCCGGGGGTGGGCCTTGCCGCCATACAACACCTGAATCTTTCCCACCCGACGGACGATGTCCCGCAGACGCTCCAGGTCGGTGAAGAGCAGATCCGGCCGTTTGTAGGTGGTGGCCCGGCGGGCGAAGCCGATGGTCAGGGTCTGCTCGGACAGGCGGATGCCGGTGCGGCGCTCCACCTCGGCCACCAGCTCCTGCTTGGCCTGGGCGTGGGCCTGGGCGATTTCGTGCAGGGGAATTCCCAGGGCATAGCGCAGGTAGAAATTATCCCGGCGCCACTCCGGGATATGCCGGTCGTAAAGGGCCGCAAAGGGCGGGGAGGTCCAGGTGACCGCGTGCACCCCGTTGGTGATGGCGTCCACCGGGTAGCCCGGGAACATGCCGGTGGAGATCTCCCCGTGGCGCATGGCCACCCCGTTGATGTACCGGGCGAAGCGCAGGGCCAGATAGGTCATGTTGAGATTGCCGTTGACGCAGCAGTGGGTCTCCCTCAGAAGCCGGGCCCGCTCCGGCCCCAGGACCTGCTGCACCAGATCCCAGGAGAACTGGTCGTGGCCCGCGGGTACCGGGGTGTGGGTGGTGAAGACGCACTGGCGCCGCACCATCTCCACCAGCTCCTCGGTAGCTTCCAGGCTCTGCACCTCCACCAGCCGGGCCTCCAGCAGGGAGAGGGCCAGCAGGGCGGAATGTCCTTCATTCAGGTGATAAATCAGCCGGTTTTCCGGGAAGATCTCCTTCAACAGGGCCATGCCCCCCATCCCCAGGACCACTTCCTGGCAGAGGCGGTAGCGCAGATCCCCGCCGTAAAGATAATCCGTGAGGCTCTGGTCATAGGGGGAATTCTCCGGCAGGGCGGTGTCCAGCAGGAAGACGGGCACCCGGTGCCCACCCACGCCCTCGATGTGGTGGCACCAGGCCCGCACCGTCACCGGGCGGCCTTCGATGGTCAGGGTGATGCGTAGGGGCAGGGGCTCCAGGACCTCCTCGGGCTGCCAGCGGTCGGGATGCTCCCGTTGGTTGCCCGCGTCGTCCAGCTCCTGACGGAAGTACCCCTGCCGGTGGATGAGCGTCACCCCCACCATGGGCACTCCCAGATCCGCGGCCGAGCGCAGGGTGTCCCCCGCCAGGATGCCCAACCCCCCGGCGTAGGTGGGGATATGGGACTCCAGCCCGATCTCCATGGAGAAGTAGGCGATGAGCGGCAGCTTTTCCATCTCCCTCCCCCTGAGGCGGTATATTGACCCTTTGTATCACAGTTTCCCCGAAACCGCCGCATCTTTCGGCGCCTGCCTCCGCCTCCGCACACAAAAAAGCCCGGCTTGGAGGGGCCGGGCGGCAGGAGGCAGGGCCAAGGCCGGTCAGGAGAGGCGGTATTTGTCGGCGAAGAGCAGGTATTCCCGCTCGCCGGTGCGGAGCACCTCCAGGGTCTTCACCCCTTTATGGCCGTTTTTGCTGGTGTAGTGGATAACGAACTCCAGGCTGAAGGTGTTGCCGCCCAGCACCGGGCGGATCTCCACCTCGTCGAGGTGATAGGCCTTGTCATGAAAATAGCCCTCGAAGCCGGAGAGGTTGTAGAGGAGCTCGCCGTAGACGTAATCCAGGTTACCCTGGTCCCGGTGGGTGTAGGGCCGGCGGGGGGCGGCCACCTCGCTGATGGGCAGCTCCGTCAGATAGTCCTTGAGATGCTGGCAGTCCATGAAGGTGTGGCCGGACCAGATATGGCCGGCGTGCCGGTATTTGTCCACAAAAAGCGCCTTCCGGGCGTCGTCCATGCTGGCACCTCATGAAAGGGACGTGGGCGGCAAAGGAAGGCCGCCTTCCTTACCCTACCCAAGCGGGCGGTCCGCTGTCAAGGGGATTCGTGAAATTTCTCCCAAGCGTTTTCTTGGGTGCACCTCGGATGATGGTCCATTGTTGGGGAGCTCTTGTGGAGAGGCGAGAATCCCGGTGGGAGAGGAGGTTTTTCCCCAGAAAAAACCCCGCCTCGGTTTGGCCGAGGCGGGGTGGGGTGAAAAATAATTCCGGCGGCGTCCTACTTTCCCACGCAGGAAGTGCGCAGTATCATCGGCGTTGCCGGGCTTAACTTCCGAGTTCGGGATGGGATCGGGTGTTGCCCCGGCGCTATGGCCACCGGAAATCTTATGTCTGGTCCTGCAGGCGGTGTGAGCCGCCCGTGACAAGTGAATCGGAGAGAAGTCCTTATGAGTTTCCGAAGACAAGGGCAAATGGTCAAGCCGCCCGGCCGATTAGTACCCGTCGGCTGAACGCATTGCTGCGCTTACACCTCGGGCCTATCAACCTCGTCGTCTGCGAGGGGCCTTTGGGGGCTTACGCCCGGGAGATCTCATCTTGGGGGGGGCTTCCCGCTTAGATGCTTTCAGCGGTTATCCCGGCCGAACATAGCTACCCGGCGCTGCGCCTGGCGGCACAACCGGAACACTAGAGGTTCGTCCATCCCGGTCCTCTCGTACTAGGGACAGCTCCCCGCAAATCTCCTGCGCCCGCAACAGATAGGGACCAAACTGTCTCACGACGTTTTAAACCCAGCTCACGTACCGCTTTAATTGGCGAACAGCCAAACCCTTGGGACCTTCTTCAGCCCCAGGATGCGATGAGCCGACATCGAGGTGCCAAACCTTGCCGTCGATGTGAACTCTTGGGCAAGATCAGCCTGTTATCCCCGGCGTACCTTTTATCCTTTGAGCGACGGCACTTCCACTCGCTGCCGTCGGATCACTAAGTCCTGCTTTCGCATCTGCTCGACTTGTAGGTCTCGCAGTCAAGCTCCCTTGTGCCTTTACACTCGACGCATGATTACCAACCATGCTGAGGGAACCTTTGAGAGCCTCCGTTACATTTTAGGAGGCGACCGCCCCAGTCAAACTACCCGCCTAACACTGTCCCTGACCCTGATTCAAGGGCCGAGGTTAGAATCCAAGTAAAACAAGGGTGGTATTTCACTGGCGGCTCCACCGAAACTAGCGTCCCGGCTTCATAGCCTCCCACCTATTCTACACATGCTTTACCCGAACCCAATGCTAGGGTGCAGTAAAGGTGCACGGGGTCTTTCCGTCCATATGCGGGTAACCGGCGTCTTCACCGGTACCACAATTTCACCGAGCCCGTGGTTGAGACAGTGCCCAAATCGTTACACCATTCGTGCAGGTCGGAACTTACCCGACAAGGAATTTCGCTACCTTAGGACCGTTATAGTTACGGCCGCCGTTTAC
>JAILZL010000018.1 GCA_023512475.1 Syntrophobacterales bacterium
CGCTCATACAGAGCATGGAGGTGACGCGCCAAAGCCCCGGGGGCAGTCGGCTTTTTTCCCACAAGGTCATCCTGTTTTTGGTATATTAATGATTCAATGGAAGATCATCTTTTTGCAAGAGCTGAATGATGGAATATTGGGAGTTGTTTAAAAAATATTTATTTTTTCCTGTGGGACCTCTTGCTACCTGGGTTTTAGGTCATCCATTGTATCATATTTACCGGCGGATTCCATCCAACTATAACTTATCACGAAATTCATTGGAAAAAATAATTATCATCCGCCTGGATGAAATTGGAGATCTGATCCTCACCTCTCCCTTCATCAGGGAGCTGAGACGCAATCTACCAAACTCCTATATAACCTTAGTCGTAAAACCAGAGACTTACAATTTATTGGAAAAATGCCCTTATATAGATGAATTGCTCCTGATGGATGTGGGCGGCTCACGCTATATCAGACCTTTCCTTCGTCATGCCAGAGCCTTTTTTTGGCCAAGACGCATCTTTGGCGGAAAAAATACGATTTGGCATTAATCCCCCGCTTTGATACCGATTATTATCACGCCACCATCCTGGCTTATATGAGCGGGGCGCGATGGCGTCTGGGTTTCACCGAAAAAGCCACCCACACCAAAAGAGTTTTGAATCGCGGCTACGACCGCCTTTTGACTCATGTCTGCCACAATATCAGCAGCCGCCATGAGGTGGAGCACTCCCTGGAATTGCTGCGTTACCTGGGTTTTGCCATCCAGGAGGACCATCTGGAACTGTGGCCGGCCGCGGAAGACCGGGATCGCGCCCGGGCTTTGATACATCACATATCTCTGGAATGCGGCGATGGCCCCCGCCTCGCCTTATCTCCGGGCGCAGGCCATCCCCGAAGACAATGGCCCGGCACCGGCTTTGCCGAGGTGGCCCGATGGTGGATTGAGGCTTTCCACGGGGTCGTGGTCATCATCGGCGGTCCGGGGGATGAAAAAACCGGAGAAGCCATTGCGCAGCGCGTGGGAAGGAAAGTGGTCAATATGGCCGGGAAGACCACCTTGCGCCAAACCGGAGAAATTCTGCGCCGCTGCCATCTGTTTGTGGGCAATGACAGCGGCCCTATGCATCTGGCGGCCGCCGCTAAAACCCCTGTAGTGGAAATTTCCCTTTTCCCCCTAAAGGGGCCCCTCAACCATGCTTATTCTCCGGCACGTTTCCACCCATGGAAAGTTCCTTACAAGGTGGTGACGATAGACGAATTGATTCATCCCTGCCGCATGGTCTGCACAGCATCACAGGCTCATTGTATCAAACAAATCAAAACAGATGATGTCATCCAGGCTATCCTGTCTCTTCATCATGAGATCGATCTGCTGGCTTATAAAAGTCGTCAATAAACAGAAAGGCATGTCCATCCGGGGGAAGGAGTAATAAAACCATGGCTAAACGCATCACCTTCCAGCCCTATGACCTCACCGTGGAGGTGGAGGAGGGCGCCAATCTCCTGCAGGCAGCCCTGGCGGCCGGAGTCCACATCAACGCCTCCTGCGGCGGCGCCGGGGTCTGCGGCAAGTGCCGCATCATCCTGGACTCCGGCAGTCTGGACTGCGCCGAGACCACCCTTCTCACCCGGCAGGAATGGGAGCTGGGCTACCGCCAGGCCTGTCAGTGTCGCGTCCTCAGCGACGTGACCGTGCGCATTCCCCCGGAATCCCTTCTGGACAAACGCACCATCACCCGCCGCCGGGCCGGGGTGTCGTTGCGCCCCAGCCCCATCGACCTCCCTGCCCTCAAGGCCCAGGGCCTGTACAATCCCGCCTTCCAGAAGAAATTCCTGCAGCTCCCGCCCCCCTCCCTGGCGGACAACCTCTGCGACCTCTCCCGGCTGGAGGGCGGCCTCTCCCGTCTCCACGGCCTCCACAACCTCACCCTGGACTTCCTGTTGGTGCGCAAGCTGGCCCGGGTCATGCGCCAGGAGAACTTCGCCGTCACCGCCACCCTGGACTTCGCCCAGCGCCGCTCCCGCAACCCCCGGCTGGTCAACCTGGAAGCCGGCGACACCACTTCCCGGCACTACGCCCTGGCGGTGGATATCGGCACCACCACGGTGTGGGTGCAGCTTCTGGATCTGGCCCAGGGCGAAATCATCGGCCAGGCCGCGGACTACAACGGCCAGATGGCCTACGGCGACGATGTCATCTCCCGCATCCTCTACAGCCAGAAGGAAGGGGGGCTGGCCACCCTGCAGAAGGCGGTGGTGGCCACCATGAACCGCATCATCGCCGGGCTTTTGAAAAAACACCGCCTGGCCGCCGAGGACATCTCCCACCTCACCCTGGCGGCCAACACCACCATGACCCACCTCTTTTACGCCCTGGACCCCAAATACATCCGCTTGAGCCCCTACACCCCCGCGGCCTGCCATATTCCGCCGGTCCGGGCCCGGCACCTGGGCCTGGACCTGCCGGAGCACGTCTTCATCTACAGCGTCAGCTCGGTCTCCAGCTACGTGGGGGGCGACATCGTCAGCGGCGTGCTGGCCAGCGGCATCTACAAGGAACCCAAGCTCACCCTGTATATCGACATCGGCACCAACGGCGAGATCGTCATCGGCAACCAGGAGTGGCTGGCCTGCGCCGCCTGCTCGGCCGGCCCCGCCTTTGAAGGCGGCGGCATCCGCTTCGGCATGCGGGCCGCCCGGGGCGCGGTGGAGGAGGTGACCATCAACCCCGAAAATTGCGAACCCATGTTTTTAACCATCGATCTCGCCAAACCCAAGGGCATCTGCGGCTCCGGCCTCATCAACCTGCTGGCCGCCCTCATGGAGGCCGGCATCGTGCTTCCCAACGGCAAATTCCGGGACGACCTGAAGACGGACCGCATCCGGGAATCGGAAAACGGCCGGGAATACGTCCTGGCCTGGGGCAGCGACACGGAAAGCGGCGAAGACCTCACCTTGAGCGAGCTGGACATTGACAACCTCATGCGGGCCAAGGCGGCCATGTTCGCCGGCTACCTGACCCTGCTGGAAAGCGTCGGCCTCAAACTCTCCGATCTCCAGCAGGTCATCCTGGCCGGGGCCTTCGGGAATTTCATCAATCTGGAGAACGCCATCACCATCGGCCTCCTCCCCGATCTGCCCCGGGAGTGTTTCCAATTCGTGGGCAACGCCTCCCTCATGGGCGCCACCCTGCTCGCCTTTTCCCGGGAACTTTTGGAGGAGGAACGCCGGGTCGCCGATATGATGACCAACTTCGAACTCTCCGAGGTCCCCAGCTACATGGACCAGTACATCTCCGCCCTTTTTTTGCCCCACACCCAAGCCGACTACTTCCCCACCATCACCGCCCGCCTCAAGGCGGGGCAGTGAGGGGTGGCGGGAGGAGGGCCGGAAAGCGGCGCCACCCCCCCCTCTCCCAAACGGCCCTGAGCTTCCTCTCCTAGCAGGATGGTCGGGGAAGGGACCAGGGGTCACCGACCCTTGCCCCCTCCCCCTACCCCTTAAAGGGGGCTGGGCTTCGCCAGCCTGGTAAACCGGGCCAGCCCCCTCCCAAAGGATTTCGGGGAGGGGTGTGCCTGCCGGAGCCTCAGGCCAGCTTTTTCAGGAGCCAGGCGACATTGTGGGCCAGGGCGGTGATGGTCTTCAGGCCTTCCTCATCCTTGGTGACTTCGCCGGGGGTGCGGCCGTAGGCAATGGGCCAGTAGGTGGCGCCGGGGACGATCATGCCGCTGATGATGAAAAAGAACATCAGCTGGGCGTAGGTGAAGTTGACGCCGGCCCGGCGGGCCACCACCAGGGGGGAGCCCACCTTGCGGTGGAAGGGGTTGTCCCCCATGCGGGCCACATAGCCGGCCCGGTCCAGGAGGGCCATGAGGTTGGGGGTGGCGGAGCCGAAGTAGACCGGGGAGCCCACCAAGAGGGCGTCGGCCTGGGCCATCTGCCGGTAGAGCCCGTTGAAGTCATCCTCCTGGGCGCAGCGGTTCTTGTCCGTGGCGCATTTTTCGCACGCCAGGCAGGGGCGGATGTCCTTTTCATGCAGCGACACGTATTCCGTCTCCAGGCCTTCGGCGGCCAGCACCGTGAGGGCGTGGGTGAGGAGGGTGTAGGTGTTGCCCCGGGGCCGGGGCGAGCCGGAAATGGCCAGGACTTTCATGAGACCTCCTTGACAGGGGTGTGCATCACCCACATCATAACAGGGCGCAGGGGGCGCGAAAACCACGCCGGAGGGATTTTTTCCTTGCGCCGGGACGGACCGGGGCTTTATAATGAGTGAGCGTTCACATTAGAAAATGATGCGCGACGGACATCGTACCAAGGAACGGATCACCCGCAGCGCCCTGAAGCTCTTTGTGGAGAAGGGCATCACTGAGGCCACCGTCCGGGACATCTCCCAGGCGGCCGGGGTGGCGGAAGGGACCCTGTACCGCCATTTTGCCAGCAAGGAGGACCTGGCCTGGGAACTCTTTGCCGGCAATTTCATGGCCTTCGCCCGGGAGCTGGAGGAGCTGGCCCGGGGGGAGGAGACTTTCCAAGCCAGGCTGGCGGCCATGGTGGGGCGGTTCTGCGAGTTTTTTGACCGGGATCCCCTGCTCTTCAGTTACCTGCTGTTGGCCCAGCATGCCCAGTTGCACAAGGTGACGGAGGACATGGCCAACCCGGTGACGGTGGTGCGGGAACTGGTGGCCCAGGGGATGGCCAAGGGCGAGGTGCCGCCGGCCGACCCCGAGGTGGCCGCGGCCATGGTGCTGGGGGTGGTCCTGCAGGTGGCGGTCTTCAAGATTTACGGCCGGGTCCGCCAGGACCTGGCGGCGCTGGCCCCGGAGCTCACCGCGGCCTGTTTCCGGGTCCTGCAGGTCAGGGGGTGACCGGGCGGGAATGCGGGGACCGGGATTTCCTGGCTTTTTTCTGTTATGGACGTTTCAGGAGGCATACGCCGCCTTGATTTTGGCGGGGGCGTGGGCTATCCTGGAGCAAGCCGGACCTGGCAGAATCCAGCGGGGATGCGCATGAACATGACCCGGGAAGAGATGGCGGCGAAAATCCGGGCCGCGGCGCCCCAGGGCAGGATCACCTGTGCCGCGGCCTTTAAGCTGGCGGAAGAACTGGGGGTGTCCCGGGGGGAGTTGGGGCACCTCCTGAATGAACTGCGGATCAAAATCATCAACTGTCAATTGGGCTGCTTTTAGCCATGTCCTTCCTGTTCGGGCCGGTGCCCTCCCGGCGCCTGGGACGGTCGCTGGGGGTGGACCTGGTGCCGGCCAAAACCTGTTGTTATGACTGTATCTACTGCGAGGTGGGGCCCACCACCCACCTGACGGTGTCCCGCCGCGTCTTCATGCCCCCTCAGGCCGTCCTGGAGGAGCTGGAGGACTACCTGCGGGAAAACCCGGGGGCGCCGGAGGTCATCACCCTGGCGGGCTCCGGCGAGCCCACCCTGAACGCCGGCCTGGGGGAGATCATCCGCGGCATTAAGGCCCTGACCCGCCTGCCGGTGGCGCTCCTCACCAACGGCGCCCTGCTGCACCTGCCGGAGGTGCGCCGGGAGGCGGCCCGGGCGGACCTGGTGCTGCCGTCTCTGGACACGGCCCGGGCGGAGACCTTCCGTCGCCTCAACCGGCCCCACCCCCACCTTTGCCTGGAGATGCTCCTTGCGGGTCTGCGGGCCTTTCGCCGGGAGTTTGCCGGCCGGCTCTGGCTGGAGGTGATGCTCCTTAAAGGGCTCAACGACACGGAGGCGGAGCTTTCCGCCCTGCGCCGGGCGATCGCAGAGGTGGCACCCGACAAGGTGCAGCTCAACACCGCGGTCAGGCCGGTGGTGGAAGAGTCGGCCCAGCCCCTGAGCCCCATGGAGATGACCCAGGCCGCCGCCTTCCTCGGGGGCGAGGTGGAGGTGGAGATCATCGCCGCGGCGCCCGCCGCGTCCGGAACCCCCCTGAACGTGTCGGACGAGGCCTACCTGAAGATGCTGGCCCGGCGGCCCATGACCGCCCCGGATCTGGCCCGGGCCCTGGGCCTGGCCACCGACGAGGTGACCGCCCGTCTGGCGGAGCTGGTCCGGCGGGGCCTGCTCCGGCGGGAGCAGCACCGCCAGGAGGCATTCTACCGCACCGCCCCCCAGGCGGCGGCGCGGCTGTAATCACGATCACAGCCCGGGGCCGGCGGCCTCCGGGGGCAGAGAGGATCTGAGGAAAAGACGATGGACCGGAGACTTTCTCTGGGGCTGGATATCGGCTCCGTCAGTGTCAATCTCGTGGTGGTGGACCCGGAGGGCCGGGTGCTCCGGGAGGAATACCGGCGGCATCTGGGCGAGCCCTACCGCACCGCCTACCAGCTTCTGCGCGAGACCGCGGCGGCGTTTCCTTTGGACTCCTTCCGCCTGGCCGCCTGCACCGGCATGGGCGGCAAGGTCCTGGCGGACCTGTTGGGCTGCCCCTTTGTCAATGAAGTCATCGCCCTGGCCCGGGGGACGTATCACTTCCACCCCGAGGTGAAGAGCATCATCGACATGGGGGGCGAGGACGCCAAGCTCATCCTGGTGGACCGGGAAGGGGGCAAGCAGGTGATCGTGGACTTCGCCATGAACACCATGTGCGCCGCGGGCACCGGCTCCTTCCTGGACCAGCAGGCCCACCGCCTGGGCTACACCATCGAAGAGTTCAGCACCCTGGCGTTGAAATCCACCACCCCGCCCCGCATCGCCGGCCGCTGCAGCGTCTTTGCCAAAAGCGACATGATCCACCTGCAGCAGGGCGCCACCCCGGATTATGAGATCGTGGCGGGCCTGTGCCAGGCGGTGGCCCGCAATCTCAAAAGCAACATCGCCAAGGGCAAGAAGCTCACCCCGCCGGTGGCCTTTCAGGGCGGGGTGGCCCACAATCTGGGGGTGCGCAAGGCCTTCCAGGAGGTCCTGGAGCTGGCCGAGGGCGAGCTCATCATCCCGCCTCACTTCTGCGCCCTGGGCGCCCTGGGGGCGGCCTTGGTGACCGCCGAGGAGCCGCCCGCCCACTTCACCCTGGACCTGGGCCGCCTGGAGGAGTATCTGGCCCGGGAGGCGGAACCGGAGCATCCCCTCCCCCGCCTGAAACCGCCGGCGGCGCCGGCATACGACCGCTACGCGGTGGCCGAGCCGCCCCCGGTGGGCTCCGAGACCGAGGCCTATCTGGGGATCGACGTGGGGTCCATCAGCACCAACGTGGTGGTCATTGACAAGGACATGAACGTCCTGGCCCGGGAGTATCTCATGACCGCGGGCCGCCCCTTGGAGGCCATCACCGAGGGCCTGCGCCGGGTGGGCCGCCGCCTGGCGGGCCGGGTGAAGATCATGGGCGCGGCCACCACCGGCTCGGGCCGCTACCTCACCGGGGATTTCATCGGCGCGGATGTGGTGCGCAATGAAATCACCGCCCAGGCCACCGCCGCTGCGGCCATCGACCCGGAGGTGGACACCATCTTTGAGATCGGCGGCCAGGACTCCAAGTTCATCTCCCTGGAAAACGGCGCCATCGTGGACTTCATGATGAACAAGGTCTGCGCCGCGGGCACCGGCTCGTATCTGGAGGAGCAGGCGGAGAAGCTGGGCATCTCCATCCGGGAGGAGTTCGGCCGCCTGGCCCTGGAGGCGGAAAAACCGGTGCGCATGGGCGAGCGCTGCACCGTGTTCATGGAGTCGGACATCGTCCACCACCAGCAGCGGGGCGCGGCCAAAGACGACCTGGTGGCCGGGCTCTCCTACTCCATCGTTTACAACTACCTGAACAAGGTGGTGGAGGACCGGCGCATCGGCCAAAAGATCTTCTACCAGGGGGCCACCGCGGCCAACCAGGGCATCGTGGCCGCCTTCGAGGCGGTGCTGGGCAAGCCCATCACCGTGCCCCCGCATCATGATGTCACCGGGGCCATCGGCGCCGCCCTCCTGGCCATGCGGGAGCGCACCTGGGAGACCTCCCGCTTCAAGGGCTTCGACCTGGCGGAGCGGCAGTACACCATCCAGTCCTTCGAGTGCCAGAGCTGCCCCAACCGCTGCGAGATCCGCCAGGTGCAGATCGAGGGCGAGCGGCCCCTGTTCTACGGCAGCCGCTGCGAAAAGTATGAGGTGGACACCCGGCGGGTGAGCCATGACCTGCCGGATCTGGTGGCGGAGCGGGAGGAGCTGCTCTACGGGCCGGAGCCCCCCGCTGAGGGCCCCCGGGGCCAGATCGGCATCCCCCGCACCATGTACTTCCAGGAATACATGCCTTTCTTCCGCACCTTCCTGGAGGAGTTGGGTTTCGGGGTGGTGCTCTCCCCCAAGACCAACAAGGCGGTTATCCGCCAGGGGGTGGAGTGCCTGGCGGCGGAGCCCTGCTATCCCGTGAAGGTGGCCCACGGCCATGTGCTGGATCTCCTGAAAAACGGCGTGGAGCGCATCCTCCTCCCCAGCATCATTGACCTGCCCCACAAGCATCCGGAGGTGAAATCCGGGGTGGTCTGCCCCATGGTGCAGTCCCTGGCCTACACCCTGCCCACCGCCATTGACGTGGCCTCCTTTGGGGCCCGGCTGCTGACCCCGGTGCTCTATTTCGGCCAGGGCAGGGAGCGTCTGCGGGAGGGCCTGAGGGACCTGGGCCGTATGCTGGGGGTGTCCCGCTTTGCCGTGGACCGGGCCCTGGAGAAGGCCCAGGCGGCCCAGGAGGAGTACTACCGGCGCCTGTGGGCCCGGGGCCGGGAGATCCTCTCCGGCCTGCGGGATGACGAGCGGCTCATGATCCTCATCGGCCGCCCCTACAACGCCCTGGATCCGGGGATGAACCTCAATCTGCACCGCAAATTGCGCCAGCTGGGCGTCCTGGCCATGCCCATGGACTTCCTCCCCCTGGATGAGGTGGACAACCTGGAGGAGATCAAGCCCATGTACTGGCGCTTCGGCCAGAAGATCTTGGGCGCGGCGGAGTTCATCCGCCGGGACCCCCGGCTCTACGGCATCTTCATCACCAATTTCGGCTGCGGCCCCGACTCCTTCATTGAGCATTTCTTCAAGGAGCAGATGCGGGGCAAGCCCTATCTGGAAATCGAGATCGACGAGCATTCCTCGGATGTGGGGGCCATCACCCGCCTGGAGGCTTTCCTGGACAGCCTGAAGAATGTCACCCCACAGGAGGTGGAGCGGCCCACCTCGCCCTTCCGTTATCGGGTGACGGGGGCCCTGAAGCGCCGCATCTATCTGCCGCCCATGACCGACCACGCCCTGGCCCTGGTAGCCGCCTTCCAGGCCTGCGGCGGCGATGCGGTGCTGCTCCCGGAATCCGACGAGGAGACCCTGGCCCTGGGCCGCCGCCTCACCTCCGGCAAGGAATGCTACCCTCTCATCCTCACCACCGGGGATCTGGCCAAGATGGTGCGCCGGCCGGACTTCGACCCGGACAAGAGCGCCTTCTTCATGCCCGCGGCCAGCGGCCCCTGCCGCTTCGGCCAATACCGTCGCTACCACCGCCTGGTGCTGGACGAGCTGGGCTACCCCCAGGTGCCGGTCTATTCCCCCGACCAGAGCGAAACCCTCTACGAAGAAGTGGGCATGGTGGGGGAGGATTTTGACCGCATCGCCTGGCGGGGGGTGGTGGCCATTGATCTTCTGGAGAAAAAGCTCCTCCAGACCCGGCCCTATGAGCGCCAGGCCGGCGAGGCCGACAGGATCTACCAACATTATCTGGACAAGGTCTATCGCACCCTCCGGGACCGGGGGGACCTGCCCGCGGTGCTCCGGCAGGCCCGTCTGGACTTCGACGACATCGCCCTCAACGGCCACGGCGACAAGCCCCTGGTGGGGGTGGTGGGCGAGATCTACGTGCGCTCCAACCGCTTCAGCAACGAAAACACCCTCCGGGAGATCGAGGCCTTAGGGGGCGAGGCCATGATGCCGCCCATCGGCGAATGGCTCCTGTATGTCACCCACACCTCCCGGCGCCGGGCCTGGCGGGCCCGCAAATACCGGGCCCTCGTGCACCTGTGGCTCAAGCACCTGGTGCAGACCAGAGACGAGCATCACCTGGGGCGGCTCTTCCACGGCTCCATCCGCCATCTGGAGGAGCCCACCATCGCCCAGACCCTGAAGATGGCCCGGCCCTATCTGCATCCCTCCTTTGAGGGCGAGGCCATCCTCAGCATGGGCAAGGCCGAGGACTTCTACCGCAAGGGCGCCGCGGGCATCGTCAATCTCATGCCCTTCACCTGCATGCCCGGCACGGTGGTGAATTCCCTCTTCCACCGCTTCCGCCAGGAGCATGACAACATCCCCTTCCTCAACCTCTCCTTTGACGGCCAGGAACAGACCCACACCCGCACCCGCCTGGAGGCCTTCATGTATCAGGTGCGCCAGTTCCGGGAGCGCCGCCGGGCCCGGGAGAGCCGGTAAGCCTCGGGAGGGGCCGGGGGCTGGGGATCCCAGCCCCTTCCCCCTGGCCCACTCCCAGGTCGGGGTGGGAGGGGAATCCGGGGGGAAGACGGGGAGCCGTGGCTCCCCCGGCCCCGCGCCCAACACGGCCCCCAGAGCCTTCGACCCCACCTGCGGCATTCCCTCCGGCCCGGAGGCCCCCGGCAGGATTCCACTGGCGCCACCGGCAGGGGCGTGATATGTAGGGATAGGGCCTGAGCCCATTCCCTGCCAAGGTGCCGCATGCTCACTTGCCCCCACTGCCACCAGGAAATCCCGCCGGACAGCCGCTATTGCAGCCACTGCGGCCGCCCCCTCATCCCGGCCCCCCCGGCGGGAACGGAACCGGATAGCACTCCCGGCCCCGGGGGGGAGCTGACCCTGGGGGAATATCTGAAAACCGGCTGGCAGCTCTTCAAGCTCTACCCCGGAGGCTTCATCGGTTTCACGGTGCTCTATTTCCTCCTGGGCGTGGTGCTCCACGGGGTGCCGGTGGTGGGGCCCATTGCCTTTATGCTGGCCCACACCCCCCTGGCCGCGGGGTATTTGGTGGTGCACGGCCGCCTCCTCACCGGCCAGCCGGTGGAATTCGGCCACTTCTTCGCCGGCTTCCAGTCACACCGGCTCCTCCCGCTCATCCTTTTGGGGGTGGTGGACCAGGTCCTCATCACCCTGGGCCTGCTGCTCCTCATTCTGCCGGGGATCTATCTGGCTGTGGCCTATATGTTCGCCAGCCTCATCCTGCTGGACCGGGGACGGGACTTCTGGCCTGCCCTGGAGGAGAGCCGCCGGGCGGTGACCCCCCGCTGGTTCGGCTTTTTCGCCTTCTTCCTGCTGCTGCTGCTCCTCAATCTGGCGGGACTCCTGTGCCTGGGGGTGGGGCTGGTGATCACTTTCCCGGTAACTTACGGCGCCGTTACCGCCGCCTATGCCCGTCTCTTCGGTCTCTCCCCCACCTTCTCCTGATTTTTCCCCCGGCGCAGGGCCCTCCCCGGGGGCGCTGTGGGAGGTGGCGGTCTTTCTGCCCCTGCCCCACCCCCTCACCTACCGGCTGCCCCCGGATCTCGCCGCCCAAGCCCGTCCCGGGTGCCTGGTGCGGGTGCCGGTGGGCCGCCGCCAGAGCCTGGGCTATCTGCTGGCACCCACATCCGCCCCGCCCCCCGGAGCCCTCAAGGAAGTAGCGGCCCTGGTGGACCCCGAGCCCCGCTTCCCCCCGGAACTCGTCCCCCTCTTCCGCTGGCTCGCCGACTACTACCGTTACCCCCTGGGGGAAGCCCTGAAAACCATCCTTCCCGGAGGGGTCGGCCCGGCCCGCCCGGAGGTGTGGGTGGCGGCCGCGGCGGCGAGCTCCGGGCCGTCCCCGGGCCGCAGCCTGACCCCCAAAGCCCGTCTGATTTTGGAGTTCCTTACCGATCAGGGGCCGCTTCCCTTGCGGGCGCTCACCGCGGCCTTTCCCGGCGGTCGCGGGGTGGTGCAGAGGCTGGCCCGGCGGGGCCTGGTCACTCTGGAGGCGCGGCCTCCCGACGCCGCCGGGATCCGGGGCGGGGTGCAGCTGGTGGCCTCACCCCTCACCCTGTTGCCGGAACAGGCCCAGGCGGTGGCGGCCATCGAGGCCGCGGTGGCGCGCCGGGAATTCGCCCCCTTTCTCCTGCACGGCGTCACCGCCAGCGGCAAGACGGAGGTCTATCTCACCGCCGCGGCCGCCACCCTGGCCCGGGGCCGCCAGGTCCTGGTGCTGGCCCCGGAGATCGCCCTCACCCACCCCCTGGCCCAGGAATTCCGGCGCCGCTTCGGCGAGCGGGTGGCCCTGTTGCACAGCGGCCTGAGCGAGGCCCAGCGCCTGGCCCAGTGGCGGCGCCTGTTGCGGGGCGAGGCGGACATCGCCGTGGGGGCCCGCTCCGCCGTCTTCGCCCCCCTAAAAAACCCCGGCCTCATCGTGGTGGATGAGGAGCACGACCCGGCCTACAAAAACGAGGGCGGCCTCCCCTATCAGGCCCGGGATGTGGCCCTGTACCGCGCCCGCCTCCAGGCCGCCGCCGCGGTGTTGGTGTCCGCCACCCCGGCGGCGGCCACCTTCTACCGGGCCCAGACGGGCGTCTATACCCTGCTCAGCCTGCCCCGGCGGGTCACGCCCCGGGACCTGCCCCAGGTGGAACTGGTGGATCTGCGCCGGGAACGAGGCAGCCGGGGCCTTACGGTCATCTCCCCGCCCTTGGCCCAGGCCCTGGAGGAGACCCTGAGCCGGGGGGAACAGGCCCTCCTCTTTCTCAACCGCCGGGGCTACGCCGCGGTGCTCTTCTGCCTCATGTGCGGCCATGTCCTCAGCTGCCGCCACTGCAGCGTGGCCCTCACCTACCATCGGGCCGCCGGTGCCCTCCTCTGCCATTACTGTGGCTATCGTCAGGATCCGCCGGAGACCTGCCCCCAGTGCCGCTCCAGCCTGCTCAAGCGCTACGGCATCGGCACCGAGAAGGTGGAGGCGGAGGTGCGCCGCCTCTTCCCCCAGGCCCGGGTGGCCCGCCTGGACCGGGATATCGCCCCCCACAGCGGCAAGGCCCTGACCACCCTGGAAGCCTTCGCCCGGGGGGAAGTGGACATCCTGGTGGGCACCCAGATGATTACCAAGGGCCACCACTTCCCCGGGGTCACCCTGGTGGGGGTCATTGCCGGCGACCTGAGCCTCTTTTTCCCGGAATATCACGCCGGAGAGCGCACCTTTCAGCTCCTCACCCAGGTGGCGGGCCGGGCCGGCCGGGGGGAGACCCCGGGCCGGGTCCTCATCCAGACCTACAACCCGGACCACTACGTCTTCCAGACCGTGCGCACCCAGGACTACCACGCCTTCTACCAGGCGGAGATCCAGGCCCGCCGCCGCCTGGGCTACCCCCCCTTCACCCGCCTGGCCCTCATCCGCATCCGCGGCCCGGAAGAAACCGCCGTGGCCGAGGGCGCCCGCCACCTGGCCCGGCGCCTGGCGCGCCGCCTCGCCGCCGACCCGGACCTCGGCCCACTGGTGCGCCTTTTGGGTCCCGCCCCCGCCGGGGTGGCCAAACTCCAGGGCCGCCACCGCTGGCAGCTGCTCCTCAAGGCCTGCGGCCGCCCGGCCCTGAACCGGGTCCTGGATCTCCTCCCGGACCTCTGGCAGCCCCCGCCCAAAAGCAAACTCGACCTCACCCTGGACATTGATCCGGGAAGTGTGTGGTAAGGGCGGGACACAGAAGGCCCCTGCGAGGGCGGATCTTCTCACCCCGCTTATTGAGGGCCTTGGAGGAAGGCAAAAGGGGCGGTGGGGCCGTCAGCCGCCGCCCCCCTGGAGCTCAGCCAGGGCCTCGGCAAAGGTCTGGTAGGTGGGCTGGCCGAAAAGGACGAAGCGGACCAGTTGGATTTCCGGGTGCTCTTTCACGTATTCCCGGACGGTTTTCAGGGCGATTCTGGCGGCCTCGGTGACGGGGTAGCCGTACACCCCGGTGGAGAGGGAGGGAAAGGCAAGGCTGCGGATGCCTTGGGCGGAGGCGAGCTTGAGGCTCTCCCGGTAGGCGGAGGCCAACAGCTCCGGCTCGCCGTGGCGGCCGTCTTTATAGATGGGGCCCACGGCGTGGATGACCCAGCGGGCCTTGAGATTGCCCCCGGTGGTGATGACGGCCCGGCCGGTGGGGCAGTAGCCGATTTTCCGGGCCTCCTCCTGGATCTGGGGGCCGCCCGCCCGGTTGATGGCGCCGTCCACTCCGCCCCCCACCCGCAGCTGCTCATTGGCGGCGTTGACAATGGCTTCGGTGTCCTGCTGGGTGATATCCCCTTCCACCAGCTCCAGAACGGAGTCACCGATCTTCACCTGCATAGTGCCCCCTCAGTGATGTCCGATACATGGCAGGAAACAGGAGGGTGAGGGCATCTGATCCCCTTTCCCTCCCCGCCGTTTTCTTCGGGGGGGGCCCGGCGGGATATCCTCCCGTGGTTCCCGGCCGTCCCCACCCCCGCTCTCTTCAGGCCGGGATCAGCCGGTAGGGTTCCGCCCGTTTGGCCCAGTCGCTCCCCGGATACCTGGCCGTCAGGGTCTCATAGGCCTGGCGCAGCGGTTTGGGGTTGTGGGTCTCCTTGTATTGGGCCACGGCGTTGAAAAAGATGGCCTCGGCCACCGCTTCCGGCACCGCGCCGGCGGCGATGACTTCCTCGAACATGGCCCGGGCCTCCGGGTACTGCTCCAGGTCCAGATAATAGCGGCCTTTGGCCACCGCCAGGGTGGCGATGAGGGCCTCCGGCGGGAGGAAGCCCACGGAGCGGTAGTGCTCCTTGCCGTCGGCGTCCAGCACCAGGAGGGTAGGGGTCCAGGAGACGCCGTATTTCTGCATCAGGGCGGTGTGGGAGACCTCAATCTGGACGGGAATGAAATTCAGGTCCACAAAGCGGGCCACCTCTTCCTTGGGGTACGTCACGGTACCCATCTGCTGGCAGCCGATTCACTGGGGGTTATAAAAGTCCACCAGCACCGGCTTTTTCACCTGCCGGGCGGTGGCCAGCGCCTTGTCCAGGTCGTGGACCCAACAGATCGTCAATGCCATGGCCTTTACCTCCGCAGAAATTTAGCTTAAAGTAATCACTCCCGCTCCGGGGACAAGGGGGGAGGGGAGGAACCCTATGGCAAAAATTTTGTTTAGGATATTGCAGTGCAAAAGAATTTTGTGATAATGTAGTTATCTTTTGGGAAGAGGTGACGGCCATGGCACAGATGATGGGTCGAGTGGACCTGGATGCCCTGCGGGAACAGCTCCCGTATCACAAGCTGCGACAGTCCAAGGTGAAGACCACCAAGGAGATCGACTGGCAGGCGGAGTGGGAGCGGTTCGACGCCAAGGAGATGTTCAACCTGGATCTGAATGCGATCCCCGAGCGGCTGCTGGAGGCCATGCGGACCCGGAAAGAGGTCCTCATGGACGGCAATCAGGCGGCCATCTCCATTCTCACCCGGGTGGCCGACGGCCTGTGCGGCTATCCCATCACCCCCTCCACCCCCATCGCGGAGCAGTTCGCCCGCACCGCGGCCATGGGCCAGAAGAACCTCTGGGGCACGGAGATCATGTATTTCCAGCCCTCGGACGAGCTCTCCGCCATCGTCGCGGTGGAGGCCATGGCCTCCCAGGGCGGCCGCTACGTGGACAACACCTCCTCCCAAGGTCTGCTCCTGAAAACCAAGAATCTCTTCTCCGTCGCCGGCAAACGCCTGCCGGTGGTGATGACGGTGATGGCCCGGGAGGTGAATAAGGGCTCTCTCTCCATCCACTGCAGCCACACCGATTTCTATGCGGTGCGCAACGCCGGCTGGGCCCAGCTGGTCACCGCGGACAACCAGGAGCTGCACGATCTGCTGCCGGTGGCCTTCAAGGTCTCGGAACTGCGGCAGGTGATGCTCCCCACCATGGTCATCGGCGACGGTTTTGTCAAAAGCCATGCCATCGAGAACATCCAGGAGCTGTCCAACGCCTTCCTGGAGTTCTTTGTGGGGCCCCCCAACCGTTTCTATCAGCCGGATTTCGAGCACGGCACCCTCACCGGCACCTTCACCGATACCGACCTCACCATGGAGGGGGAGGTCTCCCAGGATCTGGCCTACCGCTTCTTCAAGCGGGGCTTTGTGGGGGCCATGAACCTGATGAACCGGCTCATCGGCACCAACCACAAGGTGGTGGAGTGCTACCGCACCGAGGACGCCGACCTGGTGGTGGTGGTGCTGGGCTCCGCCGCCGGGGTGGTCAAGGACGTGGTGGATTACTACCGCGACGTCAAGGGCTACCGGGTGGGGGTGCTGCGGCCGGTGCTCTTCAACCCGCCCTGCTATGAGGAGCTGGCCTATGGCATGCGCCATGCCAAGGTGATCACCGTCCTGGAGCGGGCCGCCCGGTCCCACAACCAGCTCCTGCTGGCGGACGTGCAGGCGGCTTTGCAGGTCTCCATCCGGGCGGGCCGGGAGGGCCGCAAGGAACACCGCATCTACGGCCGGGAGGACATGCCCACCCTGCTCCACGGGGTCTATGGCCTGGGGAGCAAGGATTTCAACAAGTACGATGCCGCCGCGGTGATGGAGAACATGATCTCCGTCCTGGAGCGCCGCCGGGGCTTTCTCCGGGATTTCTGGGTGGGCATCGAAGGCCCCTATACCCTGAAGCCGGCGCCGCTGCCCGGCTACTTCGAGCGGGAGATGGGCATGACCTTCATCGGCGTGGGGGCCGAGGGCGTCAAGACCGCCCTGGAATCCGCCGCCCTCATCTACGCCGAGGAGCACGGCTCCGGCGAGAAGAAGTATGTCCAGTCCGGGGCCCGCTACGGCGCCGCCCGGAAAGGCGCCCCGGTGTTCATGAACCTGCGCCTGAGCTCCCAGCCCATCCGCAACGCCAGCGAGCTCACCGAGCGCAATGTGCTGGCCTTCTTCAACGAAAAATTCCTCTCGGACCAGATCCTGAAGGAGTACGTGGGCGGCCTCAAGGAAAAGGGCCTGCTGGTCATCAACACCCCCAAGAACTGCTATGACGTCCTGGCCTGCTTCCCGCCCCAGGTGCAGTCCATCATCAAGTACCGCCAGATCAAGGTCTTCACCCTGGATGCCACCAAGGCGGCGATGCAGTATCTGAACCGCAATCTCCCGGGGGCCGCCATCTTAGGCCTCATCAACAAGGAGATGGGCATCCTGCCGGAAAAGGAGTTCGAACATCGCCTGAAGCGCATCCTGGAAAAGAAGCTGGGGAAAAAGGGAAAAGAGACGATCGAGGCCAATCTCAATCTCCTGCGCTTCGGGGCCAGCCAGGGGTCGGCCAGCCCGGCGGAAAAGGCGGCTGCCACCCTCACCTTCCCCGATGACATTCCCCCGTATGCGCCGCCGCCCCCCGAGGACTTCGGCGGCCCCCCCGGCACCGCCGGCCTGCCCTTCAAGTTCACGGAAAAGGATGAGATGGGCACGGTGAAGCCGGTGAATCTCATCCCCAATTACCAGGAAGTCTTCAAGAAGCAAATGGTGGAGCCGATCCTGGAGGGGAAAAGGGTGCCCTGGGATCAGTTTTTACCCGTCGTGCCCGCGGCCACCAGCCGGTATCGGGACATGAGCTACATCGGCACCCAGGTGCCCGTCTATGCCCCCGCCAAGTGCATCGCCTGCGGCTGGTGCGCCGCCTCCTGTCCGGACGCGGCCATCTACTGCCTGGTGACCCATGACGAGGTGCCCCCGGAAGCGGCCCGCCACTTCAAGGTCTTCAAAAAGCCGCCCAAGGGCGTACCCTGGCACCGCTTCGCCATGAACATCGAGGCCGACCCCAGCGCCTGCAAGGGCTGCGGGGTGTGCGCCACGGTCTGCCCCACCGACGCCCTGCACATGGTGGACAAGGCCAAGCTCAATCCGGCGGATTTCCTGCCCGATACCTTCCGCTCCCTGGATCACAGCCTGGAGCTGGCCCCCCACGTGGACAAGCTCCCCTTGCACCACCAGGTGCTTTTCGTCTTCTCCAAGCTCTATCCCGGCAAGCACACCCTGTGCCCGGGCTGCAGCGAGGGGGTCATCAATCTCCTCACCTTCTACGCCCTGGAGTCCCTGCGCAACCACCCCCAGGGGATCGCCACCTTCTATCAGGGGATCAAGATCCTCTCGGAGCGCAACCGCCGGGCCATCGAGCACATGCTGGACCACGGCTTCAACATCTACACCATCAACTCCACCGGCTGCGACCAGGTGTCGGAGCTGGTGAACCCCTTCAACACCCGCATCTACCCCACCGGCCACTACGGCTTCGGGACCGCCTCCGCCGCCGCCCTGGGGGCCAAGTTCGCCCTGGACCAGGCCTACGTGGACCGCTTCAACGACGTGCTCACCAAGATCATCGTCTTCGCCGGGGACGGGGCCATCTACGACATCGGCAACGGCCCCTTCAACTACGCCCTGGGGGAGAATTTCGATGTCACCTGGGTGATTTACAACAATGAGGGTTACATGAACACCGGGGTGCAGAAGTCCGGGGCCACCCGCTTCGGCACCGACCGCACCACCAGCCCCATCGGCCGCAAGTACGCCGGCAAGACCACCCTGCACCGGCGCATCATCGCCCAGGCCATGGCCATCAGCCATGTATACGCGGCCAAGCTCAGCATCGACAACCCCTTCTACGCCATCAACATCCTCAAGGAGGCCATCGCCTACAATGGCCCCTCGGTGGTGGAATTCTTCTCCGCCTGCCCCCAGGGCCACATCACCCACGACTGGGCCGGTCCCCTCATCGCCCGCATGATGGTGGAGTCCCGCAAGTGGCAGGTGGCGGTGCGCCGTCCCTTCCAGCGCATCGACATCTCCGGCAACCCCGACCCCGAGCTCATCTACCCCAAAGAGGGGCGCTCCTTCAAGCGGGGCGTGAAGCGGGAGGCCGCCACCTTCTATGATGTGGTCTCCACCCTGGGGCAGTACACCCCCCACATCAAGACGGTGAAGAGCGGGGACATCCCGGAGATCGTCCGGGTGAACGAAACCGTGAGCCTCTTCCGCTGGCTGCGGAACCAGTACCTGGCGGGCTACCGGGACAGCATGCCCACGGAAGAGGAAGTGGAGCGCATCGTGGAGGAACGCTACCGCTTCGACGCCGCCGCCGGCGGCTGAGAACCGGCCGGCAGGAAAGGAAAAAGGCAGGTGCCTCCGGGCGCCTGCCTTTTTATTTCGCGGGGAGGGCCGAAGACGCCGGCCCCCCTTCCCCAGGGCTTCCCTCCCAGCCCCTCTGAGGGGGGAGGGCTCCGGGGGGAGGAGGCCCCCGCCCCCTGACCCCCTCTTTCCCTTATCTCACTCCATGCGGCTCCAGTAGGCGGCGGCACCCGCCCGGGTGATGTCCACCGGCAGGCCGTTTTGCTCCTCCACCGCCTGCATCACCTTGCGCATGTCCACCAGTTCCGCCAGGCCCCGGCTCTCCAGGAGATTCAGCACATGCAGGAGCATGGAGCGGATCTTGAAATAGAAGTCCTCATGCACGGAGAGGTAGATGCGGCCGTGCCTGAAGCCCACCAGGGCCGGCTCATAGATGTATTCCACCGTGGCCCCCACCGGCACCTTGGGGAAGAGCTCCTTGATGTGCTCCGGGTACATGCGGGTGCAGCCGTGGCTCACCAGGCGGCCCACCCCCAGGGGCATGTGGGTGCCGTGGATGCCGTAGTCCCCCCAGGAGAGGGTGAGCTTGTAGTCCCCCAGGGGATTGTCCGGCCCGGGGGGCATCACCGCCATGCCGTACTTGGCCTGGAGGCTCTTGGGGATGTGCCAGGCGGGGTTCACCTTTTTCTCCACCACCCGGAAGACCCCGGTGGGGGTCTTGAAGTCCAGCACCCCCATGCCGATGGGGTAGGTGTATAACTGGGTGGCGTTGTTCTGGTAGAAGTAAAGCCGCATCTGGCCGGTGTTGACGATGAGGTTCCGGCCCCGGTTGTCCGGGATGATCCACATGGTGGGGACGGTGATCACCGCACCCGCGGGGGGGATGAAGGGGTCATACTGCCGGTGCAGGACCGCCAGGTCATGGTAGCCCAGGCCGAAGTCCCGGGCCAGCTCCAGGAGGCTGTCCCCCTTCTTGATGGTGTACTTGCGCACCTCCCCCACCACGTTGACGGCCTCCGGGTCCAGACCGTGCTGGCTGCGGGGCAGACGGATGGCAAAGGGGCCGGAGCCCCAGGCCGGCAGGGCCAGGACCAACGTGAGGAAAAGGACCGTGAAAGCAAGCAAGCGCCGCATAGTCTATCCGGTCAGCCGCTTCCAGGGCTTCAGGCTGGAAGGATACGGCGGGGTGGCGATGCCCCGCTCGGTGATGATGCCGCTGATGAGCTCGTTGGGGGTGATGTCGAAGGCCAGGTTCAGGGCCGGCGCGCCGGGCGGGGCCACCGGCTCCCCCCACAGGGTGGTGATCTCTTCCGGTGCCCGCTCCTCCACCGGGATCTGGCTGCCGTCCGTCAGGGCAAAATCGAAGGTGGACAGGGGCGCGGCCACATAAAAGGGCACCCCGTGGTAGCGGGCCAGCACCGCCAGGCCGTAGGTGCCGATCTTGTTGGCGGTGTCGCCGTTGCCGGCGATGCGGTCGGCGCCCACGATGACCAGGTCCACCTGGCCCTTCTGCATGAGGAAGGCGGCGGCGCCGTCGGGAATCAGGGTGTAGGGGATGCCGATCTTCCCCAGCTCCCAGGTGGTGAGGCGGGCGCCCTGCAAAAGGGGCCGGGTCTCGTCCACCCAGACGGAGAAGCGCCGCCCGGCCTCCCAGGCGGCCCGGAGCACCCCCAAAGCGGTGCCGTAGGCCCCGGTGGCCAGGGCCCCGGTGTTGCAGTGGGTCAGCACCCGGGCCCCTTCGGGGATGAGCCCCTGGCCATGGGCTGCCAGATGCCGGTTGATGGTGTCATCCTCCTTGAGGATGGCCTGGGCTTCCCGCACCAGCCGCTCCTTGAGGGCCGCCACCGGCTCCCCGGCATGGCTCTCCGCCACCTGGGCCATGCGTTCCAGGGCCCAGAAGAGATTCACCGCGGTGGGCCGGGCCTGGGCGATCTCCCGTAAGATCTCCTGGAAGCCCCGGCGAAACTCCGCCGAGTCGTCGGTGGTGATCTCCAGGGCGCCCAGGGCCGCGGCCATGGCCGCGGCCACCCCGATGGCCGGCGCCCCCCGGATGGCCAGGGTGCGGATGGCCTCAATCACCTGGCGGTAATCTCCGGTCTCCAGATACACCTCTTCCCGGGGCAGGCGGCGCTGATCCAGCAGGCGCACCCGGTTGTCCTGCCAGCAGATGCTGCAGTAAGGGATCATGCCTGATTGCTCTCCTCACCGGGCAGGCAGGGCTCAGGGTGACAGGCCAAAACCCCCTGTGCCTCCGCCCGCCCGGGGCCGGTCAGGTCTCCAGGGTGACCACCACCGGGGCCGAACGGGTGATGGTGTTGAAGACCGGCGAGTATTTTTGGGCCATTTGGACCAGTTCCGTTTTCTGCTCGGGGGAGAGGT
Source organism: Syntrophobacterales bacterium (assembly GCA_023512475.1). Classification (GTDB taxonomy): domain Bacteria; phylum Desulfobacterota; class Desulfobaccia; order Desulfobaccales; family 0-14-0-80-60-11; genus JAILZL01. The sequence goes on from JAILZL010000018.1 coordinate 21,378, forward strand.
CGGCGTCAATGGCAAAAGACACCCGGATCTCCCGGTAGCCCACCGGGACCTCCGGGGACAGGCCCAGAAACCCCCGCAGGTCCAGGTCCCCCTCGTAGCGGGAGGAAACCTGCCTCAGACTGATGCCCTTGGCCGCGGCGTGGGCCACCAGGCTGGTGGTGAGGCAGCCCGACAGGGCCACCAGCAGATACTCCACCGGATTGGCCCCCTGATTCCCCCCGCACAGCACCGGCGGTTCATCCAGCTCAAAGACCATGGGCTCCCGGGTGTCGTCCTCCGTGAGGGCGCCGTAAAAGTCCTTGACCGTGGCCCGGTTGTGTGTCCCGCCGATCCAGGTGTTTTGGGCCCGGAAGGTGAACCGGGCGAGTTCCGGCTTGTCCTGGATGAGGGCCACAGTCTGAAACAGTTGCTCCACATTGATGCCGTTGACCGACTTTCCCGGGGCCATGGTCAGCTCCTCCGTCATCGGGGGCTTGACCCCCGGAGAGATGTGAAAGCCCGGGCGGAGAGGCCAGAGGTCGGGTGGACCTCTCCCCCCACCGCCCGCCTTGGCTGGAGGGGAATCTGCAGGGGGCTTTCCCCTCCCCTGACGAGGCGCAGTGCCTCCACAGATGGTGAAAAGGGGTGATTCGGGTCTCACCGACCCTGCACCCCCTTCCCCCACCCCCATAAAGGGGATGTGGCTTCGCCTAAGGGGCGATAGGGATCAGCCCCCTCCCACCCACGGTCGGGGGGAGGGGCTTGCCCGCTAGTCGGCCAGCAGTTTCCGGAAGATCTCGTTGGCCAGCTGGGGATTGGCCTGGCCTTTGGTCCTTTTCATCAGCTGGCCCACAAAAAAGCCCAAAACCTTGGTCTTGCCGGCCCGGTAGTCGGCCACCTCCTTGGGGTGCGCCGCCAGGATCTCCCGGGCCTGGGCCTCCAGGGCGCCGGCGTCGCTGATCTGGGTGAGCCCCCTCTCCCGGATGATGGTTTCCGGATCCCGGCCACTTGTGACCATGTCCTCAAAGACCATCTTGGCCATCTTGCCGCTGATGGCCCCTTCCTCCACCAGGGCCAGGAGCCGTCCCAGGTCCCGGGGCGCCACCTTCAGGGAGGCGATGCCCGCCTCCTCCTTTTTCAGCTCCCGCAGCACCTCCGCCATGATCCAGTTGCTCACCTGCTTGGGCCGGGGGAAGGTGGCCAGCACCGCCTCGAAATAATCCGCCAGGGCCTTGTCGGCGGTGAGCACCCCCGCATCGTACTCCGGCAGCCCATATTCCTCCATGAAACGCCGGGTCCGGGCCGCGGGCAGCTCCGGCAGGGAGCGCCGGATGTCCTCCAGCCAGGCGTCCGACACCTTCAGGGGCACCAGATCCGGATCCGGGAAGTAGCGGTAATCGTGGGCCTCCTCCTTGCCCCGCATGGAAAAGGTCTGCCCTTTGGCCGCATCCCACAGCCGGGTCTCCTGGAGTATCTCCCGGCCCTCCAGCAGCAGGGCCCGTTGCCGCCGGATTTCGTACTCCAGGGCCTGGCGCAGGAAGCGGAAGGAGTTCATGTTCTTGATCTCCACCTTGGTGCCGAAGGCCGTCTCCCCCACCGGCCGAAGCGAAATGTTGGCATCGCAGCGCAGGGAGCCCTCCTCCAGGTTGCCGTCGCAGATCCCCAAATACAACAGGATGTTCCGCAGCCCCTGGAGGTAGGCCACCGCCTCCTCGGGGGTCCTGAGCTCCGGCTCGCTGACGATCTCAATCAGGGGCACCCCGGTGCGGTTGAAGTCCACGAAACTCACCGGCCGGGTGTCGCTGTGGATGAGCTTGCCGGCGTCCTCCTCCAGATGGATGCGGGTGATGCCGATGCGCCGGGAGGTGCCGTTGACCTGGATGTCCAGATAGCCGTGTTCCGCCAGGGGCCGCTCATACTGGGAGATCTGGTAGCCTTTGGGGAGATCCGGGTAAAAGTAGTTCTTCCGGGCGAAGACCGACTCCGGGGCCACCCGGCAGTGGGTGGCCAGGGCCATTTTCAGGGCGAACTCCACCGCCCGGCGGTTCAGAACCGGCAGGGTCCCCGGCATCCCCAGGCACACGGGGCAGACCTGGGTGTTGGGGGGTGCCCCGAAGCGGGTGGCGCAGCCGCAGAAGATCTTGCTCTCCGTCAGGAGCTGGGCGTGCACCTCCAGGCCGATGACGGCTTCGTAGTCCATAAATCATCCCGGGTTGATTGAGGAGGAGAGCCAGGGAGCCCACTCTCTGCCTTCCCCCACCCCCAAAGGGGGGGAGGCGGTCAGGGAGGAAGGGCCTGCCACTCCGGCCCCCTCCCCCCGATGAGGCTCACGGCGGGGGAGCCCTGCGCCCCGGCGTTCGCCTCCCTCCTCACCACTCGGCGGTGAGGCGTTCGTGGATGAGCTCGGCCACCTTTTTGCCGGAGAGGAACATGCCCCCGAAGATGGGGCCCATGCGGTAGGTGCCGTGGGTGGCGGTGGCGGCCATGCCGGAGACGAAGAGGCCGGGGTAGATCTCCTTGGTGTGGGCCACGGTCTCCTTCTCCCCCACTTCGGCCCACATGGAGCGCTCCCCGCCGATACCGCCCGAGGGGGTGAAGAGGGTGACGGGCTGGTTCTTCTTGAGGAAGATCTTCACCACCTCAATGTCGTGGCCGGTGGCGTCCACCACGCATTTGGCCCGGATGGTGAGGGGGTCCACATGCAGGCCGGCGATCTCCACCGCGGTCCAGGAGAGGACGAGGCCGCAGACCCGGTCGTCCCGCACCATGACGTCTTCGGCGCTGATGCAGTTGAAGATGGTGGCCCCGGCCTTCACCGCCTGGGAGGCCAGGGTGGTGACGGTTTCGATGGCATCGGCGGTGTAATAGCCGGGATAGGCGGGCCTGAGGCGCACCCCCAGCTCCTCCAGGATGGGCCTGGCCTCCTCCTGAAAGACCAGTTCGTTGAACATCATGCCGCCGCCCCACATGCCGCCGCCGATGGAGAGCTTGCGCTCGAAGACGGCCACCTTCCAGCCCTTGGAGGCCAGGATCCAGGCGGGGGTGAGGCCGGAGGGGCCGCCGCCCACGATGGCCACGTCCACGTCCAGGTTGGCCAGGAGCTTTTCGGTGTAGCGCTCAATGATGGCCCGGGTGATGAGGATCTCGTCCAGCGCCATGGGGCTCCTCCTTTGAGGGACTTGGATGAAGATACCCAAGGGCGGGGGGCGTGTCAAGGTGGGCCGGGCCGGAGCAGCTCCGGGGGCGGGTGAAAAGCACAGAAGGTGTGGCGGGCCGGGGGCCCCCACACCCTCTGCTGGTCCATGTCAGGGTAGAACCCTAAGAGAAGTGCTGCGGGAAAATTACTGCTTGGCCTTTTTGGCCTTGGGCGCCTTTTTGGCCTTCTTGGGCGCCTTCTTCATGGGTTTATACATCGCACAGCACTTTTCCGCCGCGTCTTCAGCCCGGGCGGCCGCCGCCTCCGCCTTGTTGGCGGCAGCAGAAGCCCGAGGTACGGGGACTTTGGCATCCTGAGCGGCAGCTTCGGCCTTCACCACCGATGCAGCGGCCCTGTCCGCGGAAGCCTTGGACTGCTCCATGTACATTTTGCACTGATCATAGTACTGCTGGCAGCAGCCTCCCAGCACCAGGGCAAAGACCGCGAGGAGCGCCAACGCGAAACCTCTTTTCAGAAACGGCTTCCTCATCGATTACCCCCTTCTGGAGAGCGAAACTCTCCCATCTTTGTCCCAGTGCTTACTTCCGCAGCTTCTTGACCATGCAGGCTTCAGCCTTCGCAGCCGCAGCCTCGGCCCGATCCGCCGCGGCTTCGGCCTTGTCCGCCGCCGCCTTGGCATCCGCCGCCGCCATTTCCGCGTTGCGCGCCGCGCTGTCAGCCTTGGAAGCAGAGGCGGCCGCCTGATCGGCGTACATCTTTGCTTCGTCGACGTACTTCTTGCACTGGTCGCAGCAGCCCGCTCCCATGGCGAGGACAAACGCCATGAGAATCGCCAAAGCAAAACCCTTTCTCACCAAAGCTTTCCTCATCATCTATCCCCCCTTTAAAGAGATGGTTTAAGGGTTACACAAAGTTGGCCCTAATTTAATACACCCTCGGGCCGGATAGCAAGAAAAATTATGGCTGCCCTGATTTTTTTTCGCCCCGGTCCGCGGGCCGCCGCCCCGGAGGCCCGGGCAGCCTCCCCGTGCTGGCCGCCGCCGGGGACCTGCGACGCCTAACCCCTTGTTACTCCCGGCATATCACCCCTTCAGGGGGGTCATCTCCCCCCAATTGGGGCCCACCCGCAGATCCACCACCAGGGGCACCTTGAGGGCGGCCACCCCTTCCATGGCCTGCTGCACCAGCCGGGCCACTCTCTTCACCTCGGGGGTGGGCACCTCCAGGAGCAGTTCATCATGGAGCTGGAGCAGCAGGCGGGCGCCGCTCCCCTGCCGCCGCAGGGCCCGGTCCACCTCCAGCATGGCCTTCTTGATGAGATCCGCGGCGGAGCCCTGCAGGGGCGTGTTGATGGCGCTGCGCTCCGCCTCCTGGCGCACCAGGCGGTTGCTGCTGGTGATCTGGGGGATCTGCCGGCGCCGGCCCAGCAGGGTGGTGACCCAGCCCTGGCGCCGGGCGGTCTCCAGGGTGCGCTCCAAATACTCCTTCACTCTGGTGTGTTGGGCGAAATAGCGCTGAATGAAGTCCTGGGCCAGGCGATTGCCCACCCCCAGCTGCTTGGCCAGGCCGAAGGCGCTCATGCCGTAGATGATGCCGAAGTTGATCACCTTGGCCTGGCGGCGCATCTCCGGGGTCACCAGCTCCGGATGAATGCCGAAGACCACCGCCGCGGTCTGCCGGTGGATGTCCACCCCCTCCTTAAAGGCGGTGAGGAGCACCGGATCTTCGGAAAAGTGGGCCAGGAGCCGAAGCTCCATCTGGGAGTAGTCCGCGCCCAGAAGCTGGTATCCGGGGGGCGCAACGAAGGCCTGGCGGATCTGCCCCCCCAGCTCCCCCCGCACCGGGATGTTCTGCAGATTGGGATCCCGGCTGGAGAGCCGCCCGGTGGCCGCCACCGACTGCACAAAGGTCGTGTGGATGCGGCCGTCGGTGTGCACCAGCTTGAGGAGGGCGTCCACATAGGTGGCCTTGAGCTTCCCCAGGCTGCGGTATTCCAGCACCTTGGCGGCGATGGGGGCCTCCGCCGCCAGGCTCTGGAGCACCTCCATGTCGGTGGAGTAGGCGGTTTTGCCTTTGGTCTTCTTCTGGGGCGTCAGCTTCAGCTTGTCAAAGAGGATGCGCCCCAGCTGCTGGGGGGAGTTGATGAGAAAGGTCTCCCCCGCCAGGTCGTAGATCTCCGCCTCCAGGCGCTGCATCTGCCGGTCCAGGTCCTGGCCGAAGCGGCGCAGGAACTCCTGGTCCACCAGGATGCCCGCCTCCTCCATGGCCCCCAGGACCGGGATGAGGGGGAGCTCCAGGGTGTCATACAGTTCCGCCAGACCCTCCCGGGCGAGCTCGTCGGCCAGCTTCGGCCAGAGCTCCAGGGAGACCTCGGCCCGGCCGCCGGCGTAGGTCAAAGCCAGCTCCGGGGGCAGATCCCCGGCCGCAGCGGGCCGGCCCAACAGCTCCCGGGGGCCCGGCAGGTTGACCCCCAGGTGGTGCAGGGCGACATTCTCCAGGGTCTGCTCGTAGCGGGCCGGATTGAGGAGGTAGGAGGCCAACAGGATATCCCCCGTCAGACCCGCCGGTTCGGCTCCGAAGCGCCGTCCCAGCAGCCAGACGGTCTTCAGATCGGCACTGACCTTCTGGAGGGCGGCGTCCTGAAGGAGCGGCCCCAGCTCCTGGAAGACGGTTTCCGGGGGCAGTTGCGGCCCGAAGGGCACATAGGCCCCCACCTGGGGCTGCCAGGACAGTCCCACCCCGCCCACCGGCGCCGCCACCGGATGGCCCTCCCCCACCAGGAAGAAGAGGGCCATTCGGCCGCTGCTCCTGATGGCCCGGCTGATCCCGGCCAGCTCCTCCGGCCCGGTCACCAGGTGGAAGGCCTCGGCCAGGGTGGAATCAAACCCCAGCTCCTGGGTGAAGCGGGTGAATTCCAGTTCCAAAAACAGGCGGCGCAGGGCCTCCCGGTCCGGGGTGCCGGGGCGGAAACTTTCCGGGGAGAAGTCCACCGGGGCGGCGTCGCTCAGGCGCACCAGCTCCCGGCTGAGGCGGGCCTGGTCGGCGTATTGGGCCAGCTTCTCCCGCAGCCGTTTTTCCGGCACCTCCTCCAGGTGCGCCAGCAGATGGTCCACGGAATGGAACTGTTGGATGAGCTTCAGGGCGGTCTTCTCCCCGATGCCCGGCACCCCGGGGATGTTGTCGCTGGGGTCGCCGGCCAGGGCCTTGACCTCCGCCAGCTCCTGGGGCGAGAGGCCGTATTTCTCCCGGATGAGGGCGGGATCATAGCGCACGTCCCGCATGGGGTCCCACATGCTCACGCCCTCCGTGAGGCAAGGCAACAGATCCCGGTCGCCGGAGACGATCTCCACTTCCCAGCCCGCGGCCCGGGCCTTGTGGGCCAGGGTGCAGATGAGGTCGTCCGCCTCGAAGCCCTCCGCCTCCACCGCCGGCAGGTGGAAGGCCTGAATGATCTGCTGGATATAGGGGAGCTGCACGGCGAGTTCCTCGGGCATGGGGGGGCGGTGGGCCTTGTACTCCGGGTAGCGCGCGTGGCGGAAGGTGGGGGCCTTGCTGTCGAAGACCAGGGCCAGATACTCGGGCCGCCGCTCCTTTAAGACCTTGAGGAGCATGCTGGTGACCCCGAAGGCGGCGTTGGTGGGCAGCCCCTGGGAGGTGGACAGGCCCCGGATGGCATGAAAGGCCCGGTAGATATAGGAGCTGATGTCCAGGAGGAACAAGACCTTGCCCGCCATACGGCCTCCTGTGGCCCTTATACTCCGCCCGTCCCGCATGTGTCAAGCAGGCGGGCGGGCCTACATCCCCCACCAATAGACCAGGGCCAGGAAAGGGAAGAGGCTCAGGGCCCGGAAGGTCTGGCTGAGGATCATGAGGCGCAGGCCCAGAGCCGGGGTGTAGATGCCCAGATAAAAGGGGAGCTGGTGGCGGAGGGCCCGCATGGGGCTGGAGAGGATGGTCCCCAGAATCAGGGTGAAGAGCACCACCCCCGGGCTCAGGGTACCCGCGGTGAGGAGCGCCCCCGCGGCGGCAAAACCGCCGGTGGTCTCCGCCGCCAGGGCAAAGAGCAGGATGCTGAAGGCCTCCACTGGCAGGGCCATGCCCCTCAGCCCCCGGGCCAGGTGGTCCTTGAGCCACTCGAACAGCCCCCCTTCCTGGGCCAGAAACACCGCCACAAACACCGGGATGGTGATCACCAGGATATTGTAGAGGCGGGTGAGGAACTTTTTCCCCGTCTCCCGGAGGACCTGGCGCAGGTCCGGCCGGGGGGCGGCCGCCGCCAGGGGCTGGGGCTGGTAGGGAGGCAGCCGCCAGCGGGCATACAGCAGATAGCCCAGGGTGCGCAGCATATCCGCCGCCAGGAGGATGGCCAGATAGTACACCCCTACCACCCCCACCAGGGGGGTGACGATGAAGAACATGCTGGGCAGATGGGCGAAGAAGGCGGGGAAGGTGAGGATGAGGGCGGAAATGGTGAGCTCCTCCCGGGTGATGGCCTGATCCCGGTGGGCGTTCATCAGGATGGTGCTGGCGGAGAGGGCGGAGAAAAAGGCGGTGGTGAAGGCCACGGCCGAGGCTTCCCGCAGGTGCCCGAAGCGCAGGAGGGGAGCCGCCAGGCGGCCGATGCGGGTGGTGAGGCCGGCGTTCTCAATGAACAGCCCCACCGCCAGCCCCACCCCGATGGCGACGCAGGCGTTGAGCAGGGGGCGGAGCAGGCGGGGGTACAGGCGGCTGAGGGGGATGCCGCCGTGCCAGACGGCCCCGGCCAGCAGCAGCCCCACCCCGCCGCTCACCAGGAGGGCCTTGAGCCACTTGCGCCGGAACCAGGCCTCCGGGGATTTCCGGGGCCCAACGGCAGAGGTCGCGGCGGCAGAGCCGGGCTTCTTCACGGCCTCACCCCAAAAGCCAGGAGGCGATGAGGAAAAAGATGGCCACCGTCAGGAGGTCCTGGAGGATGGTGGCCACCGGACCGCTGGCGTTGGCCGGGTCCTGCCGGAGGCGCCTCATGAGGTAGGGGATGACCAGGCCGGTGATCACCGAGGAGATGATACCGAGAAACAGGGAGAGCGCCAGCACCAGGGAGATCCGGGGGGCCCGGTAGAGGAGGTAGCTGAGAGCCCCCAGCACCCCGCTGGTGATGAGGGCGATGAGGGCGACAATGAGGAACTGGCGCCGGAAATACTTCAGAAAGTCCAGCTCCGGATCCACCGCCAGGTCCCGGATGATGAAGGCCTCCATCTGGGTGCCCACCGCATCGGCCATGTAGACCATGAGGGGAATAAAGGCGGCCAGGATGAGGTTCTTTGCCAAAGTGCCCTCAAAGTGGCCGATGATGCCGGCGGCCAGCATCCCCCCCACCAGGCCCAAAAGCAGCCAGGGCAGGCGGTGCCCCAGGGAGGTGACCACCGGGAGCCTGAGGACGTGGTCGAACATGGCCGCGGAGCGCCGCACCCCCCCCAGGCGCAGGAGATCCTCGCTGGCCTCCCGAAAGAGAGTGGTGAGCAGGGTGCGGCTCAACACCGCGCCCAGAAAGAGGCCCTGCCCGTCCACCACCGGCACCGCTTTCAGGTCATGCTCCAGGGCCAGGTGCACCACCCGCTCCTGGTCGGCCCCGGGAGGCACGCGGACCGGGTCGGTGACCATGACCTCGGCCACCGGGAGCCGCTTCCCCCTTTGGAAGACCTCCTTAATGGACACCCCGGCCAGGCACCCCCCGGCATCCACCACATAGATATAGTTGAGGGAGTCAAAATCCCGGGCCCGGGTGAGGAGCAGGCGCTCCACCTCGGCGATGGTGGCCTCCCGGGTGACCACCGGCACCTGACAGGTCATGATCCGGCCGGCGGATTCCGGCGGAAACCGGGCGGGATCACACGGCCGCGGCTTTTCCATCCTCGCCCTCCCGGGGCCTCAAGACTTGTGCCTCCGCCTCGGGGGTAAGGGGCCCGGGAAGCGCCCCTCCCCCCTTTCCGACCCTTTCCCCCTCCCAGGGACCCGGTCAGCCCAGGGCCTCCCTGAGCACCCGGCGGGCGAAGTCCAGGGAGGGGTCCAGGTCCAGGGCCTGTTGCAGCACATAGGCCGCTTCCCGGGGGTGTCCCAGCCGGAGCAGGTTCACCCCCAGATTGGCATAGTCGATGCCGGAGCCGGGGTCCAGCTCGATGCAGCGCTCAAAGCAGGCCACCGCCTCGGCGTGGGCCCCCAGCTTGAAAAAGCAGAAGCCCAGGAGGTGGTGGGCCTCCTTGAGCTCCGGATTGAGCTCCCGGGCCCGCTCCAGGGCGGCCACCGCCTGGGGGTAGTCCTCCAGCTCCTTGAGGCAGGAACCCAGATGCACATACAGGCTGGCCACCTCGTGGGCCGGGGGCCCCAGGTCCAGGGAGCGGCGGAAGCGCTCCAGGGCCGCCTGGGGCTCCCCCAGATTCTCCAGGACCACCCCCAGGAAAAAGGGCACCTCGAAACGCTCCGGGGCCAGGGCCTCCAGGTGGGTCAGAGCCGCCAGGGCGTCGGCGGGCGGGGCGTAGAGGGCGGCCACCCGGGCCAGGTGAAAGAGGGTGTCGGTGTTCCGGGTGCGCTCCAGGAAATGGGTCCCGGGGATGAGAAGATAATACACCGGAATCCTGAGCCCCGGATGGGTCAGGTCCACCGCCAGGGGCTCCAGCCCCAGCCGGCCCAGGGCCCGGACCGCCTGGGAAATCTCCACCCGCAGGTTGGCATGGGAGAGGTCGGGGAGGCTGGCCAGGGGCACCTGGGGGCCCTCCGCCATAAGATAGGCCGCCTCCTCCAGGCGCCCGTATTTGGGCAGGGTGGGCCGGTAGCTGGTGCGGCGGTGGAAGTCCCCCGCCAGCTGGGCGATCTCGGTGAGGGCCCGGGCCAGGGACTTCTCCGGGCTGGTAGTGGTGCCGGCGGTGAAGACAATCTCGCTCTCCTCCGGAAACGTGGCCGGGTCATAGGCCAACGCCCCCACGGTGGGAATACCGGTATCGAGGGAAAAATCCCTCAGCCACAGGCGGATGCCGTTGCGCCGGAACTTCTCCAGCAGCTCCCGCACCACCGGGTCGGTGGCGCTCTCCGGGTCGATGAGGGGCGTGGCGCGGCGCTCATGGCTGATCACCGACCCCACGTGGCGCTCCACCACCTCGCACAGACCCTGGAGCACCGCCTCCTCGGGGCAGTTGCCGGCCGCGGGGCCGTTGAATTCCTCAATGAGATAAAACCAGTGGAAGGGGACCAAGACCGCCTCGCCGGTGGCCAGATTGGTGGCCGGCGCGAAATAGAGGGGCCAGTCGGGGTAGAGGCGGGCGGCCACCTCCGCCGCAGGAGAGGTGTCAAAGAGGGAGCGGGCGAGATAGGAAAAGGGCAGGGCCGCCTCGCCGAATTCCCGGGCCCGGCCGTAGAGCAGGGGACCTTCCGCCAAAAAGGAAAAGAAGCTGAAGCGCTCCACCAGCTCCATGAGGGCGGAGGCCTCGGCCTGGGCCGGGGTGGCGCCTTTGCCCATCTGTTTGCGGGTGGGCATCACCCGCATGGCATCCACATCCACCAGACTGATGTAGACCGGGATGTCCAGGCGCCCGGAATCAATGCGCACCACCTCTTTGAGGATCTTCAGATCCAGGCGGGCCAGGCGCTCCTTCACCCGGGCGATGGTCTCCGCCGGGGTGATGAGCTTGTCCAGATCGTAGGTGTAGCCTTTATAGGCATCCGTGAGCCTGAGGGGCGTCAGCATAGGGTCTCCGGAAGGTAGTCATGGGGGAGGGCCGGGGAGAGGGGCAGGGGGCCTTGACCCGCTCCCCCAATTTATGACAATTGTATCCGCTTGCCTAACCGGGGGGGAGAGTTTTTTCCTCCGGGGCCTCGCCCAGGTAGGCCCGCCGCAGGTGGTCGTTGCTGAGCAGGTCCTTCCCCGGGCCTTCCAGGGCCAGGCGGCCGTTTTCCAGGATGTAGGCGTAGTCGGCCAGCTCCAGGGCCACGGCGGCGTTCTGCTCCACCAAAAGAAGGGTGACCCCGGCCTCCCGGAGGCGGGCCACCACCCGGAAGACCTCCCGCACCAGCAAGGGGGCCAATCCCAGGGAGGGTTCATCCAACAGCAGCACTCCTGGGCGGCTCATGAGGGCCCGGCCCAGGGCCAGCATCTGCTGTTCGCCGCCGGAGAGGGTGCCGGCCCGTTGGCGGCGGCGCTCCGCCAGACGGGGAAAGAGGCCAAAGATGTGGGCCAAGGTCTCTTCCTGCTCCCGGCGCTGTCGCACCCAGCCGCCCAACAGCAGATTCTCCGTGACCGTGAGATGGCGGAAGACCCGGCGGCCTTCCGGACAGACCGCCACGCCCAGCCGGACGATCTCATGGGGCGGCAGGCCCTGGATCTCCCGGCCGTTGAGGAGAATGCGCCCCGCCGTCGGGGGGACCAGCCCGGCCACCGCCCGGATGATGCTGCTTTTGCCGGCCCCGTTGGCTCCCAGCAGGGCCACCAGGGAGCCGGCGGCCACCCGGAAACTCACCCCGGCCACCGCCCGGATGGTGCCATAATGGATGTGCAGGTCCTGGGCCTCCAAGGTGAGCACGGGAGCCCTCATCTTTTGCCCAGGTAGGCCCGGATCACCGCCGGATCCCGCTGCACCACGGCCGGCGGCCCCTGGGCGATGGTGAGGCCGTGATCCAGGACGGTGAGGTGATCACAGAGGCCCATGACCAGGGTCAGGTTATGCTCAATGATGAGCATGGTCAGGCCGAAGTGGCGCCGGATGTCCTCCAGGAAGGCCATCAGCTCCCGGGTCTCCTGGGGATTGAGGCCGGCTGCGGGTTCGTCCAGCAGCAGCAGCCGGGGCTCGGTGGCCAGGGCCCGGGCGATCTCCAGCCGCCGCTGGTGCCCATACGGGAGTTTCCCCGCCGGCTCGCCGGCCGCTTCCGCCAGGCCTACCGCGGCAAGGAGCTCCCGGGCCCGGCCCTCCTGCTCCCGGGCCTCCCGCCGGGAACGGGGGAGCCCCAGCACCGCCTCCCACCAAAAGGCGCGCCCCCTAAGATGCCGGCCCACCAGCACATTGTCCAGCACGGTGAGCTCGCCGAAGAGGCGGATATTCTGGAAGGTGCGGGCCACCCCCAACCCGGTGATGCGGTGCGGGGGCAGGCCCACCAGCTCCGTGCCATCCAGGCGGATGCTGCCGCAGGTGGGCCGGAGAAAGCCGCTGATGAGATTGAAGACCGTGGTCTTGCCGGCGCCGTTGGGGCCGATGAGGCCGTAAAGCCCGCCCGGCGGCACCGTGAGGTTCAGGTCCTCCAGGGCCAAAAGCCCCCCGAAGCGCATCCCCACCTGGCTGAGCTGCAACTGGGCCATGGCTGGTCTCACCGGGCGTCCTCGGCCCTCCCTCGCCGGGAGAGCCAGGCGGCCGCCCCCGCCCAGGAGAACTCCCGCCGGCCCACCAGCCCCCGCCGGAAAAAGAGGATGACCAGGAGCAAAAGCAGAGAGAAGAGCACCATGCGCAGCCCCGGGATGCCGGGGAGGGTGAGCCCGAAGAGCTGCCGGGGCTCCTCCACCACCCTCAGCCACTCCCCCGCCACAGTGAAGAGCACCGCGGCGAGCACCGCGCCGGTGGTGGAGCCCAGGCCCCCCACCACGATGATGATGAGGAGCAGGAAGGTGAGGAAGAAGCTGAACAGCCCCGGGGAGATGGTGGTGATGAGGTGGGCCAGGAGCCCGCCCCCCACCCCAAAGAAGAAGGCGCTCAGGGTATAGGCCAAAAGCAGGTGGCGGAAGGTGTCCACCCCCATGGCCCGGGCCGCGGTCTCATCCTCCCGGATGGCCTCCATGGCCCGGCCGTAGTTGGAATTTTTCAGGCGGTGGACCACCAGGACGGTGAGGATCGCCACCCCCCAGGACCACCCCAGACTCCCCAAGGGCTTCAGGCCCTTGAGGCCCAAGGGGCCATTGGTCAGGCCCTGGAGGTTGTTGGCCACCACCCGCACCACCTCCCCGAACCCCAAAGTGACGATGGCCAGATAATCCCCCCGCACCCGGAAGACCGGAAAGCCGGTGAGCACCCCGAAGGCCGCGGCCACCAGTCCTCCGGCCAGAAGCGCCGGCGCCAAAGGCAGGTTCAGGTGGCTGAAGGGCCACATCAGGGGCGTGAGCAGGAAAGTGGCCGCCTTCTCCCCCGGCGTCAGGGTGAGGAGGGCGGCGGTATAGGCCCCCAGGGTGATGAAGGCGTTGGGCCCCAGATGCAACTGGCCGCACACGCCGTTGATGAGATGGTAGCTCACCGCCAGGGTGATAAAGACCGCGGCGTTGTGCAGCAGGCGCACCTGATATTCGTTGCCGAAGCGCTGCACCGCGGCCAGAAACAGGGCCAAAAGCGCCAGAGCCGCCAGGGTGAGCCAGGTGGAGCGGATCATAGGCATACCGGCTGGGGGACGGCCAGCGCCACGGCCGCCCGACGCGCTTATAGCTTTTCCTCCTCCAGACTTTCACCCCACAATCCCGTGGGCTTGACCAGCAGGAGCAAAATGAGCAGGGCGAAGGCCACCGCGTCCCGATAGCCGGCCCAGGAAGGCCAGGCGGCCACGATGAGGATCTCCAGCATCCCCAGCAGCAGCCCCCCGGCCACCGCGCCGGCCAGGTTGCCGATACCCCCCAGCACCGCGGCGATAAAGGCCTTCAACCCCGGCAGGATCCCCAAAAAGGGGTTGACCTGGGGGTATTTCAGGGCCCAGAGGATCCCCCCCACCCCCGCCAGCAGGGAGCCCACCAGAAAGGTGAGGGAGATGATGCGGTTGACGTCCACCCCCATGAGGCTCACGGTCTCCCAATCCGCGGCGATGGCCCGCATGGCCCGGCCGGTGGGGGTGCGGTAGACCAGCAGGAACAGGGCCCCGACGCTGAGGGCGGTGACCGCCGGGATCACCAGGCTGAGACGGGGGAGAAAGAGCCCCCCGAGGTGGAGGGAGCCCGCCAGCCACCCCGGGGCCGGAAAGGCCCGGGGCCGGCCACCCCCCAGGACCAGAACCAGGTTCTCCAGGAGAAAAGAGGCGGCGATGGCGGAGATGAGGAGCGAGATGCGGGGCGCCTTGCGCAGCGGCCGGTAGGCGGCCCGCTCCAGGATCACCCCCACCCCGCCGGTGAGGAGGATGGCCGCTCCCGCGGCCAGGGGCCAGGGCCAGGAGAAGAGCCCCACCCCCATCACCGCCAGGTAGGCCGCCACCATGATGAGATCGCCGTGGGCGAAGTTGATGAGGCGCAAGATCCCGTAGACCATGGTGTAGCCCACGGCGATGAGGGCGTACAGGCTCCCCAGGGAGAGCCCGTTGATCAGCTGCTGCAACAGGGTGAGGGCATCCATGGCGTCCTGGGCTTCAGGCCCTGCAGGGTCCGAGGCGTTTTGCCCTTCCGGCCGGGTGAACTGCGGGCTAAGCCCGCCCCGGGCGGTGGGCCCTTTCCCTTCCCCTCATCTTTTCACCCCTCCCGCCGAACCGCAACCCCTTTCGTGCCGGAGCCGCCGGCGGGGACAGAAGGCGGCCCGGGATCGGGGCAACACGCCGCCCCGGGTCCGGACAGCACCCGGGCGGTCCTTCCCCTTCCGGAGGCCGGACATGGAGAAATTCTATCAGACAGAGGGCGGGGGAAGCAAAAAGGGAGGCCCAAGAAGGCCTCCCCGGAGCCGTCAGGTGGGGCTCCTTTCCGCCGCACGACGCTCAGGGACAGACGAACAGGGTCTGGGAGAGCGTGGCGGGCCTGGCGTTTGCGGTGATGTTGTTGGTCTGGTCAGTAATTGTAATCCCCGAGTAGGTGACCTGGGCCAGCGTCTCGGTCTGGCCGCCGGGGCAGAACGGGTCCACCTCCGGAGGGCCCTGGATGGTGAGACACTGGGAGATCTGGCCGTTCTGGCCGGAGTTGAAGGTTGCCTCGGCGCTCACTTCGCCGGTGACCTTGCGCTTGTTGGCGGCCTGAGGGCAGTTGCCGGCGTTGTTGACGCACTGGTAGGTGGCGCTGGCGGTGGCCGACACCTTATAATCGATGTTCTGATTATTACCCAGCCCCGCCTCCTTAAAGCAGACGCGTAGGCTCCCGTCTTCCAGCAGGGTGGCGGTGACCGTTCCCACGAAATGTGGCTTTCCGGTCCAGGCGATGCCGGCGACGCCAAGGAGCGCTCCAGCCAGTACCATGATCAGGAGATACCTTGCTTTCATGTTCCCGTCCTCCCTGATTCCAGGAACCTCCCCCCTTCCTGGGGAACGCCATCGGGCGAGGATTACGTTTCCTGGAATTGGATCCGGGAATAGACCCGGACCTCCCACGCGGCAATGCAGTATGTCCGGTGCGTTAACCTGGACCCTGACCACCTCCGTTGCAGGGAACTCTCTGGCGAGGGGCGGCGGTGAGGAAGGGGCAGTGGGAAAAGAGTCGGAGATCGCTTACCCCGACCGGAGCTCTCCTCCCGGGACCTGATTCCGGCGAGTAGTTCAAATATATGGTAATGATCAGGATGGTCAGGCGCAAGTTGGGAAAAACCTTGATTTTTTCTCAGGGAAAGCTCTAAGGGAGTCCCCGGGGCAGAGGGGGGGAAGGCCCCTGTCTCCCCCGCCCGGCGGGAGGCGGGCGCGGATAAGCTTGCAAGGCGGGCCGAATTCATTTACAAAAATCCAGATCTGCTGGGAGTGAAGGGGAGAGGCCGCCCGTGCCCGCCATCAAGCTGGAACAGCTCCGGAACATCGGCATTATCGCGCATATCGATGCGGGCAAGACCACCCTCACCGAGCGCATCCTCTACTATACCGGCCGCACCCACAAGATCGGGGAGGTGCACGACGGCGCCGCCACCATGGATTGGATGCCCGAGGAGCAGGAGCGGGGCATCACCATCACCGCGGCGGTGACCACCTGCCACTGGAAGGGGGTGATGATCAATCTCATCGACACCCCCGGGCATGTGGATTTCACCATCGAAGTGGAGCGCAGCCTCCGGGTCCTGGACGGGGCCATCGGGGTCTTCGACGCGGTGAGCGGGGTGGAGCCCCAGTCCGAGACCGTCTGGCACCAGGCCGACCGTTACCGGGTCCCCAAGCTGGCCTTCATCAACAAGATGGACCGCCCCGGAGCGGATTTCTGGATGAGTGTGGCCAGCCTGCGGGAGAAGCTGGGGGCGCATCCCCTGCCCATCACCATCCCCTGGGGGGAGGAGGACCGCTTCCAGGGGGTCTTCCACCTCCTCACCCTCACCGCCTGGAAATGGCAGGAAGAGACCCTGGGCGCGGTGTATGAGGAATTGCCCCTCCCCCCGGAGTTCGAGGCGGAGGTGCACCGCCGGCGGGAAGAGCTCCTGGAGGCCCTGGCGGAGGTGGACGACGCCTTCATGGAGGCCTACCTGAGCGAGACCCCGGTCACCCCGGAGGAGGTGGTGGCCGCCATCCACCGGGCCACCATCGCCCTCAAGGGGGTGCCGGTCTATGCCGGGGCCGCCCTGCGCAACAAGGGCATCCAGCCCCTGCTGGACGGCATCAAGGACTTCCTCCCCAATCCCCTGGAGGTGCCGGCGGTGCGGGGGGAAAACCCCCTCACCGGGGAGGAGGAGATCCGCCCCACCCGCATCAGCGGCCCCCTGGCGGCCCTGGCCTTCAAGATCCAGATGTTCGGCGGCCAGCGCCTCACCTATGTGCGCCTGTATTCCGGCAGTCTGAAGCCGGGGCAGGAGGTCTATAACCCGGTGAAGCAGGTGACGGAGAAGGTGGGGCGCATCCTGCGCATGCACGCCAACAAGCGGGAGCCTCTGGAGGAGGCCCAGGCCGGGGCCATCGTGGCCCTGGTGGGGCTCAAGGCCACCACCACCGGCGACACCTTGTGCACTCCCGGCCACCCCATCATCCTGGAGCCCATCAGCTCCTATGTGCCGGTGATCTCCCTGGCCATCGAGCCGGAGACCCGGGAGGACCAGGAGCGCCTGGGCCCGGCCCTGGCCCGCCTGGCGGAGGAGGATCCCAGCCTGCGGGTGCACTTGGATGAGGATACCGGCCAGACCCTGCTCTCCGGCATGGGGGAGCTGCACCTGGAGGTGGTGCAGCACCGGCTGGAGCGGGAGTTCCACACCCGCATCCGGGCCGGACGCCCCCAGGTGGTGTACCGGGAGACCATTACCCAGGCGGTGGAGGAGACCGGCACCTTTGACCGGGAGCTGGCGGGCAGACACCACTTCGCCGCGGTGCGCCTGAGCCTTTCCCCCCGCTCCCGGGGAGCGGGCAATTCCTTCACCTCATTTCTGCCGGAGGACCATCCCGCCCAGTCCTTTGTCCCCGTGATTGAGCAGGCGGTGACCGAGGCCCTGGCGGGAGGCCCGGCCTTCGGCCACCCGGCGGAGGACATCGCGGTGGCCCTGGTGGACGCCCAGGTGCGGGAGGGGCAGACAAGCGAGATGGCCTTCCGGGTGGCGGCCATGACCGCGGTGAAGCAGGCCGTGGCCCAGGCCAAGCCGGTGCTGCTGGAGCCCATCATGAAGGTGGAGATCATCGTACCCGAGGAGTTCACCGGCGAGGTCCTGGGCGATCTCCACGCCCGCAAGGGCAAGACCGAGCAGCTCACCGCCAAGGGGCCGGTGCGCCTCATCACCGCCAAGGCCCCCCTGGCCGCCATGTTCGGCTATGCCACCGCCCTGCGCTCCCTCACCCAGGGCCGGGGCACCTTCACCCTGCAGTTCGATCACTTCGGCACCGTGGACAAATGACCCAGGCCCTCACGGCGACCGGGGGAGGGTTCCCCACCGGCGCCCCCGCCAGTGGCCTGTACGGAAGGAGACACCATGGCAGTGGAGCGGACGTTGGCGATCATCAAACCGGACGCGGTGAGCCGGGGCCTCACCGGGGACATCCTGCGGCGCCTGGAAGCCGCCGGGCTTACCATCGTCGCCCTGAAGCGCCTGCGCCTCACCCGGGAGCAGGCCCGGGCCTTTTATGCCGTGCACCGGGAGCGTCCCTTCTTCGACAGCCTCACCGACTATATGAGCTCCGGGCCCATCGTCGCCCTGGTGGCCGAGGCTGAGGACGCCATCCGGCGCTGGCGGGAGCTTATGGGGAACACGGACCCCCAGGAGGCCGCCCCCGGCACCATCCGCCGGGACCTGGGGCTGGATAAGGAGAAGAACGCGGTGCACGGCTCCGACGGTCCGGAGACCGCGGCCACCGAGATCCCCTTCTTTTTCAGCGCCCTGGAACTGAACTGAATGGCAGAGGCGCCCGCAGGCGAATTCGGCCTCATCGCGGCCCTGGCTGAGCTCTTCGGCCCCTCGCCCCCGGAGGTCATCCTGGGGATCGGGGATGACTGCGCCGTTCTCGACCCCGGCGGGCCGGAGTATCTCCTCTGGACGGTGGACACCCTGGTGGAGGGGGTGCACTTCGACCTGGCCTGGTCCTCCCTGCGCCAGCTGGGGCGCAAGGCGGTGGCCGTCAACGTCAGCGATCTGGCCGCCATGGGAGGCCGGCCCGCATATGCCCTCCTCTCCCTGGGCTGGCCGCCGCACCGGGACCTGAGCCTGGCCCTGGAGGTGGGGGAGGGAGTGGCGGAGGCGGCCCGGGAGTTCCAGGTGGCCGTGATCGGCGGGGACACGGTGGCCTCCCCCCTTGGGGTCACCCTGACCCTCACCCTGCTGGGCCGGGTGCCCAAAGAAGAGCTCCTCACCCGGGCCGGCGCCCGGGTGGGGGACGGCGTCTACGTCACCGGGCCCTTGGGCGAGGCGGCCGCCGGGGTGGAGGTGCTGCGCCGCCGCCTGGCCTTGCCCCCGGAGGTGCGGGAGCCCCTAGTGCGGGCGCATCTCGATCCGGTCCCGCAGCCGGCCGCCGGGCGGCTGCTGGCCGCAAAGCGTCTGGCCAGCGCCTGCATCGACCTCTCGGATGGCGTGGCCTCGGATCTGGGGCACATCTGCCGTTTCAGCCGGGTGGGAGCGAGGGTGGAGGCCGCCCGGGTCCCGCTGACCCCGGCCCTCACCGCCGCCGCCCGGCTCCTGGGGCTGGATCCGGTGGCTGTGGCCCTCACGGGCGGCGAGGACTACCAGCTCCTCTTCACCTCGGCGGCCCCGGAGGCAACCCTTAAGAAACTCTTCCGGAGCGCAGGGCTGGCGGCGCCTACCCGGATCGGGGAGATCATCCCCGGCGCGGAGGTGCTCCTCACCGGCCCCGCAGGGGACCGGGTAATCACCGGCCGGGGCTATGACCACTTCCGCCTTGACCGGGAGCAAGAGCCCGGTTAAAGTGAAGTGGCGGGGGAGGGGCCAGGGGACGACGCCCTGTGCCCCCTTCCCAGACTCTCCCCCCTTACCCCTTAACGAGGGTGGATAAGGAGAGGGAGAGGAGGACGGGAAAGTCAGGCTCCTGTGGCCCTCTTCCTAAAATGGGCGCGGGCCGGCCTGCGCGGCTTTTATCCCCGACGCCTGCATCCCTTTTCCAGGAAGCCTATGACCGCCGTACCCGCTCCCCGGCCCCTCAAGGTCTGCGGCACTTGCCGGCATTGGACCAAGGAATACAAAGGCTTTTGCCGGCGCCTCCAGCATGGGGTCGGCAAGTTTCACCTCTGCGCCGGCTGGGAAAACGGCGCCCCCCACGCCGCGGCCGAGGCGTCCCCCATCCCGGAGGAGGCCTCCTGTATGTCCCAGCCCCACGGCGAAGTCCGCTGAGGCCTCCCGGCCCAGGAGCCGGGACCCTTTAGGCGCGCGGCCTCCTGCGGTTTTGGCTGCGGGTTCCCTTCTTCTGCCCTATCCGGCGGAAAATGCAGAGAAAAAAGGACGATCCCGGTCCTTCGTGCGCCCCGCCCGGAACCTGTGTCCCTGAAGGGAGAGGCTCGCCCGGAAAAAAATTTTTGACATCCGAGCCCTTTTGTTTTACATGAGTTAGACTGATAGGGGAATTCTGTTAAATTTCGGAAAAAAGGCGCCGGCGGGGGAGGCCGGCCGCCGGAAAGATATACATGGACTTCTCCGAACTGGGAATGATGTGTCTGAACCGTGACCTCCGGGGGGAGTGTCAGGAGTGCCTGTGGTGGGAATGGGACGCCCGCCAGGGGGGCTGCCGCAACGGCGTCAACGCCCTCTGCCCCATTTACCGGCGGCAGCTGTACTTTGCCGATTTTTACTTCTCCACCTCCCTTAGCCTGAGGGCGAAGGGCAAGCTGCCCTCCGGAGGCTCCGGCTGAGGCGATCGGCGGCCCGCAGAGGCTCAGGGATCCGATAGCGCCTAACGCAGCCCAACACGATCTTACGGCAGTCCTTAAGGGAGACGAGGTGGCCGGGCGAGACATACAGGGGGCGGCGGGAGCGTTGGGTGCGGACAATCAGGCCCACAATGTCACCCTTCAGATATAGGGGCCGCCACGATCCGGCCGCGGCGTCCGGCTCCTCCCCTTCCCCCACCAGCCGGCTTTTGGCCACCCCGATCACCGGCAGATCCAGGAGCACGCCCAGGTGTGACGCCAGCCCCAGACCCCGGGGGTGGGCGATGCCCTGACCGTCGGCCAACACCAGGTCGGGCCGGCGGCTGAGCCCGCGCAGGGCCTGAAGAAGCGCGGGAATCTCCCGCAAGCTCAACAACCCGGGGATGTACGGAAAAGGGCAGGGCAGCGCGGCGCCGGCTTCCTCCAGGGGCTCAAGTTCGGGATAGCTGAACAGGGCCGCGGCCCCGAAGACCCGGCCCCCCTTGCCCTCGTAGGCCGCATCCACCCCCGCCACATAGCGGGGCGGCCGGTCCAGGGGCCGCAAGACCACCCGCGTCCGCCAGGTTTCCTGCAGGGCCACCGCCTCCCGGTAGGTGGCCGGCCAGGCCGCCGCCTCCGTCAGGACGGGCCCGGGGTGGCCTTCCCTCACTTCTCCCCCCAGACCTTGTCGCTCAGGCGGATCTTGTGGCGTACCCGCTCCCAGGTCTCTCCCGTGAGAAATGACTCCCGCCAGTGCGTCGCCAGCCGCCGGAACAGCTCCCAGGGCACCGCGAAGCTCAGTTCATCCGGGGCGTGGTATTTCCGGGCCGAAGGGTCAAAGCCCCCCAGCACCGCCTTTGGACTGCCCTCGGCCCAAAATTTCCGGGGCCAGGTCACCACCTGGGAGCAGTCCGCCCCGAAGGGCGCCTGCACCACCTGGAAATCACCGGTGACAAAGGCGGCCAGCATGAAAAGCCCGGTGAGCACCTCCGGACGGGCGAAGAAGATCACCACCTCCGGCTCCTCGTCGGGCCCGAAGCGGCTCAGGGGCTGAAAGACGGCATAACGGCCGGTGGCCGCCGGGGGGTCAATGGTCTCAAAGAAGCGGCGGCAGACCTCCGGGCTGGGGAGATAGCGCTCCCCCGGCAGCACCCCGGGAATGCCGGTGGAGACGTAGCGGGCGATGATCTCCAGTTGCGGCTTGAGGAAGCCCAGATAAAAGGCGCCCCCCAGACAGCCGAAGTGCTCCCGGTCGAACCAGGCCGCCCGCCCCTGACGCCGGGCCCGCCAGACATGCCCCATGACGCAGGAAAACCCGGCGAAGAGCTGCCCGAAGTCCACCTCCCCCCGGGCCTCCTCGGCGGCGGACGGCAGCCGGGCCGGCCGCGGGGAGTTCCCCTCCTGCGGCGGGCGCTCGGTGTAGAAAAATCCCAGGGGTTCCTCCCGGTAACCCAGGGCCGCCAACAGACCGGCAATCTCCATCGCTCCCCCCATATGGTGAATTGCGGGTAAGAAAGGCCAGGGAGGAGTGGCTTCCGGCCCCCCCTCCCCGGCCCCCTCCCTGTTTCAGCCGGGTGGGGCCTGGGCCCCGATTTCCCCGATCCTCATCCGGCGGCCTCTCCGGGTCGCCGCACCAGCTCCGCGGCATACCAGACGGCCCCGTCCCGGAGGTGCACCTCTTCGCCCCGCCGCTCCAGAATCCAGCCGCTCTCCCCTTTGCCCCCGAAGGGAAGGCGCAAGGGGGTGAAGAGAAAATCCGGATTGTCAAAGACCATGCCGAATCGCTCCGTCAGGCGTTCCCGGGCCCCGGGGGGCGGGGTGCCGAAGAAGACCACCAGCATGGGGTAGCGGCTTGTGAGCACCCGGGCCACCGCCTCCTCGTCGTCGGCCACCGGGGTCAAGGCCAGAAACGGCCCGAAGAGTTCCGTCTCCGGCGGCTCCGGGGTTTCCACGAGATACGGCCCCTGCCAGACACCGTCCTGGCGGGGGGGCAGAAGAAACACCGGCCGGACGAGGGCTTCCAGGGCCCGGGCCAGGAGCACCCGGGTGCGCTCCACCCTCAGGGGCCCGATCCAGGTCTCCGGGTCCTGGGGTTCCCCCACCTTGATGGCGGCCATTTCCCTCAGCACCGCCTCTTTCACCTGGGGATAGATCTCCCGGTGAATATAGGCCCGCTTCAGACAGGTGCAGTACTGGCCGGCGTTGAGGAAGGCCCGGCGCACCAGAAACCGGGCCGCCCTCTTAACCGGCGCATCCCGAAACAGGAGGGCCGGCGGCAGCCCGCTGGGGCCGGCAAAGAAGATTTTGTCGAAGGCGGCGATTTTTTGGGCATAAATGGCCCCCACCTCCCCGCCGCCGGAGATGAAGAGCACCCGCACCCGGGGGTCGGCCACGGCCTGGGCGCCGAAGCGGCGGTTATCCATTCCCACCACCGCCTCCATCTCCGGGAAGGGGGCGGCCACCTCCGCCAGGAGACGGGCCACGGTGGGAGTCTGGGAGGAGCAGGAGAAGCGGAAGCGGTTGCCCCCCAGCAGGGCCGCGCCCCCCACCCGGGCCAGCATCACCGGGGCCGCGTCATAGGGGAAGATGGCGGCCACCACCCCATAGGGCAAGGCCCCGGCCACGAAATGCGCCTCCTCCCCCATGGTACGCAGGTGAGCCGCCGCCAGCTCCACTTCCAGGCGGCCCAGCCAGTGGGGGGTTCCCACATCCTGACCGGCTGCCTCGGCCAGCTCCTCCCGGCGCGCCTCCAGACGCTCCCCGAGGCGGGCCAACACTTCCAATCTACGGGCTATTTCTGTCATTGACCGAGATATGGACGCCTCTGAGGCGGGTCGGGGCCGAATCCGGCCCTGCCCTCCTCCCCTGTGGCCCTTCTTGCCGGATCACCGTCATGTGGCCCGGCGCCAGGTCTCATCTGCCCCGCCGGGGCTGCGGGGCCCACCCCGGAGGGCCCCCGCCGGGAGATCCCGGAGGGGGAGCAGGTTCCGCAGGCGCCGGTTTCAGGGGCGCCGGGCGGGGTTTTTGCCGTTCCCGCACCGCCGGAGGGGCTGCCGGGGGCACGGCCCGGCCCTGGCGCTCCAGCTCCCTCCGGAGCTTTTGCTCCCACTGCTCCCGCACCCTCTCCTCCAGGCGCTCCGGCGTCGCCTCCCGGCGCGCCGGCGGAGGAGCCTGCTGCCTCTCCGGCACCCCCTCCGGCCGGGGCGGGGCCACAGACGGCGGTGGCGGTCCCGGAGGGCGGACCTCCGGCGTTACCGCGGCGGCCGGGGGCCGGGGCGGGGGCGCCGTCTCCCCCCGGGGCGCCGGAGTCACCGGCGGCACCTCGATCATCCGGGGTCGCCGCCGGACTTCCGGCTCCCGCCCGGATTCGGGGGCGGGCCCCCGGGGAGCCACCATCTCCCGCCTGACTGCGGGGGCCTCCCGGGGCCCTGGAGGACCCTCCCGGCGGAGAGGCGGGGCTTCCCGGGCGGGGGCCGCCGTCTCCCCCGGGGCCTCAGCCGCCGGCGGCGGGGAAGGCGCGGGCGGCGGGGCCGGGGGCGGCGCCAGGCGGGGATTGACCGCGGCGGCCGGCAGCTCCGCCCCCTTCACCCCCTTGAGGGCCTCCGGCCCCACCCGGGAGGCGAAGGGCACGGTCACGGCCCGGGGCAGGTCCGGGGGCAGGGTCGGCAGCCGGGTCAGGCGGGGGGCCGCATCCGCCTTGAGAAAAGTCGCGGCCGCCTGCCGGGTGTCCGTCACCGGCGCCACCGGCAGCGGCTGGCCCTGGATCAGGGCCTCCGGGACCACCTCCCGCAGGTGCGGGTGTTGCTCCAGCAGCGCCGCCGGCGGGATCACCTGCTGCACCCGGGCGGGAGTGAAGGACTGGGCCACCCGCTGGAATTCCGCCACCGGCACCGCGGTGACCTGGCTGAGGAAACGGAATTCCGGTCCGAAGGCAAAACACCCCTCCGGCCGGGGCCCCAGGGCAAAGAAGTGGGTCACCAGCGCGGTGTGGGGGAGGAGGACCGTCACTCCGGACACGGGTACCAGACAGCCGCAGCGGCCGTAGCTGTGGGCCGGGGCCCAGAACGTCCCGAAGCCGCGCAGGAAATGGGTGACCGGGCACAGGGTCCAGAAAAAGGGGGTGAGCACGGCAAAGGGGTCGGAGCCGATGAGGAAGGCGCCGCCCCCGAAGGCCGGGGCCGGGGTGAAAAAGGGGGGCGGCATGGGCGCCCAGCCGATATACTCCCGGCTGCTGCGCCAGACCACCGTGGCCGGGTACCAGGTGCGCCCCGGCACCCAAACCCAGCCGAAATCCAGGGTGGGCAGCCAGTGGCCGTAGTGATACGTGGCCCAGCCCCAGGGCTCTCCGGTCTCAAAGACCCAGCCCATGGGGGTGGGCACCCAGCGGCCATCCACATACGGGCGCCATGCCGCCGGGACGCCGGTGGGGAACCATACCGGGCCGTAGTCGCCATAGAGCAGCCATTTACCGTGGGGCGCCAGGGCCTCATAGAAGAGGGCGGCCTCCGCTTCCGGGCCGGCGGCGGCCGGAGCCGCCAGAAGCAGGAAGAGGAGGGCTGCGGTGACGGGCAGCCATCCTCCCCGCCGGGATGACGATAGGGATCTGGGCATGGCAGATCTCCGGCCAGGGGCCCCGGGCCCTTTCCCCTGGCAGTGAGGCTCACCCTCCCCCGTCAGGATCCGGGCCCCCACGCTCCCGCCCCCGGGTGCCGCGGTTACTTGCCGCCGGTGATTTCCTCCACCTCTTCCCGGCCGTGGGCCAGCTCCTCCACCTGCTCCTGGTCCCACTTGAGGAGCAGGGCCTGGAATTCGCCCACATGGGTCTTTTCCTCCTTGGCCACATCCAGGAGCACCGCCCGGATGTGGGGGTCGTCGGTGAGCGCCGCCAGCTGTTCATACAGATTGATGGCATCCAGCTCCGCGATGATGGCGGCCCGGAGGATTTCCTTGTTGCGCTCCGCGGCACTGACTTTGGAAAGATCGATGGGAATCTGGGACAGCATGATTCTCCTCCCGCACAAAGTAAGATCGTCGCGACAGAGGGGGCGGCCCCCGGTCTGCCGTTTCCCCGGCCCTCTCCCTTCCCTCAAGGGGAAGGAAGCCGGGGCTGAGTCCTTTTAAGAAAGAGAAGCGGTGACCCCTGCCCCTCCCCGTGAACCTGGATCCCGGGGAGGGGGAATCAAGACCGGCGGGTCGGGGTCCCCCGGGCTCTTCCCTCACAATCACCGCCCCGGTCGATTTTCCCTGGCCGGCGCGGCGCCGTTGGAATAAAAATAAGGAGGCCGGGGGCAAAAATAAAGGGCAGCCGGCCGGAAATTTATTCCAGACGCCGGATCTTCCCGGCCACGGGGTTAATCTGTCAAGATGAATTTGTCCAGGCCAGCGGCCGTGAGGCCCCCGGGCGGTGGCCTCAGGTGAGCGGGACGGCAACCGATGCTTAAGGACTGCGTTCACATCCGGGAGCGGCTCTCTGCCTATCTGGACGGGGAGACCACAACCGCGGAAACCGAGCTGGTGGCGCGGCACCTGGCGGACTGCCCGGAGTGCCGGCGGGAACTGGCCGCCCTGGAGCGCCTCAGCGCCGCCCTGGCGGATCTGACGGTGCCCGGGCCTCCCCTGGCGCTCCCCCGCCTGGGCCGGCGGCGGACGGCGTGGTGGCAGGCCCTGACCCTGGCCGCCTCCCTGGTCCTGGGGCTGGTGACCGGCAGCGGGCTCACTGGCCTGCTCTATCCCCTGACGGCCAATGGCGGCCACCTGGAACTGGCTGCCCTGGAGGAAGCGGTGGTTCTGGATCCCCATGGCCCCTGGGAAGGCCTGGAATGGTTGGCGCCGGAAGAGGAGGGCAGCGCATGAAACGGGATTGGCTCCTCTGTCTTCTGGGCTTCAGCCTGGCGCTCAACCTGGGCACCGTCGGCACCCTGATCTACTTCCGCCACCAGGCTCAGACCCCAAGACCCCCGGTGGCGGAACCGGCATTCCGGGACCTGCCCGAACGCCTGAATTTCACCCCGAGGCAGCGGGAGGTCTTTGAGCGGTTTTTTCAGGAGCACCGGCGGCCGCTTGTGGAGAAGCGGCGGGAACTGCTGGCCAAACGCCGGGAGCTCTTCACCCTGATGGGGGCCGAGCCCCTGCCGGAATGGCCGGTTTTGCGGGGCAAGCTCCAGGAAATCACCGAGCTGCAGGCCCGGCTGGAGGAGGAGATGATGCAACGCCTGCTGGAGCTGCAGCGCCACCTGGATCCCGAGCAACGGGCCCGGATGGCCGCAGTTCTGGAGCAGCGCTTCAGCCGCTTTCCTCCCGGTGCGGGGCGGATGCGGGGGCCGCGCGGCCGGGGTGTGGGACCGCCGCCGGGCCCGGAGAGGTTCCCGCCGCCTTTGCCCTCTCAGCCCTAACCGGCCCCGGGGCGCGGCGCGAAGCGGCCCTGCCGAAGGCCGGACGGCTGCGGTGGTGAGGGGTCCGGGGCTCTCCCCGGACCCCCTTTTTGGCTTTTTCGGGCTCAGCAGGTGTCGCAGCTGCCGCCGCTGCAGGAGCACCCCATGGCCTGCTGGGTGGGCTCGTCGCTGATCCCCACCAGCTTCAGGCGGAAGTGCAGGGTCTGGCCCGCCAGGGGGTGATTGAAGTCCACAGTGAACTTCTCCGCGTCCAGGGCCGTGACCTTCCCCTGGATGGGGCCGTTGGGGCTCCGGAACCACAGGGGCTGGCCCACCTCCACGGTCTCCCCCCCCAGCATGCTGATGGGGAAGTCCCGCTTCAGGTCCTCCCGGAGCTCGCCGTAGGCCTGCTCCGCCGGGATGGTGACGGTGCGCTCGTCGTTGAGGGACATGCCCATCACCGCCTCCTCGAAGCCGGGGATGACCTGATTGCGGCCGGTCTGGAACTCCAGGGGCGGACGGCCCTCGGAGCTGTCAAACAGGGTGCCGTCATCCAGGGTGCCGGTGTAATGCACCTGGACATACTGTCCTTTCTTCACAGTGGTCATGCGGTTCTCCTTTGCTGAAAGTGACTGAATGGGATGGGGCAGGACAGGGGCGAGGCAGGCACCGCTTTCAGGGACAACCGAACCGGCCGCAGTCATGCACCTGGGACAAAAGCCAAATGGCGGAAGTGCATGGGAATCGAACCCACCCGCCGCCTTCCTCAGACGGCACACCGGATTTGAAGTCCGGGGGCCCCACCAGTGAGCCTGGCACTTCCGCATTCGTCTTATAAATGTATTCAAACCCCACGGGGCTGTCAACCGCCGCCGGCCGTCGGGGCCGCCCGCCGCCCCCTTTTCCGGTCAGGTCGGCGGATGATTGCGGAGATAATCCTCCAGCAGCACCCGACAATAGGAACAGAGTTCCGGGTCCTTCAGGTCCAGCTTGGCGAGATTCTCGGAAAAGCCCATGATGCAGCCGGGTTGCCGGCAGTGGCCCAGGCCGAAGGTGTGTCCCAGCTCATGCAGTCCCAACTTGGTGAGCCGCTGGATGAGGGTCTGGCGGGGCACCCGGGCGGCGCCGGCCCCGCTGGGGCGGAACAGGGAGATGACCGCCGCCTTGCCTTCCAGCTGCGCCTCCCCGAACACAAAGGTGAAGATGGGGATGTAGAGGTCCGCCGCGGTCACCCCCAGGATGCGGTAGGAATCCTCGTCATCATTGTCGAGCAGATATTCCAGCAGGCCGGTGGAATGGTATTGGTCCCGCACCACATGATAGGTCTGGGGCGGCAGGGGTTTGGGGGGCAGCACCCGGATGGTGAAGGGCAGGTGGCGGCTTAAGGCCTTCTGCAGCCGCCGCAGGATCTCGGGATCCACCGGCCCCAGGGGCACGAGGTCCACCGTGGGCCGGCGGCGGACAGCTTCGGCGGGGGTTTTGTTCAGCGCCGGTTTCCTCTCCGGGAGGGGCGGCCAGCGCTGGCGGGGGCGGAGGCGCCCAGCCCTCAGGGGATGGCTGCTGGACCGTGAGCCCCTTCCTTCTCCGGGGCTCTCAGCCCGCCCCGGGACCACCCGGGGCTCAGGGGCGGCGGCCGGAGAAGATCTCCCTTTCCGGGCGCCCGCGGGCGGCACCGCGGTGGCTGGGGGAGGAGGATTCGAACCTCCATCGGCGACTCCAAAGGCCGCTGTCCTGCCGTTGGACGATCCCCCACCCGCCACCCGCACCTCAGGGTGGTTACCTCAAATTATCCCCACGGTCTTAGGGTTGTGCAAGCGTTTTATGAGGGCGGGGCCTCCGGAACCGGGTGCTTTTTCCCGTGCCTGCAGGCCCGTTTCTGTGGTAAGGTGGCCTCACGGCCTGCCACCCGTGGCTGAGGGCGGCCGCCGATTTCCCTCCCCCGAGGTGCGTAATGGGTGCCCTCGTGCTTGTGGCCTTCCTGGCTCTGCTGTTGTCCGTACCTGCGGGAGCCGCCCCTGCCCCTCCCCCGGCCGCCACCGCCCTGCCGCCGGCCGTCCAGGGTCACCTCGCCCGCCAGGAATATGAAGAGGCCCGGGAACTTCTCCTGCGGGCCTGGGAGCAGGGCCCCCGCACCGCCGCTTTGGCCCTGGCCCTGGGACAGGTGCACCGGCATCTCCTGGACTACCCGCGCGCCCTGGGCTATCTGGAGGAGGCCCGCCGCCAGGAGCCGGAGAACCCCGAGGTCCTCTTTCTTCTGGCCGACACCCTCATCGCCCTGGACCGCACGGCGGAGGCCAGACCCCTGTTGGCCGCCCTGGTGGCCCGGGGGTATCGTCCCGGGCCCACCCAATACCTTCTGGGGCTGGCGGCCGCCAAGGAGCGGCGCCCTGCCGAGGCTGCGGCGCACTTCCGCCAGGCCGCCCGGGACCCGGTGGTGGCCCAGGAAGCCGCCTTGCAGGAATCCCTGTCCCTGGCGGCCGCCCGCCGCCTCGGGGAGGCTGAAAGCCGCCTGCAGGAGACGGTGCGCCTGGGGCCGTATACGGGCAGCGGCGCCCTGGCCCGGGAGCTTCTGCTCGCCTGGGAACCCCGCCTCCCCGAAGTCCGGCGTTTCCGGGCCCGCGTGGCCGCAGGCTTTGCCTATGACAGCAACGTCACTTTGCAGCCCGGGGCGGGGGCCGCGGCCCAGCAGGTCTCCGGGCAGGGGGACGTCTTCTACCATCACCTGGCCGAGCTGGAGTACAATCTTCTGCCCGCCGGCCCCTGGGCGCTGTGGGCCTCCTACAGCTTTTACCAGACCCTGCACCGCCGCCTCACCCGTTATGATGTCCTCAGCCACACCTGGGCGCTCACCCCGACCTACGTCCGGCCCCGCACCCGGTGGTGGCTGCCCCTCTCCTTTTCCTATATCGACGTGGGATCGGACAAATACTCCACCGCTTTCACGGCCTCCCCCACCCTCCTCCATCTCCTCACCCCCCGGGTGGGTCTGGAGGCGGGGCTGCGCCTGGCCCGCCTCTATTACTGGCTCCCCGTCTTCCAGCCCCAGGACGACCGCAGCGGCCGCCAGCTCGGCGCCTCTGCCGGCCTGTATTATTTCCTGGCCGACGGCCGGGGGTTTGTCCTGCTGCGCTTTAATTATGACCATGTGGCCACCAGCGGCGACAACTGGGACCGCAACGCCTACCGCCTTACCCTGGGGGCCCGCTACCCGGTGACCTCCCGTCTGACCCTCCGGGGCTTCGGGGAGATCTCCTGGCAGCCCTATGTGCACGTCTGGGTGGGGGACAACTTCGCCGCCATCAACCCCCGGCGCCGGGACACCCTGTACACCGTGGGCGCCGAGGCCAGCTACCGGCTGTGGCGGGGGCTGGAGGCCGTGGCCTCCTGGTACTTCATCCGGGACGACTCCAACATCGCCCTCTACGACTACCGCCGGCATCTGGTGGGCCTGCAGCTCGGCTACCGCCACTGATGCCCGCCCGGACACGCGGCACAGCAGCCCCTTGCCGCAAAATTTTGTATATATTAGCTAGACTTTAGGGAGGTCTCGGGGCCGGGGCCACCGGCCCTTTGCCCCACCCCGGATGGGGGTGGGAATTTGCAGGGAGGGCAAAGGGTCCGACGGTCCTTTCCCCCCGCACCGGCCTCCCGGAGGGAGGCGGGTGGCCTCCCTCAGATTGTCATTCCCTTAGGTAAGGAGGGCGCATGAGCTTTCTCATCGCGCTGGCAGGCAAAGGCGGCACCGGCAAAACCACGGTGGCCGGCCTGGTGCTGCGGTATCTGGTGGAACAGGGCAAAACCCCGATCCTGGCGGTGGACGCCGACGCCAACAGCAATCTGCATGAAGTGCTGGGGCTGGAGATCCACCACACGGTGGGGGAGGCCCGGGAGGAGATGAAGCGGGAAGGCGGCGGCATGGTCAACATGACCAAGGACCAGCTCATTGAGATGCGCATCAACCAGTGCCTGGTGGAGGCCGACGGCTTCGACCTCATCAGCATGGGCCAGCCCGAGGGCCCGGGGTGCTACTGCGCCGCCAACCACCTGGTGGCCCACTACATGGAGGTGCTTTCCAAAAACTATCCCTATATCGTCATGGACAACGAGGCGGGCATGGAGCACATGAGCCGGCTGACCACCAAGGATGTGGACCGGCTCCTCCTCATCTCCGACCCCTCCTGGCGGGGTATCCAGACGGTGAGCCGCATCAAGGAGCTGGCCCGGCAGCTCAAGATCGTGGTGGGCGAGACCTACCTCATCATCAACCGGGTGACCAACGGCTTGAGCCCCCGGGCCCAGGAGGAGATCGAGCGCGCCGGCATTCCTTTGGCCGGCCTCATCCCCGACGATCCCTTGATCGCCCAGTTCGACGCCGAGGGGCGGCCCACCTTCCGGTTGCCGCCGGAGAGTCCGGCCCTGAAGGCCGCGTATGACATTTTTTCCCGGATATTAGCATAAGTTCAGGCCGAGCCCGGGGCGGAGGGCGATTTTTTGCTTGACAGTTGTGAGAATAAATTATTATTTTCACAATGTCCAGGCGTGGTGCGCGGTCAGATGCCCGGGATTCCGGAAAAAAATAAGGAGGGAACGATCTTGGCTTTCGAGATTCCCAAACAGATCTACTCTGGCTCCATCAAAACGGTGACCATCGGCAAGGGCGACAAGGCCATCACATTGGGGGGGGAGACATCTTACCCCTTTTATGTTTTTGAAGGGGTGATGCCCAATCCGCCCCGGGTGGCCATGGAAGTCTGGGACAAGGACCCGGGCGAGGACTGGGCCGAGCCCGCCAAGGAACCCTTCCGGGAGGTCCTGGGGGATCCGGCGGCCTGGGCCAAAAAGTGCGTCAATGAGTACGGCGCCGACGCCGTGGCCCTCATCCTGGTGAGCACCGACCCCAACGGCGACGACGCGCCCCCGGAGGCCGCGGCGGCCACCGCCAAGAAGGTGGCGGAGGCGGTGGATGTGCCGGTCATCGTCTATGGCTCCAGCAACCAGGACAAGGATGCGGAAGTGCTGCCGGCGGTGGCCGAGGCCTGCCAGGGGCTCAACGTGGTCCTGGGCCCGGTGCAGGACAAGAACTACAAGAAGGTGGGCGCGGCGGCGTTGGCTTACAACCACGTGGTGGCGGCCAACACCCCCATCGACGTCAACCTGGCCAAGCAGCTGAACATCCTGTTGGGGCAGCTGGGCGTCAAGGACTCCCAGATCCTGGTGGACCCCACCACCGGCGGTCTGGGCTACGGCATGGAATACTGCTATTCGGTGATGGAGCGGGATCGCATGGCCGCCCTGACCCAGGAGGATGACCGCCTGCAGTTCCCCATCATCAACTATGCCGGGCAGGAAGTGTGGAAGGTCAAGGAGTGCAAGCAGACCAACGAAGAGGCGCCGCAGCTGGGCGACCAGCAGACCCGGGGCATTCTCATGGAGGCCGTCACCGCGGTGAGTCTGCTGTTGGCCGGCTCGGACCTGCTCATCCTGCGGCATCCGGAGACGGTGAAACTGGCCAAGACCTTTATCCAGGAAATGCTCGCCTAACCGCGGGGCACCCTCCTGGGCAGGCCTGCCCTCCTGCACGGCAGGCATGACGCACACAGCAGGCAGGGCCAACGGGGGATCATGAAGATCCTCCCGCACCTCAAGACCATCTGGAGGGACAACTTTCATGTCGGACATGGAAAAGTACAGTATTGATGTGGCGGCCCAGGAGCTTTTGGCCCGGGCCCGGGCCGAGGGCGTGGAGACCATCTTTGACCGGGCCGAGAAGATGAAGC
>JAILZL010000056.1 GCA_023512475.1 Syntrophobacterales bacterium
GCGTAACCCGATCGGTCCGAGACGTCGCCCCACGTGGGCTCGCCGAGGCCCGCCGAAGCTCGAGCTGAGCAAGGACCGCAACCGATGCCGTTAGAGCTCGCCATTGCGCTTTCCGCCCTGGCCAGTGCGGCGTTGAGTACCGGTCTCTACATCATGAAGGTTCGAGCCGCGGCGCTCCCCTCGTTGGGAGCTGGTTTTCGCTGGCGAGCGTGGCTTGCGTTCGTGCAGGACGTTGGCTGGCTTTCGGGCCTCGGGCTGCAAGTTGCCGGCTATGCGCTTTACTTTTTCGTACTGCGCTTTGCCCCTTTGTCGCTCGTACATGCAGCGCTCACGGGGGGGCTGGTGCTTTTTCTTGCCGGGCTCTTTCTCAACGCCGCCATCATCGGCATGCTGGTGCTCTTGCTGGTGCTGCGCTTCGGCCATCGGGCGGAGGTGGCGGCCTGGGCCTTCTCGTACCTGGTCTTCCTCATCTGCGGGCTGTATTACCCGGTCACGGTGCTGCCCCAGGGAGTTCAGACGGTGGCCTGGTTCCTGCCCCTGACCCATTTTCTGGATTATTTCCGCCAGTTCTACGGCTTCCCCGGCGCCTCCCCCCACCCCCTGCTGTATGGTTTCGGGCAGAGCCTGGCGTATGTGGCCCTCAGCTATGCCGGCCTGCGCCTGGTGCTGCACCGGGCCCGCGCCCGGGGCACCTTGCTGAAACTGTCGGCCTGAAGAGCAGCAAGAGTGCGGGGATGGCGGCTCAGGGGCCCGGAAGGGGGAGCCAGGATGCACCTGAAGCACCAGCTCATTTAAACCGCTTCTTCCCCCGCAGGGTGGATCTCGTCCACCACCATCGGGGGATCATCGTGGACTTCCTGGGGGGGTTCTTTGCTCCCCGGGAGCGCCCGCGGGCTGAGGCCCGGGGGCGGGCCTGCTCCTGCTCCCGTGCCCTGCAGGCGCCCATGTGGGAGGTGAACGCCTGGGGGCCTCCCGGGGCTATCCGCCTCTGAGGCGGGGCCCCGGCCTTCCTGCCGGCGGGCGGCGGGGGCAATATCGGCTCGGAAAGCCGGGCCGGATGTGGTATGGTAGATACAGCGGTCGACCTGACCCATCGGCTGCAGGGGGAGGCAAAGGGCGGGGGGCGGCCTTGGTCCAGGCGGCTTGCGCCCTCCTTTCTCCCGCATTGCCGGTCAAGAAGGCCCGCTTGTGCCGGGTCAAAGGATTCAAGGAACCCCTGACGGTTGATCCGGTGGATCCGCTTCTGCCGGCAGGGGAACGGCTGAGAGGGTGATCGGCGTCTTCGATTCCGGCTTCGGAGGGCTGGTGGTGCTGCGGGAATTCCTGCAGCTTCTCCCCCGCTACGATTACCTGTATCTGGGGGACAATGCCCGCATCCCCTATGGCACCCGCTCCGACCGGGTGGTCTACCGCTTCACCGAGCAGGCGGTGGACTTCCTCTTTGCCCAGGGCTGCCAGCTCATCATCCTGGCCTGCCACACCGCCTCGGC
The DNA here is from genome assembly GCA_023512475.1 of Syntrophobacterales bacterium. Taxonomy (GTDB): domain Bacteria; phylum Desulfobacterota; class Desulfobaccia; order Desulfobaccales; family 0-14-0-80-60-11; genus JAILZL01. The sequence goes on from JAILZL010000056.1 coordinate 1,491, forward strand.
CAAGGCCCTGCGCACCATCCAGCAGCGCTATCTCCCGGCCCGCTATCCGGAGCGCCGGGTCCTGGGGGTCCTCATCCCCACGGTGGAGGAGGCCCTCTCCCTCTCCCGCAACCGCAGGATCGGGGTCATCGCCACCGAAGGCACCGTCACCTCCCGCTCCTTTGAAATGGAGCTCCACAAACTGGACCCGCAGGTGGAGGTGTACCAGCAGGCCTGCCCCCTGTTGGTGCCCCTCATTGAGGAGGGGGAGCAGGAGTGGGAGGGCACCCGCCTCATCCTCAGGCGTTATCTGGCCCCCCTTCAGGCCGCGGGGGTGGACACCCTGATTTTGGGCTGCACCCACTACTCCATCCTCAAGGAGCAGATCCAGGAGGTCATGGGGCCGCAGATTAACCTGGTGTGCTCCGGCCAGGTATCGGCGGTGAAGCTGGTGGATTACCTTAAGCGCCACCCGGAAATCGAGGCCCGCCTCAGCCGGGGGGGCGGCCGCCGCTACCTCACCACCGACCTCACCCCCCGCTTCGCCCGCCTGGCAGGCCTGTTCATGGGCCAGCCGGTGGCGGCGGAAGTGGTGGAGATGTAGTCAGGATCCCTGAAACCAGCGGGGGTCGGCCAGCACCACCGAGGTTTCCACCTGGCGGGGGCTGATGTCCCAGTAGGTCATCAGAAGACGGTCCTTTTCCTTTTCCGGCAGCAGGCTGAAGCCGTGCCGCTCATAGAAGCGGATGGCCCAGGTGGCGGCCCGCCAGGTGCCCACCAGGAGCGGCCGGCGCACCTCTTGCCGCAGGTGCACCAGCAGCCGGGAGCCCAGACCCTGGCGCTGCCAGGCGGTGCGCACATAGGCATGGCGGAGGAGCACCACCTCCCCTTTGTCCTGGCGGCCCATGACCGCCACGAGGTCGCCTTGGGCGGCCAGCCCCCAAAACTCCACGCCCGCGGCGATCTCCCGGGTCAGTTCCGCCCGGCTCATGTACGGGTCATGCCAGCAGTCCGCCGGGATGACCCCGGCATAGGCCCGGGCCCCGTCATTGATCACCGCCCACAGCGCCTCCAGGTCGCCGGGGGTCAAGCGTCTCGGCACCATTTCGTGTCCTCCTGGGAAGCCGCCGGGGTTGGGGTTCGGCCGCCGAGGGCCTGCGCCGTCCCCTGCCGGGCTCATTTCAGCCGGCCGCCGCACTGGGGGCAGAAGGTGAAGACCGCCTCCTGTTTGGCGCCGCACCGGGGGCAGTAGTGCATCTCGGGATAAGGGGAGGGAGGGGGGGAAGGCCGGTTGTCCGGCGGGGCGAGGGGGGCCAGGAGGTCCTGGCGCAGTTCCTGGAGGGGCTCCACATACTCGGAGCCGGCCTGCCGCACCTGCCGCACCAGCTCCTCGCTCATCCGCCGGGCCTTGGCCACCAGGCGGCCGGCCTTGGCGGCATACTCCATCATCTTCTCCGGCCCGAAAAGAATGAGGGTCAGGACCGCCAGGACCAGGAGCTCCTCGAAGCTGATGCCGAACATGACCCGGGAGGCGCGCCTTTAGGCCTTGAGCTTCTGGCCGCAGTGGGGGCAGAAGGCGAAATCCCCGCCTACCGGCTTCTGGCAGCCGGGGCAGGTGGGCGCCTGAGTCTGGGCCCCGCCCGGGCCTTCCTCCGCCTTGGTGATCTGGTCCGCATCATCGTGCGCCTTTTTGAAGCTCTTGATGGCCCGCCCGATGCTCTCGCCCAGCTCCGGCAGCCGGCGGGGGCCGAACAGGATGAGCACGATGAGCAAAATGATGAGGATGGGACCCCAATTATAGCCGAACATGGCCGACCTCTTGGTGGCAAGGTGGTTTGGTGTTACTATATCAGCAAAACCACCCGGGAGCAAGGACGCAAGGTGGCACATGAAGGACTGGAACGTGGTGGTCACCAGCCAGATGGGTGAGGAAATGCGGCTGCTGCGGGAGCTCTCCGACCTGGGGGAGTTTCACCCCAGCGGCTTCCGGGAGGTCCTCATCGGCAGGGTCCCGGACCCGGACGCCTTCCTGGAGACGCTGCGGCAGCGCTGGCAGGAGCAGCCCTTCTTGGCCCGGCTCCTAAGCACCGCCACCCCGGTGCGCAAGATCTTCCCCTTCACCCTGGAGAACCTGACGGAGCGGCTGCACCGGGAGGCCTTTGCCTTCGTGCCGGAGCTGGCGGGCAAGGCCTTCTATGTCCGGGTCAAGCGGCGGGGGCATAAAGGGGAGATCCACAGCCAGGAGGTGGAGCAGGAGCTGGACCGACACCTCCTGGAAGCCCTGGCCGCCCGGGGCACCCCCGGCCACATCGACTTCAAGGAACCGGAGGCCATTCTCCTGGTGGAGCTCCTGCACAACCAGTGCGGCCTCGTCCTCATCACCCGGGAGATGCGGGAGAGATACCCCTTCATCAAAGTGAAGTAGTCTCACCGCCGGGCCAGGCTTTCCACAAAGGGGTATAAGGGTCAATTCAAAAATTTGGGAGGCAAGCTCTGCACGTACAACGCTGGCTGACGGCCGTCATCGCCCTGCCCCTGCTGCTCCTCATCCTGCTTTGGGGGGGCACTTGGCTCTTTCTCCTGCTGGCGGCCGTGGTCTCCAGCCTCGGCCTCTGGGAGCTGGGGGGGCTGCTCCTGCCGGCCGCCGGAAGGGGGGAGCGAGGGCGCGTCGTGGCCTTGGGCCTGCCTCTTTTGGCCGGCTTCGCCCTGGCACCCGGCCTGCCCGGGGGCCAGGCGGCCGTGGGGCCCCTGATGGCCCTGGCAGGCGCCCTGTTTCTCCTGTTGGCGGGTCATCTTCTCACCTACGGCCGCTCGCCCCAGGCCCTGGCGGAGATGGGAGCCACCGCCCTGGCCCTGCTGTACGTCCCTTTCCTGGTAGGGCATCTGGTATGGCTCCGTCTCCTCCCCCAGGGGGAGTGGTGGCTGCTGTGGCTGTTGCTGGTCATCTTCGCCGGGGACACCGGCGCCTTCTACACCGGCCGCACCTTCGGCCGGCGCAAATTAGCCCCCCGGGTCAGCCCCGGAAAAACCTGGGAGGGCACCTTGGGTGGCCTGGCGGCCAGCGTGGCCGCGGGCTGGCTTCTCGGCAGCCGGCTGCTGCCGCAGGTACCCTGGACTTATCTGCTGCCGCTCTCTCTCCTTTTGGGGCTGGTGGGGGTGCTGGGGGACCTGTTTGAATCCATGCTCAAGCGCCTGGCCCAGGTGAAGGATGCCGGCAGCCTGCTCCCCGGCCACGGCGGCATCCTGGACCGCCTGGACAGCCTCGCCTTTGCTGGACCGGTGGTGCTCTATTTCCGCCTGCTGTTTTACCCGTGAGGCAGTTCACAAAAGAGGCAGGCCTCAAGGAGCCCTCGCCTGCACCCCCAAAACGGAGCCGGGAGGGAGGTGCGGGGGCTTGCGGTTCCCGGCCTTGCCCAGGAAAAAAGGCGAGCCTCATCCTCATGAAGAGTTAAGGAGGAAGGGACATGGAGGTGCGCGCGGCGTTGACCACCCGGCGCAGCATCCGGGCCTTTCTGGACCGGCCGGTGCCCCGGGAGGCGGTGGTGGCCATTCTGGAGGCGGCCCGCTGGAGCCCCTCCTGGGGCAACACCCAGCCCTGGGAGCTGGCGGTGGTGGGCGGGGACACCCTGAAGCGCCTCACCGCCGCCATGGCGGACCGCTTCGCCCGCCAGGTCCCTCCGGCTCCCGATGTGCCCATGCCCGAGACCTTTCCCGATGAGTACCGGGCCCGTTACATGGCCTGCGCCGCGGGGCTGTTCGGCACCATGGGCATCGCCCGGGAGGACCGGGAGCGCCGCCGGGCCCACCTGCTGCACATGACCCGGGCCTACGGCGCCCCCACGGTCATATACGTCCTGTTTCGGGGGGACCTGCCGGTGCCTTACACCATGTTTGACCTGGGGGCCATCACCCACGCTCTGTGTCTGGCGGCCCACGCCCAGGGTCTGGGGACCTGCATCGAGGCGCAGCTCGCCCACTACCCTGATCTGGTGCGGGAGCACCTGGGTCTGGACCCGACCCACCGGGTCGTGGTGGGTATCGCTCTGGGCTACCCCGACCCGGCCGCCCCGGCCAACGCCTTCCGCACCACCCGGGAGCCCCTGGAGACCTTCGTGCGCTTCATCGACGGTTAAGGCAGACCGCATCCGCGGGGGTTGGCCCATGGTTCCCGTCCCCAGGCCCCTACGGCGGGCCGGCTCCTCCTGGGGAGGTCAGGCCCCACCCCGTGGGCCCCGGCTCCGCAGGTGCCTCCGGAAGCCCCTTGACAGCCGGAATTTTCCGGGCATAATTAAAGCTTGTGGGGATGTAGCTCAGCTGGAAGAGCGCCTGCTTCGCATGCAGGAGGTCAGGGGTTCAAATCCCCTCATCTCCACCAGAAAAAGGCAGACGGACCAAGGGGTTGGCAATCACAGGTTGCCAGCCCTTTGTCTTTGGCGATGAGGCACCCGGGCCATTATCCCCCATTGGCCAAGTCCACGGCGACCACCTCACCCGCAGCCGCAATCTGAAGGCACCCGGCCTGTTCACCTGCCACGACCTGCGCCACAGCTACATCACCCGCAAGCGCCAGGAGGGGCATGACTACTTCCGCATCATGGCGGCCACCGGCCACAAGACCCTGAGCGTCTTCAAGCGTTACAATACGGTGTCCCAAAAGGAGCTCCGGAAACTGGCGGACATGGACACCAATAGGGACACCTGGGGGACGGACTGCTTTGGGGGAGTGGGGCTAACTGCCTGATATCTCTGGTGCCCCCGCCGGGATTCGAACCCGGGACACACGGATTAGGAATCCGTTACCAAGAACTTTTTTCGTTTTTCCTGCCTTAAGATTTTTCTTGACATTCCCTGTAAAATCAGCATATTATAGCCCTTAGGTTATTGACGGTTTTTTCCACTTAGGGACGGTTTATTCTGCAAGCGTGCACAGGACGTGCACAGGGATTTTTCGGGAGGCGGGCATGGCGATTCATATCTATTGTGGCAAGTGCTACACCAGCAACGGCCTTGAAGCCAAGGCTTGCTCCAAGTGCGGGGCCGCGTTCGGGCGGGACAAGAGATACCGGGTGTGCGTCTCTGCCAAGGGGAGGCGCGTAACCCGCGTGGTGGACAACCTGACCATCGCCAGGGAAACCGAAGCGGCCATTAAGGGCGATATGGTGCGGGGGGAATTCGACATCAACCGCTACGGCAAGAAAGCCCCCACCTTAAACCAGGTGTGGGCCAAATATCTGCCCTGGGCCAAGGAGCACAAGAAGTCCTGGGTTGACGACCTCAGATACTACCGGAAGCACCTGGAGCCCCGGTTCGGCGACAAGGCCCTGGACGCCATAACCCCCCTGGACATCGAAAAGATGAAACTGGACTTGAAGAAGGGGCTGAACAAGCGGGGGAAGCCCTACGCGCCCGCCACCATCAAACACCAGCTTGTCATCCTTCGGCGGCTTTACAACCTGGCCCGCCGGTGGGGGATGTATAGCGGCAAAAGCCCTCTCGAATCCGTGTCCATGCCCAGGATAGACAACCAAAAAACGGAGCTTCTCAAAGATGAGGAATTGGCCCGGCTCCTGGACACCCTGGAAAAATGGCCCTTCAAGGAGAGCGCCGCGTTTGTCAAATTCGCCCTGTTCACCGGCCTGCGGCGGGGCGAAATGTTCAAGCTGACCTGGGATGACGTGGATTTCGAGCGCGGCCTGATCCGCTTGCGGGACCCCAAGGGCGGCAAGACCGAGAATATCCCGGTGAGCAAGGAAGCCCTAGACGTGCTCAGGACCCTGGACGCGGTGTCCCCCTTTGTGTTTCCCGGCAAGAACGGCAAGCAGAGGACCGACTTTAACGGCCCCTGGCAGAGGATCAGGAGGGCGGCGGGCTTGCCCGACTTCCGGTTTCACGGCCTGAGACACCACTTCGCCAGCGCTTTGGTGAGCGCCGGGTATGACCTGCTGGTGGTGCAGAAGCTCCTTACCCATAAGGACGTCAAGACCACGCAGCGCTATGCGCACCTGGCCCCAGGAACATTAAAAGAGGCGGCGGCCAGGAGCGGGGAACTGTTGACCCCCAAGGCGGCGGGCGAGAAGGTTATTAACCTGGCCGACTGAGAGGCCCCGTCTGACAGGCCGCCTTGCAGAGAACGGGAAGCAACCCATGCTAAACCATTGCCCTATCGCTTTTCGCGGCACAGACTGACTTACAATTTCCGGGGATAGGGAGCGCACCCGACAAGGCGGATATCCTGGCCGCCTTCCCCGGATTCCCCACCAGGCCGCCGACAGGAGGGCGGAAGATGTCCAAGCCCAAAAATCTTCATCACCATACCCAAAAAGGTCTCAAGAACCGGGAGAGATTTAAACTCATGTGGCGCACTCGCGCTTTCAAGCGATTCTGCCAGGAGAACCGGGAGCGGGTGCGGGAAGAACTAGACGCCAGGCTGCGGGAGTATGCCCAAAAGCCTGAAGCAGAGCGGGAGAGGCACGAACAGGCCTGGCTTGACATGTCCCCTGAAAAGGCCCTGGATGAGGCTCTTAAAGCCGCCTTTGCGGGATCATGGCAGGGAGAACAGGTGATGGCGGCCCTGGGAATAGCGGAAGCCCAGAAACGCGCCATTTCTTGCGACCCGAACCTGGAGGCCGGCAAGTATCTTTATTTGCGGATAGACTTGACTATGCCCAAAGAACGCATCCGGGTTGAGTTTGAACGCTGCCTGGCCGAATTTTATCCCCTGGTGGAAAGACCCCCCATCCCCCCGCGCGGTCAGGCCATAATGGAACCAGATGAGCAAGATATGATGTTCAAGGCTTACGACTTAGTCGAGCAACGCGGCGTTTTGCAAGCCACCTGGGAACTGTTTCCAGAAACCAAAGGCAGATATCCGCACAATGATCTTGCCACTGACGCCCGCCGTCAGCAAGTCATTCGCTGGCACGCCAAAGTGAACCGCAGTATCGCCGACCTGTAATTCCTGCCCCCTTTTTTTTGCAATCTGCCCAAGATTTTTTGGGGGGGGACCCCTTTTCGTACATTTACGCCCGCTCCCTGCCACCATACATTTTTTTCAAAACCCACGAAAGGGGGAGAAAAGATGGAGTATTTGGTTAGGGTTTCCAAGGCGGACGAGGCAAAGCTGCCAATTCGGGCCAGTTCTTTGTATAAGTGGCACCACTTGGGGCGCTATCCCCAAATTTTCCGCAAACTTGGGGGCTATTTGTTTGTGGACCTGCGCGAGCTAGAGCGGCTTATCGATGCGCAAAAGCCGAGGCCGGAGGAAAAATGAGCGCTGCTGCTGCCATTGTCCGGGCCCTCTCTTGCGGGCAGCCCGGCTGCACTTGTGGCTCACGAAGTGGGGTGGGTGGCTTTAAGGTCCATTGCCCGGCCCACGAGGACGCGGTCCCCTCGCTCCAAGTTTCAGAGAAGGGCGGCAAGGTGCTTGTTCGGTGTTTTGCCGGGTGCTCCCAGGAAACCGTTATCGCAGCCCTGAAGGATCGGGGCTTGTGGGCGGGAAGCGGCGGACCCCAAGAGACCCGCCGGATCGTGGCGGAATATGACTACCGTGATGCTCAGGGCCGGTTGCTCTATCAAGTTGTGCGCCTCGAGCCGAAGACCTTCAGACAGAGGCGGCCCGATCCAGGAACCCCGGGCGCGTGGATATGGAATTTAAGCGGCGTTGAGCCTGTCCTTTACCGGTTGCCGGAGCTTTTGGCCGCAGACCCGGCGGCCCCGGTATTCATCCTCGAAGGCGAGAAAGACGCTGACCGCCTGGCGGCCCAGGGGTTAATAACCACCACGAATCCGCAAGGGGCAGGGAAGTGGCGGGTTTCTTTTAACAAACATTTCGCCGGCCGGCGGGTGATCATCCTCCCCGATAACGACCAACCTGGCCGGGACCATGCCCAAGTCGTGGCCAGGAACCTGCACGGCGTGGCGGCAAGCGTTAAGGTGCTTGATCTGCCCGACTTGCCCGACAAGGGGGATGTAAGCGACTGGCTAAAGGCCGGGGGCACGGCGGCGAGGCTCCTCGAGTTGGCAGAGGCCGCGCCGGAGTGGACGCCGGAGGTTGGCGAGGCAGGCCCTCGGGCGGAGATTGACCAGGTTCTTAAGAGTTTAGACCCGAAAGTCTCGCTTGCCGAAAAACTCAGCCGCCTGGCGCCCCTGGCCCCGATGCTGGCCCGCCTGTCGCACCTTGAGGCGGCAGCGGTGATGGAGACGCTACGAGAGCGTCTGAAACTGAGGGCGGCGGACCTGGC
>JAILZL010000019.1 GCA_023512475.1 Syntrophobacterales bacterium
CGATATTGAAGCACCAGTTGGGCCGTAGGAATCCTTGACCCGATCAGAGGGGATTGCGACTTCGTCCCATGAAGCGCGGTTCCCGCCGTTAGCGAGCGTAGGAATCCTTGACCCGATCAGAGGGGATTGCGACACCCCATGAGCCACCGGACAAACTCCGGATTGAGTTGGGTAGGAATCCTTGACCCGATCAGAGGGGATGGCGACAAAGGTCAGGGTTTCCCAGACCGTTCCGGTGAGGCCGCAGGAGATCCGGGCCCGGCATGCGGCAGGCGGGTTTCCGGGCGGAAGGGGAGCAAATCAGGAAAGGGTTATCGAAAACAAAAGCGGCACGGCCCGGCATATCCCGGTGAGTGACCGCCTGGCCCAGGTGCTGCGGGAACCGCGCCAAAGAATCACCTCAAGTCCCCTGTCTGTTCTGCGATTCCCAGGGCGGCGGGGTGAGGAGGTGCCGTGGTCCTTCGCCTCAGCCTGCCGCGGCGCCGGCCGGGAAAATTCCGGCTTCCACGACCTGCGCACACCTTTGCTCCCCACCCGGGGAGGAACAGGGTGAGCCTGAAGGCGGTGCAGGAATTTTGGGGGCCTGCCGGATTAAAATCACCCTGCGTTTTAGCCACCTGTCCCGGGCCCACCAGAAAGAGGCCGGGGCGGGGCTGAACAACCTGGGCGCTGACCCATCACAGACCCCACATTCCTCCAAAAACAAAAGGCTGGCAGCCTCATGCCTGCCAACCTTTCGTAATTCCTGATTAATTCTGGTCGGGACGAGAGGATTTGAACCTCCGACCCCCTGAACCCCATTCAGGTGCGCTTCCAGGCTGCGCCACGTCCCGACAGCTGGAAATGTACCAACCCCGAACTTAGTTGTCAACGCTCGCGGGGAAGAAATCCGGGCGGGCTGCTGCCTTCTCCGGACGAAATTTCGGGGGTCCTGCCCGGCCGCCGTATCCTTTCTCCTCAGGGGCTGCCCCTTCATCTCCCGCGGGCTTACCCGTCCCGGCCCCCCGCAGGCTAAAATCCGGTTGTGAAGGCAAGAGAAATTTGATATGAGAATAAAGTTTCTCCCCGGCCTTCCGCCGGGGTGGGACAGGACCGCCGCACGAAGGAGACCCAGATGTCCGGAAAAACCGCACACATCCGCAATGTCGCGCTGGTGGGCCACAGCGGTTGCGGCAAAACCTCCCTGGCCGAAGCCCTGCTTTTCACCGCCGGAGCCACCACCCGTCAGGGCAAGGTGGACGACGGCTCCTCCGTCCTGGACTTCGAGCCGGAGGAGATCAAACGCAAGATCACCATCTCCTCGGCCTTCCACCACTACACCTGGAAGAAGCACACCGTCTTTGTGGCCGACACCCCCGGGGACGACAACTTCCTGGCGGACACCCGGGCGGTCCTGCTTGTGGCCGACGCCTGCGTGGTGGTCATTGACGCGGTGGACGGGGTCAAGGTGGGCACCGAAAAGGTCTGGGCCGCCGCCGACACCTACCGCCTCCCCCGCCTCATCTACATCAACAAGCTGGACCGGGAGCGGGCCGACTACGGGCCGGTGCTGGAGGCGGTGAAAAACATCCTGGAGGCCACCCCGGTCCCGGTGCAGCTCCCCATCGGCCGGGAGGCCGCCTTCAAAGGGGTGGTGGACCTCATCCAGATGAAGGCCTTCACCGGCACGGGCAAGATGGAGGCGGGTCCCATCCCCGAGGACCTGGCCGAAGAGGTGGAGAGCCTCCGGGGCGATCTGATGAACTATGCCGCGGAAAGCGACGACGAGCTCATCGAGAAATTTCTGGACGCGGGCGAGCTCACTCCGGAGGAGGTCCTCCGGGGCCTGAGAATCGGAACCCTCACGGGCAAGATCGTGCCGGTGCTCTTCGGAGCCTCGGTGGCCAACGTGGGGCCGGCCCTGCTCCTGGACGCCATCAACCATTTCCTGCCCGCGCCCGAAGACCGGGGCGAGGTCAGAGGGAAGACCCCGGCCGGGGAGGAAGTGAGCCTGGCAGCGGATCCGGATGGCCCCCTGGCGGCCCAGGTCTTCAAGACGGTGGCCGACCCCTATGCCGGCCGCCTCTCCCTCTTCCGGGTCTATTCCGGCAGGATGGTCTCCGACTCCACGGTATATAACGTCAACAAAGGCGTGGGAGAGCGCTATGGCCAGCTCTTCCTCCTGGAGGGCAAGGGCCAGAAGCCGGTGCCGGAGCTGGGGCCCGGCGCCTTCGGAGCGGTGGCCAAGCTCAAGGAGACGGTCACCGGAGACACCCTGGCCAGCGAGGCCAAGCCGGTGCTGCTCCCGGTGCTGGAGCCGCCCCGGGCCATGATCACCCTGGCGGTGGAGCCCAAGGTCAAGGGCGAGGAGGACAAGGTCTTCACCGCCATCCAGAAGCTCACCGAGGAAGATCCCTCCCTCAGGCTCACCCGCAACCCGGAGACCAAGGAGATTCTCCTCTCCGGCATGGGCTCAGTGCACATCGAGGCCACCGCCGAGAAGATGAAGCGGAAATTCGGGGTGGAGGTCAACCTCACCCTGCCCAAGGTGCCTTACCGGGAGACCATCAAGGGCAAGACCAAGGTGCAGGGCAAATACAAGCGCCAGTCCGGTGGCCGGGGCCAGTACGGCGACACCTGGCTGGAGATCGAGCCCTTGCCCCGGGGCGGCGGCTTTGAGTTCGTGGACGCCATTGTGGGGGGCGTCATCCCCAAGCAATACATCCCCTCGGTGGAGAAGGGCATCGTCGAGGCCATGCAGGAAGGGGTGCTGGCCGGCTTCCCGGTGGTGGACGTCAAGGTCACTCTGTATGACGGCTCCTTCCACGAAGTGGACTCCTCGGACATGGCCTTCAAGATCGCCGGCTCCATGGGGTTCAAGAAGGGCGTGCAGCAGGCCAACCCGGTGCTCCTGGAGCCCATCATGAAGATGACCGTCACCGTGCCCGAGGAGAACATGGGGGACATCATCGGCGACCTCAACGGCCGCCGGGGCCGGGTCCTGGGGGTGGAGGCCCAGGGCAAGAACCAGGTGATCACCGCCCACGTCCCCATGGCCGAGGTGCTCATGTATGCCCCGGATCTCATCAGCAAGACCGGCGGCCGGGGCACCTTTGAGATGGAGCTCTCCCATTACGAGGAGGTGCCGCCGCACCTGGCGGAGAAGATCATCGCCGAAGCCCGGGCGGCCAGAGAAAAGGAATGAGACGGCAGGGAGGGGGAAAGGACGTCTGGTCCCTGCCCCTCTCTCAGGCCCTCCCCACCCCATAAGGCAGGAGGCTTCGGCCGCCTGCCTTTTTTGTGCCCGTGCCCCCGCAGGCGGCGGCAGCCCGGGTAGCGGAGGCCTGGCGGTTATGCTATGCTGGTGGCAATGGAAGCCAAAGAGTACCCCAAAGCGGCCGGGGCCCGGGTGGTGGCCGTGTCAGTGAGTGCCCGCAAGGGGGTGGTCAAGGAAAACGTCCCGGAGATCACCCTGGTGGTGGAGCATGGGGTGGCGGGCGACGCCCACGCCGAAGGCGGCAGGCGCCAGGTGAGCCTCCTGGCCCTGGAAAGCATTGAGAAAATGCAGGCCGCCGGGGCGCCGGTCAAGCCCGGGGACTTCGCCGAGAACATCACCACCCGGGGGCTGGATCTGGCCTCCCTGCCCCTCGGGACGCGCCTGAAGATCGGGGCCGAGGCGGAGCTGATCCTCAGCCAGATCGGCAAGGCCTGCCATCACGGCTGCGCCATCCGGGAGCTGGTGGGGGACTGCATCATGCCCCGGGAGGGGGTCTTCGCCCGGGTCATCCGGGGTGGGGTGGTGCGGCCGGGGGACCCGGTGGTGGTGGAGGAAATCCCGACCGCGTCCTGACACGGGAGGCAAGCCCATGGGCAGGTTACGGGCGAGGGCAGGTGTCGGGTTCCTGGTGGCGGTGATGCTCACGGTGACGGCCGGGCCCGGTCCGGGAGGGGTGCTTTGGGCGCCGCCGGCCCCCGCCTGGGCGGAGCAGGGCGGCCCGGCCCACACGCCGCCCCCAGGCAGTGCGGAGCGCCGGGACATCCTGGAGGCCCTGCGCCGGCAGCTGCAGGATCTCCACGGCCTGGAGCTGGTCTTTGAGGTGCGGCACCTGAAGGTGAAGGGGGACTGGGCCTGGCTGGAGGCGGACCCCCGCTCCCCTGACGGCGCCGGGCGCTACGAACCCGTCTATGCCCTGCTGCGCCGCCAGCACGGCCGCTGGCAGGTGGCGGAGCTCCCCAGCACCGAGGAGGAGAGCCCCTTCTGGCAGCCGGGCTACCTGAAGACGCTCAGGGCCCGGTTCCCGGGGCTGCCCCTGGAGATCTTCCCGGCCAGGATGCGCCGTTAGCCGGGGGGTGAAAAAAGTGATTCGGGGGAAGGACCAGGGGTATTCCTGCCCCACCCCACACCCCCGGAAAGGGGAGGGGGCCTCACCAAACCGGCAATATCGGCCAGCCTCATCCCGCCCGGCTTCGGGAGAAAAGAGTTTTTCCGCGCTGCCAGGGGCGCCTTTCCGGATGTCCCCGCTGCCGGCGGGGAACCGAATCTCCGGAGCGCAAACGAAGGGGCCGGGGGCGGCGTCACGGGGACGCCCCGTGAGGGGACGGTCGGTATTTGTCGCCCCAGGGTCACCTCCCCGCTCGGGGCTGCCTCTGGAGCGACGGAGCCGGTTGAGGACTTGTCAGGACGTCAGCGTGGGTGGCACTGATGTTTCAGGTGGGCATTCTCACCATCAGCGACAAAGGCCACGCCGGGGAGCGGCAGGACACCGCCGGCCCGGAGCTGGGCCGCCTGCTGGATCCGGCCTGCTTCCAGGTGCGCCGCTATGAAGTGGTGCCCGATGAATGGGAGGACATCGCCCGGGTGCTGGTCCGCTGGAGTGATGAGGAGGGTCTGGACCTCATCCTCACCTGCGGCGGCACCGGCCTGCATCCCCGGGACCTGACCCCGGAGGTCACCCTGTCGGTGGCCCACCGCCTGGTGCCGGGCCTGCCGGAGGCCATGCGGGCCTTCGGCCTCACCCAAACCCCCCACGCCATGCTCTCCCGGGGGGTGGCGGTGATCCGGGGGGCCACCCTCATCGTCAACCTGCCCGGCAGCCCCAAAGGCGCCACCGAGGGCCTGAAGGCCATCCTGCCGGCCCTGCCCCACGCCCTGGAGAAGCTCAAGGGCAGCCCGGCGGAGTGCGCCCGCCCGGTGTAAGAAGATCCGGGGCTCCGGGGTCGGGAAACGGCCGGCCGCCGGGTGGAGACATTTCTCCGGGGGAAGGGGGCCTGAGGGTCGTGGGCCCCTGCCCCCTCTCTCCCGCCTTCTTGCTCCCCTGCCCTACTCCCCCCGGGCCGCGGTGTCCAGAACCGTGGGCTTTTCCTCCGGCTCCGGCGGCAGGCCCCGGGACTCCCGGATCTTGGCCCGCAAGGCGGCGATGGCCTGCCGTTGCCGGTCCTGGGCGGCTTTCAGATCCCGGCTGCGCAGCACCGCGTCCCGGACCGGCTCCGTGAGCATGGGGTTGATCTCCCCGGCCTCCAGGGCCAGATGGACCTCCTTGCCCAGCCGGCGCCAGGCCCGGTTCAGACGCCGCTGTTGCCACAGGACGCCCAGCCAGCGCACCAGGATCAGCCCCCGGCGGCCGCTATTGAGGAGAAAACGCCAGAGGCGGGCACCGACTCCGGCGCTGATTTCCTTTGCCTTGGCGGAGAATTCGGCGCTCATACGGAACTCCTTGTCGACGGGGATGGCCCCCGGGGCCGCCCCTCCTCCCCGAGAACCCCGGCCAGGCTGCGGCTGATGCCCGCCACGTGGCTGCCCGGCCAATAGACCCTCCCGCAGGCGGGACAGTGATAAAACTCCGTCTGGGTGACCCAGATGTGCTCCGGCACCCGCTCGGCGGCCTGGGCCCGGGGGAGCTCCCGCAGCCGGATGTTGCAGCGCACGCAGCGGCTCAAGGGCCTCAACTGGGCCCGGGTGAGCTGCAGGCGGCGGACGACCTCGTCCAGCTGCGCCTCCGGTTCCCGGGCTGCCAGGATCAGAAGGTCTTCCCGGGCGGCTTTCTCCAGGCGGCGGTTGGTGGTGAGGAGCACCAACCCCGCCTGCGGCGCCGGGAGCGCCTCGGGGCGGAGCACCGTCAGCCGGGCGTCCAGCCCCAGAAACCTGAGGCGCCGGGCCAATCCTCCCAGGGGGGCATCCACCAGAAACTTCATGCTTCCCCCACGCACCCCGGCCGGGAGTCAGGGCTTCAGGAGCTCCTCCCGGACTCCCGGGGGCGAGCTCAGGCGGAATTCCGCCGGCGCCAGAGGCGGATTGACGGTCAGGTCGCCGAAGGTCACCCGCAACTCCGAGGCGGGGGTGGGCGTCTTGACCGTGACCTGCCGGGGCCAGTCTCCCGGACCGGAAAAATCCGCAAATTCCGCCTCAAATCCGGGCTCGCCCCTCTCCCCCCGCCACTCCAGCCTGCGGGGCCGGCCCTGGGCCAGCCACAGGCGTTCCCGGGGCTGGCCGTCGGCGCCGTTCCAGACCAACAGCCAGCTGCCGGGGTCAGCCTGCTCCTGCCACTGGTGGGGCTCCCCCTCATTGAAAGGCACCCCGCCGGTCAGCAGACGCACACATTGGGCCAAGGTCACCCCCGGCGGGATGAAGGCCGCCAGGGTCCGGGGAGTGGCCGGCCCCTTAAGCAGCCGCCCCTCCCGGGGAAAGAGCACCGCCACCTCCTCCCCGTCGCTCACGAAGGTCATGAGGCGGCGACCGAAAAAATCCGTCACCTCCACCCTGAGGGAGGAGGGCAACCCGGCGGCGAGCCGGGCGTTCCCGGAGTAGCTGCGGCCGGGCGCCAGGAGGGTGAGGCGCACCCGGGCCTGAAACCCCTGGATGCCGCCCTGACGGGCCCGCCAGGCGGCCAAGGCTTCCTGGGGCGTCACCGCCGTGGGCGGCGGGGGCGGCGGCAAGGTGCGGCAGCCCGCCAGGAGGGCCAGCAGCAGGACCAGGGGGGGCAGGCGTCTCATAGGCCCCTGGCCGGGAGCCTCTCCTCCAGCTCCCGGATCTTGCGGCGCAGACTGGGAAGATCCGGATTCTCCAGCTCCAGGGCCCGGCGGTACATGCGCAAAGCCTCGGGCAGGCGGTTTTGTTTGCGGTAGGCGTCCCCCAGGTGCTCCGCCACCGTGGCGTCGGTGGGCAGCTTTTCAAAGGCCCGCTCCAGCTCCGCCACCGCCTTGTCGTAGCGGCCCTTCTTGTAATAGACCCAGCCCAGGCTGTCAATGATGTGGCCGCTGTCCGGCTTCAGGCGCAGGGCCGCCTTGATGAGGCGCTCGGCCTCCTCCAGGTTGATGCCCATCTCGGCATAGGTATAGCCCAGGAAATTCAAGGCATCCGGGTTGTCCGGGTCCAGCTCCAGAACCTTTTTGACCCGGTCAATGCTCTCCTGGCGGCGCTTTAGTTTTTCCAGGATATAGGCCAGCCGGAGGTGCAGCTCCACTGAGCGGGGCAGTCGTTCCAGGCCCTCCTCCAGCACCGCCTGGGCCCGGTGGAACATGGCCTCCTCTTCGTGATAGAGGGCCAGGGCGAGGTATACCTCCTCCCGGTCCGGCGCCGCCTTCTTGACCTCCTCCAGGATGCGGCGGGCCTGATCCACGTCCCGGCGCTGATAGCGCAGGTAGGCGAGCCTCAGGCGCGCCGGCACATAGTGTTCGGACCCCGGCCGGATGGCCTCATACTCCTGGATGGCCCCGGCCAGGTCCCCCTTCTCCTCCAGGGCCAAACCGATGAGGTAGCGCACCTGCTCCCCGTAGCGGGGCCGGCTGACCAGGGGCCTGAGCTCCTTCAAGGCCTCCTCGTGGTATTTCTGCTCCAGGTAGATGATGCCCACTTGCAGCAGGGCCTCGGGATCGTTCTTCTCCAGGCGGCGGAATTTGGCCAGCGCCCGGGTGGCCTCGGCATACTGCCCCGCCATCAGGTGCAGGCGGCCGATGTTGGCCCACACCCGGGAATTCTGGGGCTGGATCCTGAGGATGCGGCGGTAATAACCCAGGGCCCGGGCGTAGTGCTTCTCCCGTTCCGCCACCGCCGCCAGGTCCATCAGGGCGGGGACGAACTCCGGGTCATAGTCCAGCACCCGCTGCAGCTGGCTTTTGGCCTCCTGCACCTGGTCCATCTCCAGATAGAAGCGGCCCAGGTAGTAATACGCCGGGATGAGATCCGGCTGCATTTTCAGGAGCTCCTTCACCATGCGGATGGCCTTGGGGAACCGGCGCTGCTGGGCGTACAGGGCGGCCAGGAAGATGCGGGCCTCCCGGCTCTCGGGGTTCAGCACCAGGATGCGCTCATACTCCAGCACCGCCTCCTGGAGCTGGTTGAGGCTGACATGCAGGCCGGCCAGGAGGAAGTGGGCCTCCTGACTTCTGGGGTCCACCTTCAGGGCCTTTTCCACGTGGGCCAGGGCATCCTTGAGGTCCCCCTGCCGCTGGTAGAGGGTGGCCACCTCGATGCGCAGCAGGACCGCCTCGGGGTCGAAGCGCAGGGCCTCCTCATACTCCCGGATGGCTCCGGGGAGATTTTCCTCCAGCAGCCACCGTTGGGCCCGCAGGTAATGGAAATACGCCTGGGCGCGGTCACCGGCGGACTCCGGGGACTCGGGGGTCCGGGCGGACACCAGGCCGCTCAGGGTCTGGCAGCCCACCGCCGCCAAAAGAAGGAGGCCGGCCACGGCCGTAAGGATCCAGCCCGCCCAAGGGCAGGCCCGCCCGGGAGCCCCCGGAGCCAGCCGCCTGGGCGACGCCCCGGGGCTCAATCCACGGCGCTGGTGTGCAGTTCTTCCCAATCCGGTATCTCGCTTTTCAGGTAATGGCGCAGCTTTTTGATGAGGCGGTCTTCGATCTGGCGCACCCGCTCCCGGGAGATGCCGTGGCGGGCCCCGATCTCCTGCAGGGTCAGGGGTTTTTCCGCCAGCAGCCGCAGATCGAGGATATCCCGTTCCTTGTCGTTCAGTTCCTGGCGGAACTCCGCGAGCTTCTGGCGGAAGAGGGTCTTCATCTCGCTTTCCGCCAGCACTTCCTCCACCTGGGGTTCCGTGGAGGTGAGGAAATTCTTGTGAAATTCCTCGGAGCCTTCCTTGAGGGGCGCGTCCAGGGAGAGCTCCCAGCCGCCCAGGCGCTGCTCCATTTCAATGACCTCCTCCTCCTTCACCTGGAGCACGTCGGAGAGCAGCTTGGGCCCCGGCTCAAAACCCAGGGCGCGCAGTTTTTCCTTTTCCTTCTTCAGGTTGTAGAACAACTTGCGCTGGGACTGGGTGGTGCCGATCTTCACCAGCTTCCAGTTGTCCATGATGAACTTGAGGATATAGGCCTTGATCCAGAAGGAGGCATAATACGACAGCTTGATGCCCCGGTAGGGGTCGAACTTTTTGATGGCCTGCATCAGACCGATGTTCCCCTCCTGGATGAGGTCCAGGAGGTTGCGCATCCAGTATTTCTGAAACTCCAGGGCGATCTTGATGACCAGACGCAGATTGCTGGTGATGAGGCGATAGGCGATCTCCGGGTCCCCGGTCTCCTTGTAGCGGACGGTGAGCTCCTTCTCCTCCTCCGGGGTGAGGAGCTTGAAGCGGTTGGCCTCCCGGATATACCGTTGCAGGGGGTCGAACTCCGCCGGGATCGGGAGGGCCGCCTCCTCTTCCTCCTCCAGCGGCTCCTCCACCTCGGGCTCCAGGACCTCCTCCTCGCCCCCCAGCTCCTCCAGAGGCTCCTCGAATTCGATCTCCGGCTCGTAATGGTGGCTCATAGCGCACCTTCGTCTCCGGGCCGTCTCACCAGGTGAGGCGCACCGGGATGCCCTGTTGGGCCAGATATTCCTTGATCTCCGGGATGGTGTAGGTGCCGTAATGGACCATGGAGGCGATGAGGGCGGCATCGGCCCGCCCCCGGGTGAGAACCTCCGCCAGATGCTCGGGCCTCCCGGCACCGCCGGAGGCGATCACCGGGATGGACACAGCCTCGGAGATCATCCGGGTCACCGTCAGCTCATACCCGTCCTGGGTGCCGTCGGCATCAATGGAATTGAGGCAGATCTCCCCGGCGCCCAACCGTTCCGCTTCCCGGGCCCACCACAGGGCGTCCATCCCCATGGGCGTCCGGCCGCCGTGGATGACCACTTCATAGCCGCTGGGAATCCGGGGCGACGGCGGCACCCGCTTCACGTCCATCCCCAGCACAATGCATTGGCTCCCGAAGGCTTCGGCTCCCTGGGCGATGATCCGGGGGTTTTGCACCGCGGCGGTGTTGACGCTCACCTTCTCGGCCCCCGCCAGGAGCACCTCCCGCATGTCCTCCAGAGTGCGAATGCCGCCGCCCACGGAGAAAGGGATGAAGATCACCCGGGCCACCCGGCGCACCACCTCGATCATGATGGCCCGGCGGTCGCTGGAGGCGGTGATGTCATAGAAGACCAGCTCATCCGCCCCGGTGTCGTAGTAATACCTGGCCATCTCCACCGGGTCGCCGATGTCCACATTGTTTTGAAACTTGATCCCTTTGGTGGTCCGGCCGTCCCGGACGTCCAGGCAGGGGATGATGCGCTTACTGAGCAAGGGTGCCGTCCCAGGCCAGGAAATTGGCCAGGATGTGCAGTCCGAAGCGGCCGCTCTTCTCCGGATGGAACTGGGTGGCCACCAGATTCTCCCACGCCACGGCGCTCACAAAGGGGCGGCCGTGCTCCGTGATGCCGGCCACCATCTCCGGCCGGGCCGGTTCCGGGAAATAACTGTGGACAAAATAATACTCGGCCGTGGGTGGCAGGCCGGCGAACACCGGATGTGGCCGCACAAAGTCCACCCGGTTCCAGCCCATGTGGGGGATTTTGATCCCCGGCAGCCGGGGCAGAGCCCGGGCGCGGCCGGGAAGAAGCCCGAGGCAGGAGGCGTCGTTCTCCTCGCTGGACTCCAGAATGATCTGGGCGCCCAGACAGATGCCCAGCACGGGCACCCCCCGGGCCGTGACCTGCCGCAGGGCCTCGTCCAGCCTCCGCTGCTTAAGCACCGCCATGGCCTGGCCGGCGGCGCCCACCCCGGGAAAGATCACCCGTTCAGCCTGGGCCACCACCTCCGGTGCGTCGGTCACCCGGCTCCGGGCCCCCAGGGCGGTCAAAGCCCGCACCACGCTGGCCAGGTTGCCGGCCTGGTAATCCACCACCACTACCATAAGCCGATTATGGGCACGGAAATTCTGAATTATATGACATCTTCAGTTTATCAGAGGCGGGCGTCGGGCGTCAATGAGATTCCCCCGGCAGAGGCCGGCGGCGGTCCCCTGCCTCTCAGGCCCGCCGCCTGCCGGCGCCTCCGGTCCGACTCTTCGGCCTGCGTCCCGGACCGGACAGGGGTCTGGCCGGATTATCCTGTATTTTCCTGAGGTTGCTCTCAGGGTTTTCCCTTGACATCTTCTGGAGGCGGTATCTATAATGCAGCCACTGAACCGCAGGCCGCCCGCCTGCGCCATCTCTGAGGGGGGATCATCATGTTGGGGACGATGTGGGGACGCGCTGCCGCGCTGCTGCTCGTGGTGGCCCTGACGGCCGGTGCCCCGAGACCGGCCCGGGCCTCCTCGGCCGCCACCGGCGCCACCGTGGCCCAGGCCGTGGGGTTCGGCGCCTTGGCCGCCGCCTTTGCCTATTTTGCCTGGCTCAACCGTCCGGCCGCCCAAGGCACAGTGGACTGGGGCGTCAAAGGCCCCGGCGGCTTTTTCATCGGCGGCTTCCTCGGCGGCGGCTTTGTCCAGTCCGCCCGCTGGCAGTTGGAACAGGCCGGAGCCACCACCTCCCGGGTGAACTTCGAGCCCGGCCTCCTGGGGGGCCTCAAGGCCGGGTATTTCCTGCACAGCTTCCCGTATCTCGGGGCGGAAATCGAATTCATGTTCGACAGGCACAACACCGGCAGCGCCCAGGTGGGTTTGAGCCGGCCGGTGCGGGGCTCCACCAGCGCCGTCCTCCCGGTGTACCACATCAATGTGAGCACCCTGGCCTTCCATTTCCTGGCCCGCTACGGCTTTCTGCCGGACAAGGAGGTGCCCTTCGGCCGCCTGCAGCCCTATGTGGGCCTGGGCCCCGGCTTTGTCATCCTCTGGTCCACCTATGACTCCGCCAAGAACTTCTCCCTGGAGGCCTCCGCCGGGGTGCGGTACATGGTGCGCAAAAACCTCTCTTTGTTCGCGGAATACAAATTCAGCCAGCAGTGGGAAGTGGAGCTCAATCCCATGCGCTACAGCCTGCCCGGGGTCCCGGGTCAGTTCTCGGACAAGGCCACCTTTGATTTCACCGCGCATCGCTTTGCCGTGGGAGTGGCCTTCCATTTCCTATAAGTCAAGCTGAGAAGGACGAAAAACCGCCGGCCGGCCGCCTGGTCACCGGCTTTCCGGAGGGAAAGGAAAGGCGGCCGGCGGGATCGCGCCGGAGCGGGAGGAGCCGTCACGCCCCCATGAAACTGGTCACCGCCGCCGACATGCGGGAGCTGGACCGCCGCACCATCGAGGAGGTGGGCGTCCCTTCCCTCGTGCTCATGGAGAATGCCGGCCGGAGCACTTATCTGGTGCTGCGCCGGGAGTTCCCGGACCTCAGGGGTCCGGTGGCGGTGCTGGCCGGCCGGGGCAACAACGGCGGCGACGGCTGTGTGGTGGCCCGCTATGCCGCCAACGCCGGCCTGCCGGTCTGGGTGCTTCTCGTGGCCCGCCGGGAGCAGGTCTCCGGCGACGCCCGGGTCAACCTGGAGATTCTGGACCGCCTGGGGGTGGAGGTGGTGGAGGTCCCGGAGGCGGAGGTCTTCCGGGAGCACCTGCCCCGTCTGCGGGAAGCGGGGCTGATCGTGGATGCCCTGTTGGGCACCGGCCTCAACGCCCCGGTGCGGGGTCTCCTGGCCGAGGTCATCGAGGCGGCGGGCCGCCTGCCGGTGCCGGTGCTGGCGGTGGACATCCCCTCGGGACTGTGCGCCGATACGGGCCAGGTCCTGGGAGTGGCCCTCCGGGCGGAGGTGACCGTCACCTACGGGCTCCCCAAGCTGGGACAGATCCTGCCGCCGGGCCGGGAGCTCTGCGGCCGCCTCTTTCGGGTGGACATCAGCATCCCCCCGCACCTCCTCCGGCCCCTTCCCACGGAGCTGGCCGAGGCCCAAGAGATGGCAGGCCTGGTGCCTGCCCGGCCCTTTGCGGCCCACAAGGGCACCTTCGGCCATGCGGTGGTGCTGGCGGGGAGCGTGGGCAAGACCGGCGCCGCGGCCCTGGCCGGGGAGGCGGCCCTCAGGGCCGGGGCCGGCCTGGTGACCGTGGCGGTGCCGGAGAGCCTCAACGACATCCTGGAGGTGAAGCTCACCGAGGTGATGAGCCTGCCCCTGCCGGAGGTGCCGGAGGTCCGGGCCCTGAGCCGGCGGGCCCTCCCGCCGCTGTGGGAGTTTCTCCGGGACAAGACGGCCCTGGCCCTGGGGCCCGGCCTGGGGACCCATCCGGAAACCCGGGAGCTGGTGCAGGAGCTGGTGCGCACCCTGCCCCTGCCGCTGGTCATTGACGCGGACGGCGTCAACTGCCTGGCCGGGGCCGGGGAGTGCCTGCTCCAGGCCCCCGCCTCCCGGATTCTCACCCCCCACCCCGGGGAGCTGGCCCGCTTCCTGGGGGCCGCCACCGCCGACCTCCAGGCCCGCCGCCTGGAGGTGGCCCGGGAGACCGCAAGGAATTATCAGTGCCTGGTGGTGCTCAAGGGCGCCCAGACCGTGGTCGCGGCCCCCGACGGCCGCCTCAGCATCAATCCCACCGGCAACCCCGGCTTGGCCAGCGGCGGCACCGGCGATGTCCTCACCGGGTTGATCGGGGGCCTGCTGGCCCAGCGCCTGGCCCCCTGGGACGCCGCCCGCCTGGGAGTCTACCTCCACGGGCTGGCGGCGGACTATCTGGCCGCCGACCTGGGTCCCCGGGGCTTCGCTGCCGGCGACCTTTTGAGGGTGCTGCCCCGGGCCCTGGCCGATCTGGCCGCGGGCCGCATCCCTCCCCCGGAAGGTGACCCATGTATACAGCGCGTGATATCATGACCCGGGAGGTGGTCACCGCCGGCCCCGAGGATTCGGTGGAAGACCTGGCCCGCCTCCTGGCCGAAAGGCGCATCAGCGGGGTGCCGGTGGTGGACGACCAGGGCCGGGTGCTGGGGGTGGTGACCCAGTCCGACCTGCTCAAACGCACCCGGGAGCCCACTTTGCCCGTGGCTCTGAATATCCTGGATCTGCACCTCTTTTTGGAAACTCCGGGCCGCTTCCGCCAGCGCCTGGAAAAGCTTTTGGGCCACACGGTGCGGCAGGTGATGAGCAGTCCGGCCATCACCGTGGCGCCGGACACCCCGGTGTCCGAGCTGGCCCGCCTCATGGAGGACAAGGGCATCCACACCCTGCCGGTGGTGGAGGAGGGCAGACTGGTGGGCATCGTGGGCAAGCTGGATCTCATCCGGGTGCTGGCCCGACCGTCGGCGTGAAGGAGCACACCTGGCACAGCGCCAGCCCCGAGGCCACCCGGCATTTGGCCGCCCGCCTGGGGCGCCTCCTTAAGCCCGGCGATGTGGTGGCCCTCATGGGGGAGCTGGGCGCCGGCAAGACGGAATTTGTCCGGGGGCTGGCCGCCGGCCTGGACGTCGCCCCGGACACTCCCGTGTCTTCCCCCAGCTTCGTTCTGGCCCATGAATACCCGGGGCGCCTGCCCCTGGTGCACCTGGACCTCTACCGCCTGGATGTCATCCCCCCGGAGCTGCTGCCGGATCTGGAGGACTATCTTTTCGGGGAGCGGGTGGCGGCGGTGGAGTGGGCCGAGCGGCTGGGGGGGCTGGTGCCGGAGCATTATCTGGAAGTACGCCTCACGGTGACCGGGGAGACCACCCGGGAGATCACCCTGGTCGGCCACGGCCGCCGAGGGGAGGAACTGGTGGCGGCCCTGGCGGCGACGCCGGAGGGCTGACCCGGCCCTGTCTGAGGATGAACGCCACGGCCGGGCAGCACTCTTTCCCCCGCCCGGCCCCTGTGACCGGAACACCACCGGCGGGGGAAGCCCGCCCGGGGAGAGGGGACAGGAAAATCCCTGTCAACCCCATGGAGGAACGTGCGATGCCCAAACCCATCTCCCAGCGTCGGGGGGTGCTGGTGCCCGACCCTGAAGTCCGCACCCTGCTGGAGCGCCTCCAGGATCGCCTCCAACCTTACCTGAAGTACCTCCTCCCTGCCCTGGGCCTCGTGGTGGTGCTGGCCGCAGGCTGGTGGCTCACCAGTCACTTCCGGGAGCGCCGGGCTCAGGCAGCCGCCGTGGCCTTGGCCGCCCTGCGCCCGCAGCTCTCCGATCCCGCCAAGGCCGGAGAGCTTCTGCCGGCCCTGGAGAAGATCATCCGGGAGCACTCCGGCACCCCGGCGGCTCTGGAGGCCGAGATGTTCCGGGCCCACCTGCTCTATCAGACCGGAAAGTACGAGGAGGCTCTGGCAGCCTACCGCCGCCTGGCCGCCGACTCCCGGGTGCAGCGCCAGCCGGGCCTGCGGGTCATGGTGACCGAAAGCGTGAGCTATTGCGAGGAGGCCCTGGGCCGCTTCCAGGAGGCCGCCGCCGCCCTGAAACCCCTGATAGAGGAGGTGGGTGGCCCTCTCCAGGGTGAGCTGCTCCGGCGTTACGCCGGGCTGGCGGAGAAGGCCGGCCAGCCCGAGGAGGCCCGCCGGGCCTGGGAGAAACTCCTGGAGCGCCCGCCGGTGCCGGCCCTGGTCCCCTATCTGAAAGAGAGGCTGGCGGCCACCACCCCCACTGAAGGCAAGCCCTCTCCATAAGGATCCGGGGGAGGGGCCCAGGCAGCCGAGCCGGATCTCCCGGCGGCCGGGGGGCGGCACCTCTCACCGGGCCTGAATCCACCGCCGCCGCCGGTTTCAGGGAGACAGGGGAGGCCAGGGACCCCCGGCCCCACTTCTCCACCCTCTCCCACCCCCACATCCTGGCCTGAGGCCTCGGCGCCGAGCTGGCAGGGGAGGGGAAATCCGCCTCCCCCGGTCCCCCTCCCCACCCCTTTCGCCCCACCCGGGCCCTCAGCGGCCCTGACGCAGCCGCTCCTGAACCAGGCTCAGGTTGAGGCGCACCAGGGGCTCCAGGTCCTGATCGCCGTAGGCCGGCCCCCCGGGGCGAAAGGCCAGGCAGATGCCGTCCACGGCGCAGACCTGGTTCACCTTAAGGCGATAGCCCGCCGCCCTGGACAAAGCCCGCTCCAGGGTGGCCCGGGCGCCCGCCAGGTCCCCTTCCTTGACCTGAATATAGGCCAGGTTGTTCAGGGCCAGGGGATGATCAGGGTGCTTCTGCAGGATTTCCTGGTACAGCCTTTTGGCCTCGGGGAGCTTCCCCGCCTCCAGGAGGTCATAGCTTTGCACGAGGGCCTCCAGCACCTCCGGCTCCTCCTGGGCCCACACCGGGGCCGGCCCAAGCATCAGGACCCCTGCCAATACCAGCGTCAGCATGCCTCGGGTCGTCATGGTCACACCTTTCTGCTGGGGTGATTCCCGGTTGTCCGGCTCCCTCCCCTGCCGGGGGCGGCACAAAAAAGGCCCCCGAGGGGGCCGGCAGAGGGCGGCGCGGCATGGTGCTACTGTCTCGGCCCCCTGCCCGCCAGGGGGTCGGGGGACATATATTGCTTAACCATCTCCAGGTTCATGAGAACCAAAGGCGCCAGTTCCTGATTACCGGTGCCGGCGCTGACGGGCCGGAAGGCCACGCAAATGCCCCCCACCTGACAGACCCGGTTCACCTGCACCATGTAGCCTTTGGCCCGGGGCAGCGCCTGATTGAGGTAGGTGTCCGCCTTGTCAAACTTCTTGGCCTTGACCATGATGGCGGCCAGATTGTTCAGCGCCAGGGGATTGCCGGGATCCTTCTGCAGGACTTTCTCCAAAATCTTCTGAGCTTCAGCGTACTTGCCCTTTTCCATCAGCTCAAAGCTGTCGACCAGGGCCTTATTGATGTCCATCTCTCCGGCGGGTGCGGCGGCCTGCTTGGCCTTGGCGGCCCAGCCCATTCCGACACCGCCCAGCACCAGCACCATCATCAGACAAGTAACTAAAACGGCTGTTCTTTTCATGCAAACCTCTCGTGTGGAAGGTGAAGTGCGCTTTATGCCGCCCCCGTGCCTTAAGGTTAGGGCTTTTTCCCAGGTTGTCAATGGCAGGGGGGAATTATTGCGGCGACGGAAGGGCCTCAATCCCGCAGGCGGGGATCAATGGCCTCCCGCACCCCCTCCCCCAGCAGGTTGTAGCTGAGCACCGTGATCAGAATGGCCAGGCCCGGAAAGACCGACAGCCACCAGGCGATCTCCAGGGAGTCCTTGCCGGCGGTGAGCATGTTGCCCCAACTGGGGGTGGGCGGCTGCACCCCCAGCCCCAGGAAGCTCAGGGCGCTTTCAGTGAGGATGGCCCCGGCCACCCCCAAAGTGGCGGAGACCATCACCGGCGCCAGGGCGTTGGGAAGCAGGTGCCGCCAGATGAGGCGGAAATCCGAGGCCCCCAGGGCCCGGGCCGCCAGGACGAACTCCCGTTCCCTCAGCGACAGAAACTCCGCCCGCACCAGCCGCGCCACCCCCATCCAACTGGTGAGCCCGATGACCACCATGATGTTCCAGATGCTGGGCTCCAGCACCGCGATCACCGCCAGGATGAGAAAGAAGCTGGGGAAGCAGAGCATCAGGTCCACCAGGCGCATAAGGAGAAAATCCACCCAGCCGCCATAAAAGCCGGCCACCGACCCCAAAAACAGCCCGATGAGGGTGGCCAACCCCACGGAGACAAACCCCACCTTGAGGGACACCTGGGAGCCGTAGATGATGCGGGACAGCACATCCCGGCCCAGGTTGTCCGTGCCCAGCCAGTGCTCCCGGCTGGGAGGCATGAGCACCGCCTCCAGGTCAATGTAGCCCGGATCATAGGGCGCCAGCCAGGGGGCCGCCAGCGACACCACAAACATCCCCGCCACCAGGACCAGCC
Source organism: Syntrophobacterales bacterium (assembly GCA_023512475.1). GTDB lineage: Bacteria > Desulfobacterota > Desulfobaccia > Desulfobaccales > 0-14-0-80-60-11 > JAILZL01. Next base: position 17,970 of record JAILZL010000019.1, read on the forward strand.
CGGTCATGGCCAGGCGGTTGCGCCGAAACCGCTGCCAGAATTCCCGTCCGTGCATACCCTCAGCCGCCCTCCGGGAACGGACCCACCCATGGATACGAGACTTTACCCCAGCCTCTGGAAGCGGCGGCCGGGAATCGCAGGCCCCGGGCCCCCTCTCCCAGGCCCTCTCCCCACCGCACAACGGGGCTCGGGAGTCGGGAAGAAGGGTCCACGCTCCCCGACCCTCCCGGCCCATATTCCATGCTAGCCGGCCCGGATCCGGGGGTCGGCCAGGGCGTAGCCCAGATCGGCCAGAAGGTTCCCCAACAGAGTCAGCACCGCGCCGATGACCAGCTCCCCCATGACCAGGGGGTAATCCCGGGCCATGACCGCGCCGTAAAAGAGCTGCCCCATGCCGGGGATGGCGAAGATGGACTCGGCGATGACGCTGCCGCCGATGAGGCCGGGCACCGACAGCCCCAGGATGGTGATCACCGGCAGAAGGGCGTTTCTCAAGGCGTGTTTGAAGATCACGGTGCGCTCCGGCAACCCCTTGGCCCGGGCGGTGGTGATGTAGTCCTGGCGGATGACCTCCAGCATATTGCCCCGCATGTAGCGGGACATGCCCGCCAGTCCGCCGAAGGCGGAGACAATGACCGGCAGTACCAGATGCGCGGCCACGTCCTGAATCTTCTGCCACCAGGTGAGCTGGCGGAAGTGCAGGGAGGTGAGCCCCGAGATGGGGAGCCAGTCCAGATACACCCCGAAGAACATAATGAGGAGCAGGGCCAGCCAGAAGCCGGGCATGGCAAAGCCGAAGAAGACCAACAGGGTGGTGGCCCGGTCAAAAAGGGAGTGGGGCCGGGTGGCGGAGAGGACCCCAATGGGAATGGCCACCACCAGGATGAGACTCAAAGCCAGGAGGTTGATGGACACAGTGATGCCGATGCGTTCCCGGATCTTGTCCCACACCGGGCGGCGGTCCGGGGAGAAGGAGCGGCCGAAATCCAGCACCGCCACCCGTTTCAGCCAGCGCCAGTACTGCACCATCAGAGGCTGATCCAGGCCGTAGAGCTCCCGCAGGCGCTGCTGGGCCTCCAGGCTGGCCTTGGGGTTAAGGGTGGTCTGGATCTCGGTGGGGGTGCCCGGTGCCAGCTGGATGACCACAAAGGACACCAGAGTGATCCCCAGGAGCATGGGGGGCATGAGCAGGAGGCGCTTGAGGAGATAGGTCCACATGCCGGTAACGTTGCTTTTTGGTCCTTTCAGGGTTATGGTGGGCACGTGCGTACCGATCGCAGACTGTGGATCCCGGCCTGTGCGGCCTGGCTGGTGATGGTGGCCGCGGCCATGGCCAACGGTGCCCTGCGGGAGCTGTGGCTCACCCCCCGGCTGGGGGACCCCCTTGCCCGCGGCCTCAGCTCCGTCACCCTGGCCCTGGCGATTTATGCCCTCATCGAGCTTTTTCTCACCTGGCGTCCCGGCCCCTACACCGACCGGGAGCTATGGGGCCTCGGCGTCTTCTGGACCGCCCTCAGCCTGTTGTTTGAGTTCGGCCTGGGGCTTCTGCTCCTGGGCCGGACACCGGCCGACATGCTTCAGGAGTACAATCTCCTCGCCGGCCGGCTGCTCCTCCTGGTCTGGCTGGCCACCCTGTTCGGCCCCTGGCTGGCGGGCCGGCGCCGGCGGCCCCGGGGGTGACCCTCCTTGGGGACTGGACCTCACAATAGCCCACTTCCTCCCGGTTGGCAAGGCGGGCGCCTGCCTCTCATTCATACCGCAGGGTGTCGATGGGACTCAGTTTGGCCGCCTGATGAGCCGGAAAATAGCCGAAGAAGATGCCCACCGCGGCGGACAGGCCCAGGGCCGCCAGACCCACCAGGGGCGAGGTGGCGATGGGCCAGTCCATGAAATATCCCACCAGATGGGCCGTCCCCACTCCCAGCAGAATGCCGAGGAGGCCGCCGGTGAGGCTCAGGACCACGGCCTCGGTGAGGAACTGGAGGAGGATGTCCCGGTTGCGGGCCCCCACCGCCATCCTCAGGCCGATCTCCCGGGTGCGCTCTTTGACGGAGACGAGCATGATGTTCATGATGCCGATGCCGCCCACCACCAGGGAGACGGAGGCGATGGCCCACAGCAGCAGACTGACGGTGCGCACCGTGGCTTCCCGGGCGGCCATGAGCTCGGCGAAGTTGGCCACCGAATAGTCCTTCTCCATGAAGCGCCGGGCCCGGTGGCGCTGGGCCAGGAGGCGGTCCACCTCTTCTTCCGCGGTCTTCAGGGTCTCCGGGCCGGTGGCGGAGACCAGGATGAAGCGCACCACCCCGGGAAGGGCGGTGCCGAAGAGGCGGCGCTGGGCGGTCTCCAGGGGCACCAGGATGACGTCATCCTGGTCCCGGCCGCTGGCGCTCCGCCCCTTGGGGGCCATCACCCCAATGACCACAAAGGGCTGGTTGCGGATGCGGATGGTCTGGTGCACCGGATCGGCGGCTCCGAAGAGCTGCTGGCGCACCGTGGCCCCCAACACCGCCACCTTGGCGGCCCGGGCCCCTTCGGTGGCGGTGAAGAAGCGGCCCAGCTCCATCTCCACCTGGCGCACCTCCTGGTATTCCGGGGTGGTGCCGTTGACGATGGTGGACCAGTTCCGGGGGCCGGCCACCACCTGGGCCACCTCCCCCCACACCGGCGCCACCGCCTTCACCGAGGGGATTTCCCGGGCGATGGCCTGGGCGTCCCCCACCGTGAGGGTGGGCGCGGTGCCCAGCCCCAGGCGCAGGCCGCCGGCGGTGGTGGCCCCGGGAAGCACCATGAGGAGATTGGCCCCCACGCTGGCGATCTCCCGGGCCACCTGCTGGCGGGCCCCGGTGCCCAGGGCCACCACCACCACCACCGCCCCCACGCCGATGATGATCCCCAGGGCGGTGAGGAAGCTCCGGAGTTTGTGCACCCGGAGGGAGAAGAGGGCCGTCTTGACACAGGTGGCGAATGTCATATAGCTTAGGCCGAGTGTGCGTCCGGGAGCGGACTTCAGGGTCGCAGGCCCTGTTCCCTTCCGGACGGGGCGGAACGCTGGGGTGGCCATGGTGCCGCCTTATTCCATTATATCCTGGCCAAGGGAGGGATGCCATGCGGGCGGTGGTGCAGCGGGTGAAGGAGGCCTGGGTGCGGGTGAACGGGGAGGAGGTGGCCCGCATCGGCCCGGGGATGCTGGTGCTGGCCGGGGTGGCGGCGGACGACACCGAGGCGGACGCGGAGGCCCTGGCCCGGAAGCTGGCCCACCTGCGCCTCTTCCCTGAGGGTGAGCGTCTGATGCACCTCTCCCTTCTGGATCTGGGCTATGAGGCCCTGGTGGTGAGCCAGTTCACCATCCTGGGGGACTGCCGCAAGGGCCGGCGGCCGTCCTTTGAGGCCGCGGCGCCGCCGGAGCAGGCCGAGAGGCTGTATGAGGAGCTGGTGCGGCGCCTGGGGGAGCTGGGGATTCGCACCGCCACCGGGCGCTTCCGGCAGATGATGGAGGTGGGGCTGATCAACGACGGCCCGGTGACCCTGCTCCTGGACACCAAGAAGGCGTTTTGAGCGGAGATGGCGGCAAAGGGCTTATGAAAAACGGGGCCCGGGATCGCGGTCTCCTGCCCTCTTTCCCGCCCTCCCCCCATCTTTATCTCAGATGTCCGGCCTTTGGTCCGGTCCCGCTCCTCCCCCCTCTGAGATCCACCGGTCCAAACAAAAAGGGGCAGAAGATTGCCCCTTTTTCATTCCTGCCGGTCTCCCCCTTTACCCCACATCCTGCTCCACCGGGAGGGAGGCTTTCCGCTTCTTGATGCGTTTCTTCAGTTTTTTGCTGGGGGCCCGGGGTTCCTCCTTGCGGATTTCCACCACGAAATCATAGGACTTGCAGAAGAGCTGGTATTTGTCGGGGTCGACCTGGACCTTTTCGCAGTGGAAGGGTTGACCGTCCACATAGCCGATGAAATTGAAGTGCTCCGACCACACCCGGTATTCCACCCAGCCCTTGGCCGGCACGGTGATGGTTCCCATACTGTTCAGGGAAGGGACCTCCACGTCCCGGGCGGTATAATTCCGGATGACGCCCACAAAGGGGTTGTCGGGCTGCACCGGGGTCACCACGGCCGTGGCCTGGGCTCCGCCGGTACTCATCGCTACCAGGAGCAGCGCCGTCACCAAAAGAGTCGATCTCCGCATATCCCCCTCCCTCTGGTCTCCCCTTTTGACCAGCCATACACCCGAAGGTCGGCAGCTGTCAAGGAAAAAGGTTGATTTTTGCCAGGGACGCCCTCCTCATGTCGGGGGCGGGACGTGACTCCCGAAAGTCTCAGCTGATCTTCTCCCCGGTCAGGGCGGCCACTTCGGCGAGCAGGACCGCCAGGAGCTCCTCTTCCGGCACCTGGCGCACCAGCTCCCCCTTTTTGAACAGGGCCCCCACCCCCTTGCCCCCGGCGATGCCCACGTCCGCCTCCCGGGCCTCCCCGGGGCCGTTGACCACGCAGCCCATGATGGCCACCTTCAGGGGCCGGGTCACGGCGAGGAGCCGCCGCTCCGCCTCCTCCGCCAGCCCGAAGAGGTCGATCTGGCAGCGGCCGCAGGTGGGGCAGGAAATGATCTCCACCCCCCGCTCCCTCAGGTGTAGGGCCCTAAGGATCTCAAAGCCCACCCGCACCTCCTCCACCGGGTCCCGGGTGAGGGAGACCCTCAGGGTGTCGCCGATGCCCTCGGCCAACAGCAGGCCGATCCCCAGGGCCGATTTCACCGTGCCGGCGATGAGGCCCCCCGCCTCCGTTACCCCCAGGTGCAGGGGATAATCCACCTCCGCCGCCAGCTGCCGGTAGGCCGCCACCGTCACCAGAACATCGGAGGATTTGAGGGAAATCTTGAAATCAAAAAAGCCCCAGTCCTCAAATTGGCGCACCCAGCGCCGGGCGCTCTCCACCAAGGCGGCGGCGGTGGGGCCGCCGTGGCGGGCCAGGATGTCCGCCTCCAGAGAGCCGGCGTTCACCCCCAGCCTCAGGGGCACACCCCGCTCCTGACAGGCCCGGACCACCACCCGGGTCTTCTCCGCGCCCCCCAGGTTGCCGGGATTGATGCGGATGCAGTCGGCCCCGGCCTCCAGGGCCGCCAGGGCCAGCCGATAATTGAAGTGGATGTCGGCAATGAGGGGCACGGGGCTGTGCCGTTTCACCTCCCCCAAGGCCGCCGCCGCCTCCCGGTCGGGCACCGCCAGGCGCACCAGATCGCAGCCTGCGGCCGCCAGGCGCCTCACCTGGGCCAGGGTAGCGGCCACATCATGGGGGTCGGTGTTGGTCATGGACTGCACCGAGATGGGCGCGCCGCCCCCCACCTGCACCGATCCCACCCAAATCGCCCGACTTTGGCGCCGGGGAATCATTGACAGCCTCCTATGGCGTGACGGAGAGGGGGAACAGGGGTCACGGCCTGTGCGCCCACTCCCTGTTCCCCCCATCCCTGGCCAGGGGGAAGGACATCGGGAGGGGAGCCCGCCAGGGCGGCTGCCCCCAGACCCAGCCTTCACCGCCTGAGCCATCCGGTGGTTCATTTCATTTTACCCCCAAGGGCCCGGCCAGGGCAAGGAAGCGGCCGGGACGGCCGGCCCCTCCCGGGCGCTTTTCCTGCGGGCGGCAGTTTTTGCCGCTACCCGGGAACCCCCGGGGGCGCCATACGGCTATTTCCTTGAGATAATTGACATTTCTCGATCTGCGGCCTCTGGCATGTCCTTTGCTCTGTTCCTGGCTGACCTGATCGGGCAAGGAGCCCCCGCCGATGCATGCCGGAAGCGCCGCCGTCATCTGTCCCACCCCCGCCAGCCCCCGGAGGGCCCAGGGCGCCGCCCGCCCGGCCCCGGATCTCTTCCAGGCCTGTTTTCAGGGCCGCCTGCTGCAGCACCTCCACAAGCAAGGCAAAACCGGAACCGCCCCGGCCAGGCTGCAGGACAGCCGGCCCGGCCCCCCGGGGCCCCAGAGGCGCCCCTCGGCCGAGATGGTGCGCCCCGGGCGCCGGCGGCCGGACCCGTCGTCATCCCTGGGCGCGGCAGAGGCGGTCATTCCGCCGGAAAGGATCCCGGAGCTGGCTCAACGCCTGACCGCCGCCGGGGTGCCACCGACGCGGGTGCAGGAATTTTTGGCCCGGCCCCAGGTGCAGGAGCAGGGGGTGAGCCTGGCGGAGGTCCGGGAGTTTTTCCCGGAGCTGGCGGGAGGGCGGGAGAAAGGCCCCGGAGCTGGCCCCCCGGGAGAGCCGGCGGTGCTGGCGGAGCTCCTGGAGCTTTTGGCCGCATCCCCCGGCGGCGGAGTGAAAATCCCCGGGGAACGGCGGCCGGAGGCCCAGCTCCTGCTTGCGGCCGCGGGCCTGAGCTCCGAACAGGCCGCCCGCCTGCTGTGGCATCCCGGGACGGCGGACCATGGCCTGACCCCCGAGCAGGTGCGGTCCCTGTGGCTTCAGGCCCACACCCCCCGGGAGGCTGCCGGCGCCGGCTCGCCGACGCCCCCGGCCTGGCGGCAGCTGTGGCAGAAGCTGCAGCTCCCGGCGGAGGCCTGGCCGGACCTGAAGGCGGCCTTGCAATTCCTGGGGGTTTCCCCGGACCAGCTGGCCCGCCTGGAGGAATCCGCTGCCACCGGCATCCCCCTCGCGCAGGTGTGGCGGCTGCTGCAGAACCCCCCGGGGGAGCAGGACGCCCCCCAAACCCCGGAGGAGCTGGCCCGGGGGCTGGCGGAGCGCCTGGAGCCGGACCCGCACCGGGCCGCGGAGGCCTGGGCGGGGCTCTTGCGGCAGGCCGGACTCTCGGAGGAGATGGTGGCCCGCCTCTGGGGCGGGGTGAGTCCCGGCTCCACCGCGGAGCTCCGAGCCCGCCTCCTGAAACTGGCCCCGGAGCCGGAGCCGCCGCCGGCCCAGGACAGCCCCAAACCCCTGTACCTGCCGGCCCGGCTGCAGGTGGAGCCCCTGCCCCGGCAAACCGGGGGGGAAGAGCGGTCCGCGGAGCAGGGGACCGGAAACCCGTCCTTTGCCGGTCACCCGACGCCCTCCCCTGCCCCGGGCGGTCCGGAGGGCGCTTACGCCGCGGCGGCCCAGGAATTACCGCCCGTTATGGTCCCCTTCCCGGGAGGCCCGCCCGGTCCGGCACAGGCTTATCCCGCCTGGCGCCAGGCCGTCTGGTCGCAGATTGAAAATACGGTCCTGCAGCACCTGCAGCCGGGCCGGACCCAGGTGAGTCTCACCCTCAGCCCCCCGGAGCTGGGCCGGGTGGAGCTCACCCTGGAGCTGCAGGGCCAGCGGCTGCTGGTGCAGGCCCTGGTCTCCCGGCCGGAGGTGGCGGAGCTGGCCCAGGCGCAGGTGGAGCAACTGGTGCAGGCCCTCTCCCGCCAGGGGCTCATCCTCAGCCAGTTCCAGGTGCAGATGCCCCCCCTCCCCGGCACGGCGGTGGCCGCTGCCACCCCCGGCGGCCGGTCGGGCTTCCGGCGCCCGGAGGACGGCTCCCCTCACCACCACGCCTCCCGCCCCCGGGGGCCCCGGGGGGTGGATGTGGTGGCCTGACCGGCGGCTGGAGAAATACCTTCCCTTCCGTCGGTCAAAGGAAGGGGCAGGTCCTGATTCCGGGCGATCTGAGGAAACGGCAAACACATCCACTTTATTGGGGAGGGAACGGGGATAGATCCTGCCGGCGGCCTGGGGGCACCGAGGACGGGTCTGGTGGATGGCCCGGGAAGAGCGGGGGCGCGTCTCACTGGCAGGTTTGGGGAGCGGGGCAGGTCCTGATTCCGGGCGATCTGAGGGAACAGGGGCTAAGGAAAGGGGAGGCAGAAGGTCTTTATTCCGGGCGATCTGGGGAAACGGGGCATTTAATTGGCCTCGGCCGCATGAAGAAATGTTGACTTCGCCCGCCGGGCGCCGCCGGGGACCCGGGCGAAGGCCACCGGAAAAACCCCACCACCCTCCGGGAAGATGCCCCGGAGGAGGGACAGGAGGACCCCATGAGTGTCAGCACCACGGCGGCGGATACCGCCACCAGGGCCGCGGCGGGCCAGTTCACCCTGCCCGCGAAGACCTTGGGCAAGGAGGACTTCCTCAAACTGCTGGTCACCCAGCTGCGTTTCCAGGACCCCATGGCGCCGGAGGACCCCAAGGACTTCGTGGCCCAACTGGCGCAGTTCAGCTCCCTGGAGCAGCAGCTCAACGCCAACACCAACCTGGTGGCGGTGGGCAAGGTAGTGCAGCATCTGGCGGACTCCCTGGGTATGTCCCGGGGCGTGGCGCTCCTGGGCAAGACCGTGCGGGGCGTGGGCAACGCCCTCACCATCTCCGGCGGCCGGGGGGTGAGCGCCTCCTATCAGCTCCCCCAGGACGCCAGGCAGGTCACCGTCGCCATCTTCGACGCCTCCGGCAAAACCATCCGCACCCTGGAGCTGGGGAGCCAGGCCGCGGGTCTCCGGCAGTTCACCTGGGACGGCAAGGACTCCCAGGGCAAGACCGTGGCCGACGGCAGCTACTCCTACCAGGTGCGGGCGGTGGACCGCCAGGGGACGGGGCTGGAGGTGACCAATTACTTCACCGGCACGGTGCAGGAGGTCTATCAGGACTCCGGCGGCGTCTGGGTCAAGGTGGACGGCCGGCCCGTCCTGGTGGACAACATCATCTCGGTGGGAGCGAACTGAGCCGCCTGAAGGGGCTCAGAGGGCGGGGCGGCAGCCATGCCGACCCCCATTTTGGCAGCAAGGAGGGGTCCATGTCACTTTCCACCGCCATGTACAGCGGCTTAAGCGGCCTCAACAGCTACGGCGAGGCCATGACCGTGGTGGGCGACAACATTGCCAACCTGAACGCCGTCGGCTTCAAGTACAGCAGCGTCCATTTTGAGGATCTCATGGCCCAGCTGGTGTCCACCGGCTCCGGACCGGGCCAGGTGGGGCGGGGCTCCCGCATCTCCGACATCTCCACCGTCTGGGCCCAGGGCTCCCTGGAGACCAGCGCCGATGACGTGGACGTGGCCATCACCGGCACCGGCTTCCTCATCGTCCGGGACCCCCTGGGCGGCAGCCTCTTTTACACCCGGGACGGCAATTTCTCCCTGGACAAGGACGGCTATCTCATCAACGCCCACGGCTACCGGGTGCAGGGCAAGCTCATCGACCCCGTTTCCAAGACCCCCACCGGGGTGGACACGGATATCACCATCAGTCAGAATTACGCCGCCCCCCGGGCCTCCTCGGCGGTGGAGATGGTGCTGAACCTGGATGCCAATGCCGACCCCGGGGCCTTCTATTCCACCTCCCTCAGCCTCTATGACCGGCTGGGCAACCTGCGCACCCTGACCACCACCTTCACCAAGAGCGCCGACAACACCTGGACCCTGAGCGCCGCCCTGGACGGCACCGATATCACCGCCCTCATCACCGATCAGGGCGGCGGCGGCCCCTCGGACATGGTCTTCGACCAGAACGGCACCATGGTCTCCGGCGGCCTCTACGCCATCAACCTCAACGCCTACAATATCGGCAACGTCAACCTGGAGCTGCGCAACACCAGCGGCGGCAGCACCACCCAGTATGCCGCCAGCTCGGTGACCAACTACGCCTCCCAGGATGGATACGGGCCGGGCTTTCTGCAGCGCATCTCCATCAACAACGAAGGCATCATCACCGGGCACTACTCCAACGGCCAGATCATTCCCCACTACCAGCTCACCCTGGCCCGCTTCAACGCGCCGGGCAAACTGCGCCGGGAAGGCAGCAACCTCTACACCGAAACCCAGGATTCCGGGGTGCCCCTCACCGGGGCGCCGGGCAACAACGGTCTGGGGCGCATCAATTCCAACTCCCTGGAGCAGTCCAACGTGGACCTGGGGAATGAATTCGTGCGCATGATCCTGTATCAGCGGGCCTTCCAGGCCAACTCCCGCATCATCACCACCACCAATAACATGATGGAGGAGGTCCTGGCCCTGAAACGGTAAGGGCACCAGACCCGGGATAAAGAAGACCGGGCGGGAGAAACCGGAGGGCCCCAGGCCTTTCCGGGCGCCCTCCTTGGCCACCGCGGGCACCCCAGGCAGGGGCAGCGGGGGACGTACCGGGAGGGCCTGGCCGCCTCAGGCCGGGGCAACCGGTGGCCAGGGCAGGCCGGCGGCATCGCGCCGAACGTGATGGCCTCTCACCGCCTGCCCTCCGGGTCCTCTGGTCCCGACGCCCAGACGGGGCGGTGGCGCCGGCGCCCGTTGGCTCTGACCCCATGCCCTCCTGGTCAACGGAGGGCGGCGCCTCGCCCTGGCCCGCCCCTCCCCCGCCCTTGCCGGGGGACGCCCGCCGCGTTACCCGGTGGGGCCGGCGTCAGCGTGCCCAGGGTTTTTGAGACCTCCCGGTCCGCCCCCTGCGACTTACGCCCCGGCTTGCCGCTCCGCCTCCATGACTCAGGGATCTTGAGCCCTTCCGGTCCCCCCTGCGATCTCACCCGGACAGGAGGCGCTCATACAGGGTCAGGTATTCCCGGGCCGAGGCCTTCCAGGACCAGTCCTGGGCCATGCCGTTGCGCATGATCTTCTGCCACAGCTCCCGGTCCCGAAAGGCCGCCACCGCCTCGTTGATGGCCCGGATGAAGGCCTCGGCGGAATACTCCCGGAAGAGGAAGCCGGTGCCGGTGCCTTGTTTCACATCCACCGGCGCCACCGTGTCCGCCAGCCCGCCGGTGGCCCTGACCACCGGCACGGTGCCGTACTTGAGGGAGTAGAGCTGATTGAGGCCGCAGGGCTCATAGCGGGAGGGCATGAGGAACATGTCGGCCCCCGCCTCGATGAGGTGGGCCAAGGCGTTGTCGAAGGCGATCTTCACCCCCAGTTTGCCGGGGTATTTGGGCGCCTCCTGGGCCAGCCAGCGGTGGTATTTCTCCTCACCGGTGCCCAGGATCACCACCGGCAGGTCCCGGGCCATGAGCTCCGGCAGCACCTGGGCCACCAGGTCAAAACCCTTCTGGTCCGCCAGCCGGGAGATGATGCCGAACAGCGGCTGGTTGGCCAGCCGGAGGTCCAGGTTGAAGGCGGCCATCAGGGCCATCTTGTTCTTGACCTTGCCGCTCAGATCCTCCGCCGTGTAGTGATGAGGGATGAGGGGGTCGGTGGCGGGGTCCCAATCCCGGTAGTCCACCCCATTGACGATGCCGAAGAGGGCCTCGGCCCGGCTTTGGAGCACCCCCTCCAGGCCGTAGCCGAACTCCGGGGTCTGGATCTCCTTGCTGTAGCCCCGGCTGACGGTGCTGATGGCGTCGGCAAAGACGATCCCCCCCTTGAGGAGATTGATCTGGTCGTAAAACTCCAGGCCGTCGATGGTAAAGAGGGACCAGTCCAGCCCCAGGAGGGGGAATTTCTCCTTGGGAAACAGCCCCTGATAGGCCAGATTGTGGATGGTGAGGAGGGTCTTGGCGTGGGCCAGGGGGGTATTCCTCCAGCGGTGCCGCAGATAGACCGGCACCAGGGCCGCCTGCCAGTCGTGGCAGTGGATGACCTCCGGCCGGAACCCCATCGCCTGGCAGCAGGCCGGCACGGTGGAGCAGAAAAAGGCGAAGCGCTCCAGGTTGTCGAAGTAATCCCCTTTGGGGGTGCCGTACAGCTGGCTGCGCTCAAAAAACTCATCCCGCTCCACGAACCAAAAGGGATGGTCGCCTTCGGCGGGCGCGAGCACCGAGAAGGACAGAGGCTGGAAGCCCAGGCGTCCTTCCAGGTCCTCGGCCGCCACCTGCAGGGGGATTTTGCCCTGTTTCACCGGGCCGTAGGCGGGCATGAGCACCCGCACTTCCAGCCCCAGCTCCATGAGGGCCCGGGGCAGGGCGCCGATGACATCCGCCAGGCCGCCGGTTTTGGCGAAGGGCACCGCCTCGGAAGCCACAAACAGAACCCGCATCTCCTCTCCTTTCCCAGGGGCCGGCCCGGATGGGGGAAAACCGCTCCGCCCCCCTCCCCCCTGATCGGTCCGGGCCCGGAAAAACCTGAGGCCCAGACCCCCGCCCCCGGGGTCATGACTCAGTATTTGTAGATCAGCTCCATGTCGCCGGCCACCAGCCCCTTTTCCGTTTCGTTCAGGGTGAATTCCAGGATGTAATCCCGGCTGGGGAGGTTTTCCGGTGACACCCCCCGAGGCAGATCCTTTTCCAGGAAAAACACCGAGCTGTAGGGGGATTCCTCCAGGCGGGTGTCGGTGACCCAGAATTTGCCCAGGGAATGCATAAACCTCAGAAAACCGTAGTGCCGGTCCTGAAAGAACTTGGTGCACACCCCCCGGACCCGGCTGCCGGGCTCCCCCCAGGCGGGGGCCCCGGCCTCGGCCTGCGCCGTGGGCAGGAGATTGGGGATGAGATAGCCGGGGAGGAACAGGTCCACCTCCCGTCTCAGGCGGCCGGAGACATTGTTGAAGGCCACCAGCTCCACCCGGCAGCCCTTGGCCTGGACGATGTTCACCACGCTGCAGAAATCCCCGTCCCCGGTGAACAGAAAGATGACATCCAGGCGGTCGGACTGGGAGATGATGTCCAGGGCCATCTCCATGTCCAGATTGGCCTTGCCGTAGGTGCGGCCGGATTCATCCGTGAACCAGCGGATGGGCTTTTCCACCACCTTGAAGCCCAGATCCCGCAGCGTCAGGATAAAGTTCAGGGTGCTCTTGTAGGTGGGGTCGGAGGCGGCCCGCTCTTCATCCACCGCCACGTAGGCATTGAGGCGCAGCACCTCGCCTTCCTGGTCCGCCAGCCGGCGCACCACCTCGTAGCGCATGCCGTAGCCGCCGCTGCGCATGATGTTCATGGAGTCCACATAGACTCCCACTTTCCTGGCCATAGTCTGTACCACCTTCCCGGGCCGCCCTCCAGGGACTTGCGGCCCCGGGAAAAATCCCTCCTCAGGATACCCGGGTCAGTAAAAGACGCGCTCTCCCGGGCGCCGGGGCCCGAAGGGCTGCTCATCGGTGAGCAGGCGGCCCTCCTCCTCCAGCCGGCGGGCGAGATAGAGGGGCAGACGGCCCACCGCCACCGAATAGTCAGGGCTGAACCACTGCAGGCCCGTGACCCCCCGCTGCTCCAGACGGGCCGCCACCTCCTCCGGTCCCGGCCAGAGGAAACCTTCTCCCCCGGCCACATGGAAGCCGTAGAGGTCCATGAAGCTGGAGACAAAGGCCACATAGGGCATCACCCGGGGAAAGACCGCCCTCAGGGTGCAATAGAGGTCGGGCATGAGCTGTCCCGCCACCCCGGCGGAGCCCGACTGTACCGACATCAACCCCCCGGGAGTCAGTTTCCGGCGGATGAGGGCGTACATCTCCCGGGTGAAGAGCTTCAGGGCCGGGCCGGCCTCCAAGGGTTCGGGCAGATCCACGATGATCACATCAAAGGCACCGTCGGGCTGCTCCGCCAGCCAGGCCCGAGCGTCGGCCACCACCAGACGGGTGCGGGGATCGTCAAACGCCCCCTGGTGGAAGCTGGGCAGCCATTGTTTGCACACCTCCACCAGCTCCGCGTCGATATCCACCATCACCGCGTCGGTCACGCATTGATGGCGCAGCACCTCCCGCAGGGTGGCCCCCTCCCCGCCCCCCATGATCATCACCCGCCGGGGGTCCGGATGGGACACCATCACCGGCTGCACCAGGGCCTCGTGGTAGATGAATTCATCCCGGGAGGCGGACTGCACCCGGTCGTCCAGCACCAGCACCTTCCCGAAGATGGAGCTGGTGAAGATTTCATACTCCTGGAAGGCGGTGCGGCCCCGCACCAGGACTTCCTGGCGCTCGTAGGCGATGAGATCTGCGGGGCTGCCCCGGTCCAGAAACCAGTCCCCCTCGGGCCATGAGGTCCGGCCCCGGGGGGAGGGATGCTCCTGGGTCATCGTTCACCACCATCAAGAAATTTGGCTCCCGGGAACCCCCGGGGGCTGCCGCCCCGGCGCCGTGCAGGGAAGTCGATCCGAGGCGGGCTCCGGGAAGCCCAAGGGGAGGGTGTCTCCGCCCCTCACTCCCGGATGATTCCCCCTTTCCCGGGAGCGCCAGGGGAATGTCCGGGGGCGGGCAACCCGGGGGGACCTGTGGCTCCCCCGGACCGCCCAAATATATAATAAACTGCTCGGCTTGACAAGCGAAACGGGGGCGGGAGAGGCCTCGGGGCGCGCCCGGGAAAGCACGGCAGGGGCCGCCCCGGAGTCGGGGGCCGGTGGGAAAAGGAGGAGACAGGACCCCAACTTTCGGAGCCGCATCCCAAAGGGCGCAACCGGCAGGCAATCCCCGGGGGGGCGCCGGGCGCCAGGGCCTACGGCAGGACGGGCCTGCACCTCCGGGGCTCCCTGCCCCAGGGCGAGGCGTTAACCGACCAGCCGGGGGACCAATCCCCGCCTGTCCGCCGCACTGTCGGGTCTCTCCCTCCGCCTTTCCCTCTACCGACCTTTAGCAGGCGGTTGAAAAACACCCCTTTCCGAAATCTGGTGGGATGAGGCAGCCGGATTTTGCCAGTTAGGCGAAGCCCGATCCCATTTATAGGGTGGGGGGAGGGGGTTTGGGGGAGGGGCAGGGGTCTGTGATTCTTGGCCCCCTCCCCAAATAACCTTTTTCGACACCCTGTCAGGCGTGCTCGGCCGTGGCCGAAGCAGCCGCCATCTCCCGGACGGCCTCCATCTCCGCCTGCAACAGGTGATGGCGGGGATCCAGGGGGTTGAAGCGCAGGGCCTTTTGATAGCACTCCAGGGCCTGGAGGAGCTCCCCCTGCTCCAGCCGGGCCCGGGCCTCCTCCCGGAAGGGGTTGGGGTTCATATCATGCAGCACCGCCTGGCGGCGGCCCTGGGCATCCCGCACCCACTCCAGATGCAGGCCGTCCTCCCGGTAGTAGCTTTCATCATCGGGGACCAGCCGGCCCTGCCATTTGCTGCGAAAATAACGGCAATTCTCAAGCTCCCGGGCAAAGCGGCCCTGGGTCTGGCTTTCCAGGTGATAGACCACCGCCTGGGGCTGGTAGAGAAGGCGCCAGCCCGCCTCCCTCAGCCGCAGGCACAGATCCACATCCTCAAAGCCGTTGAGGAAGTTTTCATCAAAGAGGCCCACCGCCAAAAAGGCGGCGCGCCGCACCACAAGACAGGCGGCGGTCAGCACCTGGAATTCCCGCACCTTATTCACCGCCGGATGGTCCCGGTGCAGATAGCGGTACAAATGATACACCCTGCCCTCGCGATTGAAGACCACCCCGGCATGTTGCACCGAGTCATCGGGATAGAGGAGCTTGGCCCCCACCGCGGCGATCGTTTCGTCTGCCCGGATCGTGTCCAGGAGGGCCTCCAGCCACCCCGGGGTGACCCGGGTGTCGTTGTTCAGGAAGAGGAGAAACTCGCCCT
Source organism: Syntrophobacterales bacterium (assembly GCA_023512475.1). Taxonomy (GTDB): domain Bacteria; phylum Desulfobacterota; class Desulfobaccia; order Desulfobaccales; family 0-14-0-80-60-11; genus JAILZL01. The sequence goes on from JAILZL010000019.1 coordinate 33,325, forward strand.
GGGCGGCCCTGGCCCCCTGATTGCAGGCCCGGGAGAAGCCCAGATTGGCGTCGTTGCTGATGAGTTTCAGCCGGCCGGCTGCGGCCTGCTGCGCCAGAAACACGCCGCTGGCGTCCGTGGAGGCGTTGTCCACCACGATGAGCTCATAAAGCCCGGCCGGCGTGTGCTCCCACAGGGAATTCAGGCAATCCTGGGTGAGCTCCAGGTGGTTGTACACCGGAATGATGATGGACACCGGCGGCGGGGCGGCCGCGGACCCCGGAGGGGCCTCCGGGGGAGAGCCGGAGGCTTGCCCAGGGCCGGCGGGTGGAAGGGAGGGCGCCACCGGCTCCTTGGGCGCCACGGCAGAGGTCTTTTCCGGCGGCGGGGACATCCCCGGCCGGGCCAGCACCTCCGTCAGGAACCGCCGCTGGCGTTCCTTCAGCTCCGGCCTGTCCGCCACATAAGGGGCATAGCGGTCATGGATGAGCTTCAGGGTGCGGACAAAATCCTCAGGGATCCGACTGGTCATGGTGCTGCCGTCGCCGCACCAGGAATACTCCGCCGTCACCTTTCTGATGTGAAGGAACTCCTCCTTCAGGGCCAGGCGGATCCACAGGTCCCAATCCTCGTGGCTGGTGAGGGTTTCATCAAAGAGGCCCACGTCCTCCAGACAGGCCCGCTCATGCATGACGCAGAGGACCGGGAAGAGGTTCTGCACCAGGAGGCTGTCCCGGTCAAAGTCATGGGAGAGGCAGACCTCCCGGCTCACCGTCACCCAACGGCCCCGGTCCCGGATTCTGGCGGCCTGGCAGGCATCGGTGTAGGCCACCCGGAAGCGGCTCTGCTCCAGCGCCGTCACCAGAGTCTCCACATGCTCCGGATAGAAGAGGTCGTCATCGTCCAGGTAGGCGATGTACTTCCCTCGGGCCAGGCGCAGGCCGGTGTTGCGGGCCGCGGCCAGCCCCCGGTTGCGGTCATGGCGGACGTAAGTGAGGGTGCCGGTGCGGTTCAGCCAGGCCACCAGGCTCTCCACCTCCACCCCGCCGTCGTTCACCACGATGATCTCCACCCGGGGGTAGGTCTGGTGCAGGATGCTCTCCACCGCCTCCACCAGCATCTGGGGGCGGTTGTAGGTGGGCACGATGACGGAGATCAAAGGAGGCTCGGGCGGAGGGGCGGCCGCCGGGGGTTCTGGTGCGGCGGTTGCCGGGGGGGCGGGGAGCTGCCGCCGCGCCGCCGCCTCCCGGCGGGCCAGCCGGGCGAAATGCTCCTGCTCCGCCCGCCGGGCCTGGGAGATGCCCTCCTCCCTTTTCCGCCAGCAGTAAAGGGGCTCCGGGAGATTGGCAACCTGATAGCGCTCCGCCAGCCGCAGCCACAGGTCGTAGTCCTGGGCGTAGGCATAGCGCTCGTTGTAGCCCCCCACCTCCAGCAGGGCCTGGCGGCGCACCATGACGCTGCCGTGGCCGAACCAGTTCTGCTCCATCAACCCGGCCCGCAGCTCCTCCGGGTCGGTGAGGACCGGCACCAGCCCCGTGAGGCGCCCCCTTTCGTCCATCAGATAGTAAGGGCTCCCCACCAGGGCACAGTCGGGGTGCTCCTCCAGAAACTGCCGCTGGCAGGCCAGCCTCTCGGGGAGGGAGAGATCGTCGGCGTCCATGCGGGCGATATAAGGGGCCCGGGCCTGGGCGATACCCCGGTTGAGGGAGGCGGTCAGCCCTATCCGGGTGGGATTGCGGAGCACCGTGATGCGGCAGTCGGTGAATTCCTCCAGAAGTTGTGGGGTGGCATCGGTGGAGGCGTCATCCACGATGATGAACTCAAACTGGGGGTAGGTCTGGTTCAGGATGCTCTGCACCGCCTCCTTGAGATACAGGGCGCCGTTGTGCACGGCCATTACCACGCTGACTCCCGGGTCCGCAAGGCGGCCGTCGGGCTCCCGGCGCAGGGGCACCCCCGCATCCCACCCGCCGCCGTAAAACTGCCGCACCCGGTCGTTGTGTCCGGGCAGATACACCAGACCCCGGTCATCGATGAAATCATACTCCTTCTTTTCCAGCACCTGGCGGTAGAGGCGGCTGGTGGGAATCCCCACAAAGACGTTGTACCAGGTGACGGTGGGCTGAATCTCCGCCAGAAGGGCCCGGGTCAGCTCCAGATCCCGGGGCTCCTCTCCGGGGGTGCCCACAATGACGCTGGCCGCGGTGCGCAGGCCCAGCTCCCGGCACCAGCGGAAGGCGGTGCGGATCTGCTCCACCGTGATGCCCTTGTGGAGACGCTCCAGAACCGCGGGGGAGCCGCTTTCCACCCCGAAATAGAGGCCCGCCAGCCCGGCCCGCTGCATCAGGGCCAGAAGCTCCCGGTCCAGGGCGTCCACCCGGGTTTCGCAGGCCCAGGTGATCTTCAGGCCCTTTTGCAGCAAAAGGCGGCAGAAGGTTTCCGTGCGCTCCCGGTTGACGGTGAAATTGTCCTCCCGGAAATAGATGCCCTGGGCGCCGTAGGTGTGCACCAGGTATTCAATGTCGGCCACGATCCGCTCAGCGCTGAAGCAGGTGTACTTGCGGCCCCAGACGGAGCCCACGGAGCAGAAGGTGCAGGCGTAGGGACAGCCCCGACTGGTGTTGAGGGTGAAGACCGGCGCCCCGGGAAACCAGTCCCCCGTCCAGTTGTAGGGCTGATGAATGAAATAATCCCAGGCGGGCCGGGGCAGGTCGTCCAGGTTCTCCAGGCGGGGGGCCCGGATGAGACGGCGGCTGTCCCGGCCTTCCACCACCTCCAGGATGACCCCCTCCCCTTCGCCCTGCACCACATGATCCACAAACTCGGGGATGGTCTCCGGGGCCACCGCGGCGTGGGGGCCCCCCACGATGATCTTTCCCCGCCAACGGCCGGTCTGGCGCAGATATTCCAGGCGCCAGAGCATGCGCCGGGTGTCCCGGAAACAGATGGTGTTGGCGTACAGGCCCACCACCTCGATGTCATGCCGCCAGAGATAGTCCGTCTCCAGGAAATTGCTGGGTTTGAGATAATTGTCGATGAAAAAGACCCGGTGCCCGGCCTGGCGCAGCACCGAAATGAGAAAGCCCAGGCCCAGGGGCGGGCGCTTTTCGGTGGTGGAGAAGGGGGTCTGCGACGGCGCCGCGGAGGTGGCCAACAGGACGTTCATGAATCGCCTCCGGTTTCAGCCTTTTACCGCCAGGAAAAAGTTGCCGGCGATTTCCACCTGCGGGAAGGGACGCAGCAGGGCCCGCAGTTCCGCCGGGGTGTATTCGTGGATATGGGCATAGGTGGCGGGCGGGGAGCCGCTGCCGTCTTTCAGGGGCGTGGAGCCCACCAGCCGGCCCCCGGGCCTCAGCACCCGGTAAATCTCCGCCACCGTGCGCCGGGCCTGCAGCCGGGTGAGGTGCTCCAAAAGCTCAAAGCAGGTGACCACCTCAAAGGACTGGTCCGGAAAATCCAGGGCGGTGCAGCTCATCTGGCGGCAATCCAGGCCGTAGCGCTCCCGGGCCTGGAACACCGCCTCCTCGCTGTAATCCACCCCGATGATCCGGCCGCATTGCTCCCTGAAGAGCTGGGTGAGATACCCTTCGCCGCACCCCAGGTCCAGGACGGTGTCGCCGGGCCTCAGGTGGCCAAGACCGAACTCCGCCCGGCGCCGGATGTATTCCCAGTAGGGCTCGGGGGTAAGATCCACCGAGCAGCGCTCTGAGGTACGGAAATCCCAGGTGTCCCGGGGGGCCCGGTCTTTGATGATCCGGGCCGGGTTGCCGGCGATGACCTTGGCCATGGGGAAGGATCGGGTCACCACTGCGCCGGCCCCCACCACCGTGCCTTTACCGAGGGTCACGCCGTCCAGGATGATGGCCCCGGCCCCCAGCCAGTTGTCGCCCATCAGGGTGATGCCCCGGCCGGAGTTGGGCTGCAGGGTGATGGGCCGGTCGAAGGAATCGAAGCTGTAGTTCTGGGCGTAGAGGCCGCAGTGCGGGGCGATGATGCACCAGTCGCCGATCTCCACCCCGCCTTTGGCATGAATGACCGTGTAGTGATTGATGACCACGTGATTGCCGATGACGATGAAGCCGGTCTCCGGACGCAGGACTACCCCCGCTTTGATCTGCACGTGGTCGCCGATGACCACGTTTTCCGGCTCCTCGATGATGGCCTGGGGTGAAATGACTGAGTGGCGGCCGATGTGCATGCCTGTGCCCCCTCCACCGGTTACCCGGCCCTCTCCGGCGGCCGGCCTTCCCTGGGGGTAAGTGCAACAACCGGGCCACAGGGACCATCTTGACAATGTCGCAGTTTTCCTGGAAGCTAAGGCGGAGCCGGCACCCCTTTCCGGCAGAATTTTCCCGCAGCATGACCTCCTTGTCCCGCCCCCTCTTCGGACTGACCGTCGCCCCCTCAGGAGCCCGGGTGCGCCTGGCGGTGGTGGTGGCCACGGCGCTGGGGGTGTTCTTCTGGCGGCTGGGCGCGGCGGGGCTCATGGATCCGGACGAAGGCCGCTATGCCGAGATGGCCCGGGAGATGGCGGTCCTGGGGGACTGGCTCCTCCCCCACCTAAATGACGTCCCTTATCTGGAAAAGCCCCCCCTGGTGACCTGGCTCATCGCCATGAGCTTCCTGCTGTTCGGGCTGACGGAGTTTGCCGCCCGCCTGCCGGTGGCCCTCTCCGCCGTGGCCGGGGTGCTGATGGCGTATGCCCTGGGCCGGCGCTGGTGGGGGGAGGCCGCCGGCTTCTGGGCCGCCCTGGTCCTGGCCACCTGCGGGGGCTATGTGGCTTTGGGCCGCCTCCTCACCCTGGACATGACCCTGGCCCTGTTCCTTAATGCCGCCGTGGCCTGGGGCTATCTGGCCTATGAGGAGGAGCGCCGGGGCCTGCTGCTGCCGGCTTATGCGTCCCTGGCCCTGGCGGTGCTCACCAAGGGTCCCGTGGCCCTGGTGCTGGCGGTCCTCATCCTGGGGGGCGTCAGCCTGGGGGAGAGGCGCCGGCGGTGGACCTTCTGGCTGTCCCCCGGGGGTCTCCTGCTGTGCGCGGCCCTCAGCCTGCCGTGGTTTTTCTGGGTGAGCCTGTCCATCCCGGAATTTCCCCGCTATTTTTTCTGGGATCACCACGTGGGCCGCTTCGCCACCGCACCCATTCATCCGGAACCCTTTTATTATTACCTGCCGGTGCTCCTGGCGGCCCTGCTGCCCTGGACGCCCCTCCTTCCCGGGGCCGTGCTGGCTTCCCGGGCCTGGGCCGACCCCCGGGGCCGCTTCCTCCTGCTGTGGGGCGGGGCCATCCTCGGGTTTTACAGCCTCTCCCAGGGGAAACTGGCGCCTTATATTCTGCCGGCGCTGTTGCCCCTGGCCCTGCTCCTGGGCCGGGCCCTGGCCCTGAGCTGGCCGGACCGGGCCCTCACGGTGGGGATTGCCGCCTGGCTGGGGATCGGGCTTCTGGCCGCGGGGTTGTACATCTGGATGCCGGCGGCCTGGGCCCGGGAGGTGGCCAAAACCGCCGGCCTGGGCGAGGCTCTCCCCCTGCCCATCGGGGTGGGGGTGGCCGGAGCCGCCCTGGCCCTGCTCTGTCGCCGCCGGTGGCCCCTGGGGCTGGGAGCCGCGATCCTGGCCCTCACCGCCGCCCTGATCCTGGGGCTGATCAGCACCTACCGTTCCCCCCGGGAGGCCGGCTTGGCCGCGGCGGCCCGGGTGCCCCCGGAGGCCCCGGTGGTGGGCGTCCGGGTTTACTCCCAGGCCTTGTCCTTTTACCTGCGCCGGCCCTTTTATCTCTTCCAGTTCACGGGGGAGCTGGAGTTCGGCCTCAGCCTCAGACCGGAGGCCGCCTGGGTGCTCCGGAGCTGGGAGGAGGTAACGCACCTGGCCCGGACGCAGCCGCAGGTGCTGTTCCTGGTCCGGCGGGGGGATCAGGCCGCGCTCAGCCAGCGGCTGCCGGGCGCCTGGCAGGAGGTGGCGCGCTTCAAGGATTGTCATTTGCTGGCATTTACGGCACAATGACCTACGGCTCCATATTCCGCCCTCACCATAACGCCGATCGGGCGGGGGTTGGGGCCATATCCCCCGAGTCAACCCGTTACCGACGTCATCCCGTGCCGGCCTCCATGCCCCGCATCCTCTACCGCTACCTCCTGACGGAGATCCTGCACCCTTTTGTGGTGAGCCTGTTCGCCTTCACCACCATCGTCTTTTCCGGCCGTCTGATGCGTCTGGTGCAGCTGATCGTGGTCAAAGGCATCGGTCTGGGGGACATCCTCCGGGCCTGCGTCTATCTTCTGCCCTACCTGCTCATCTTCACCCTGCCCATGGCCGGCACGGTGGGCATCATGCTGGCCCTGATGCGCCTCACCGTGGACCACGAGATCATCGCCCTGAAGGTCTCCGGCCTCAGCTACCGCCAGCTGCTGGCGCCGCTGCTGGCCTTTTCCCTGGCGGTGGCCGCCCTCACCTTGGTGCTGACCGTGTATGGGGCGCCCTGGGCCCGGCGGCAGACCCAGGCCCTTTTAAGCGACGTGGTCCGCCGCCGGGCGGATCTGGGCATCCAGGAACAGGTCTTCAACACCGAATTCAAGGGGCTGGTGATCTATGCGAGCCGGGTGGTGGCCGTGGGCCAGCAGTTGGAGGGCATCTTCCTGTATGATTCCCGGGACCGGGACAACCCCCAGACCGTCTATGCCCGGCAGGGGATGCTCGCCTATGACCCGGGCACGGGGAGCCTGCTCCTGAAGCTCCACGACGGGGTCATCATCCGCTGGGACCCCGCCGGCCATCGACGCCATACGGTGGATTTCACTTCGTACACCCTGCCTTTGCCCCTGGGGGGCGACCAGGCTCCCGGGCGCTCCGAGGCCGAGATGTCCGTGAAGGACCTGCGCCGGGCCCTGGCGCGGCATGCCCCGGGAAGTGAACCCTACAACCGGGCGGCGGTGGAGCTGGGCCAGCGCTTTGCCCTGCCCGCGGGCGCCCTCATTCTCTGCCTCCTGGCGGTGCCTCTGGGGTTGAGCCCGGTGCAGCACGGCCGCACCTGGGGTCTGGTGGTCGGCCTCGGGGTTTTCCTCACCTATTACATCATCTTCACCGCCTCCTGGCGCCTGGCGGTGCAGGCCCAGCTCTCCCCCTTCCTGGCGCCCTGGAGCGCCAATGTCCTCTTTGCCGTGGTGGCCCTTTACCTCTGGCGCCGCACGGTGCAGGAGCGGCCCCTGCTGCCCGGGAGCCGCGGGAGGCCCGGCGGAGTCTGAGGGGCCCCTCCCCTTTCCCCTGCCACAGAGGCTCACCTGCCGGGACGGGAAGACGCCCTCCAGGCTGTCTTCCTATCCCCACAGCAGAGCCGCACCCTCGCCCCCACCAAAATCCACCGCCCCCGTGCCTCCCCTGCGCAGAGGGCCCCAAAGAAAAGGCCGGCCCCTGATGCAGGAGCCGGCCGGGAGCTCAGAGAAGGTTCAGAGGCTTACTTGATGAGCAGGGGCACGATCAAGAGGGCCACGATGTTCACCACCTTGATCATGGGGTTGATGGCCGGGCCGGCGGTGTCCTTGTAGGGGTCGCCCACGGTGTCGCCGGTGACCGCCGCCTTGTGGGCGTCGGAGCCCTTCCCGCCGTAGAGGCCGTCCTCAATGGCCTTCTTGGCGTTGTCCCAGGCGCCGCCGCCGGAGGTCATGGCGATGGCCAGGAACAGACCGGTGACGATGGAGCCGATGAGCATGCCGCCCAGGGCCACCGGACCCAGACCGGGCATGAAGCCGACGATGATGGGGGAGAGCACCGGGATGAGGGCCGGCACCATCATCTGCCGCAGCGCCGCCTTGGTGACGATGTCCACGCAGGTGCCGTACTCGGGCTTGGCGGTGCCTTCCATGATGCCGGGGATCTCCCGGAACTGCCGCCGCACCTCGTCCACCACGCCGCCCGCGGCCTTACCCACGGCCTCCATGCACAGGGCGCCGAAGTAATAGGGCAGCAGGCCGCCGATGAACAGGCCGGCCAGCACCCGGGGATCGGAGAGGTCAAAGGTCATGGCCCCGGGGAAGGAGCGGGAGTACTCGGCGAAGAGCACCAGGGCCGCCAGACCCGCGGAGCCGATGGCGTAGCCCTTGGTCACCGCCTTGGTGGTGTTGCCCACCGCATCCAGGGGATCGGTGATGTTGCGGATCTCATCCGGGAGCTCGGCCATCTCGGCAATGCCGCCGGCGTTATCGGTGATGGGCCCGTAGGAGTCGATGGCCACCACAATGCCGGTCATGGAGAGCATGGACACGGCGGAGAGGGCGATGGCGTAGAGGCCGGTGCCGGGGCTCGCAAAGCCGCCGCCCAGGTGGAAGGCCGCCAGAATGGCCAGCACGATGACGATCACCGGCGCGCCGGTGGCCTTCATGGAGATGGCCAGACCCTGGATGACGTTGGTGCCGTGGCCGGTGGTGGAGGCCAGGGCGATGGACTTCACCGGGGCAAAGCTCTTGGAGGTGAAGTACTCGGTGATGGCCACGATGAGGCCGGTGAGGATCACGCCGATGACGGCCAGCAGGAAGACGTTAAAGGGCGGAATGACAAAGCCGGCGCCGCCCTTCACCGCCTTGGCGGCCACCCCGGTCATGAACTTCTGGGCCAGGGGATAGAAGGCGATGGTGGCCAGCACTGCGGAGGCGATGAGGCCCTTGTACAGGGCGCCCATGATGTACTGGGATTTGCCCAGACGCACAAAGAAGGTGCCGGCGATGGAGGCCAGGATGGAGACGCCGCCGATGACCAGGGGGAAGATCACCGCCGGGGAGGTGGGGCCGTAGACGGTGGCGGCCAGGAGCATGGCGGCCACTGCGGTCACCACGTAGGTCTCATAGAGGTCGGCGGCCATACCGGCGCAGTCACCCACGTTGTCGCCCACGTTGTCGGCGATGACCGCAGGGTTTCTGGGGTCGTCCTCGGGGATGCCCGCTTCCACCTTGCCCACCAGGTCAGCGCCCACGTCCGCCGCCTTGGTGTAGATGCCGCCGCCCAACCGGGCGAAGACGCTCACCAGGGAGCAGCCGAAGCCCAGACCCACCAGGGCGTGCATGGCCTCTTTGGGATCCACGGCCAACAGGAACTTGTAGTAGCCGGCCACGCTCAGGAGAGCCAGACCTACCACCAGCAGGCCGGTCACCGAGCCGCCCCGGAAGGCCACCTTGAGGGCGTGGGCCATGCTGGTGAAGGCCGCCTGGGCGGTGCGCACATTGGCCCGCACCGACACATACATGCCCACGTAACCGGCGGCGGCGGAGCCCATGGCGCCGATGACGAAACCGATGGCGGTGTACTTGCCCAGCCCGAAGAGGAGGATGAAGATCACCGCGCCCACCATGGCCACGGTCTTATACTGCCGGTTCAGGAAGGCGTTGGCCCCTTCTTTCACGGCGTCCGAGATCGCCTGCATGCGCGGGGACCCCGGGTCCTGCTTCAACACCCAGCTGGTGGTGAACAGCCCGTAGGCTACACCAGCCAAACCACACAACAAGGCAAAATTGATAATGTCCATCCGCAGCTACCCTCCTTTGGAGATTGGTGTTGCCGATATCGTCAGGCCCTCAGGCCCGATGCGCCCGGGGCGGCCTGTCCCCGGACCCACCGGGGGCCTCTGACCCAGCCACCTCAGATGTCCATTCATACCTTAACCCAGGCCTGATGTAAAGGAAAATTTTCACAAACAAATACCACAGTTTAGCCCTTCAGCCGGGCCTCCAGGCAGGATTCATTATCCTGAAGGGGAATTTTTGGAGGGCGGGGCCTCCGGCAGCCGGGGCACCTCCGCCTCCCCGGTTGGGTCCGGAAGTGCGGGAGCCGCCTCCATCTCCCCCTCCGGCAACACCAGACCGTGGCGCTCCGCCAGATACTGCAGATAGCGCAGTTCCAGGGCCCGCTTCTGGAGGCGGTAGTGGAGATACAGCCATAAGGTGACCAGGACGCACAGGAAGGCCACCAGGGCCGCCAGGAGATAGGTTCCCGCCAGCCCCAGGGCTTTGAAGAGGCCGGCCAGGCCCGCCAGCAGGGCCCCTCCCTGCCACAGCAGGAGCACCACGGCCAGCAGCCCCAGGACGGTGAGCACAAATCTCCGGACCCGGCGGGAACGGGAGCCGGCCTGCCCCGCGGGCTCTCCGGCCTCCGAGGGTGCAGCCACGGTCTCAAAACCCCAGATGATGAGGCCGAACAGTAAAAGCAGGGCAATGGGGGCCGCAAAGGCCACCAGAAGATATTCCCGCCAGGGGAAGGGCACCTCCCGGACCGGCCCCCCGAACATGCCCTCATCAATCTGCCAGATGAGGGTGAAGAGAAAGATGATGGCCTCCACCACGGCCACCACCACCAGGAAACTGTTGAAGAGGTAACGCCTCTCCAGAGGCGAATAAAAATCGAAGTATTTTTTCATCACGGTTGCCTGTCCCACAGCAAGACCCCCGGCCCAGGGAGCAGGCCGGGGAGGAAATGGCGGGGGAGTCGGCCGGCTTCATCCAATAACGCCCGTGCCCAAGGGTGCCGCGGCAAAGAGGGCCTGCGGTGCCGCCAGGGGGCGCATCGCAGGCGGTTAAATAACCCCTCCCCGACATCTGGTGGGATGAGGCTGGCCGATTTTACCGAAGCCACATCCCCTTGATGGGTGGAGGCGGTTTGGAAGAAGGCCAGGGCTCTGTGACCTCTCGCCCCTTCCCCGGATAACACCCTGCTAGGGCCGGTCGCCCGTTTTCAGGGCCGCCTCGATCTCCTCGGCGGCGTAATAACGCTTGCCGGCGCTGAGGATGGCCACCGGTTGGAAACCCTCATCCTCCCGGCCGCCGCTCTCCCGGGTGAAGTGATAATAACGCCACACCCGCCCGGTTTTCAGGTCAGCGAGAAAGACGTGCTTGCCGTCGGTGATCATCTGGAAGCGGCCTCCCAGGGTCTGGGTGGCGCTCACCCGGGCCGCCTCTCCCCGGCCGGCCTCCACGGTCAGGGGCCGGGCGCTCACCGCCTGGGTCACCTGCCGCGCCACCTCACCCTTCATCACCGGGCCCCACAGCCAAAAGACGCTGGCCCCGCCGGCGCCCACCAGCAGCGCCAGCACATAGCCCCAGCCCCGGTTTCTGGCCATCCCTCCCCCTCCTCGTTGGCGCCGCCCGTCTCCGGGTTTGGGAGCCGGTGGCGGCTGCTGCACGCGGTTTTACGGTCCCGGGTGAAGCCCCGGTTTTCTTCGCCTGTCCCTTGCCTTGGCCGCCACATGTGCGACAATGGTCCCGTCATTATATTCCATATCAAGCGGCCCGCCGGCTCCGCGCCGGCTGGGGTTCGCGCTGCAGACGCCCCATGCCCCCGTATGCCGCCCTGGCCTTCGATTTGGGAAATGTGCTCATTCAGGTGGACCACGGCCGTTTCTGCCGGCGGCTGGCGAAGATGGCCGGCCTGGATGCCGCTGAGGTCTACGCCCGCATCCTTGACCGCGGCCTGGAGCCGGCCTTCGACTGCGGCCGCCTGAGCCCGGAGGAATTCTACCGCCAGGTGCTGGCCTGCGTCCCGGCCCCCCTGCCCTACTCCGAGTTCTGCCGCCTCTGGTGCGACATCTTCGCGCCTTGGCCGGAGATGGAGGAGGTGCTTGTCCGCCTGAAGAACCGGATGCCCCTCTTTTTAGTCTCCAACACCAACGCCCTGCACTTTCCCTATATCTGGGGGCGTTTCCCCCAGATCCATGGTTTTGCGGGCTATATCCTGTCGTATCGGGTGGGGAGCCGCAAACCGGAACCCGGCTTTTATCAGGCCCTCCTCCGGGAACTTCCCTGTCCCCCCCCGGCCTGCCTCTTCATTGACGACAAGCTCCCCTTCGTGGAGGCGGCCCGTGGCCATGGACTTGCGGCCTGGCATTTTCAGGCCCCCCCGGGCCTGATCCGGCACTTGGAGGAGGCGGGGGTGCTGCCGCCGGCGGACCCCTCACCCGGCCCCTGGGGGTGAGCCGGCCGCCCGCCCCTGAAGGAGCCCCCGGGCCTGGGCGATGTCCGCCCGGATCTGGGCCGCCAGGTCCCCCAGCGACGGAAAACGCCGCTCCTCCCGGAGCCGGGCCACAAAATCCACTTCCAGGCGCTCCCCGTAGAGATCGCCGGTAAAATCCAGGAGGTGCACCTCCAGGGTCAACTCCTGATTGTCAAAGGTGGGGCAGGTGCCGATGTTGGCCACCGCCGGGTAGGTCCGCCCCTGCCGGTGGGTCAGGACCGCATAGATGCCCGAGGCGGGGAGGATGTCGTTGTCCGGTTCCAGGTTGGCGGTGGCGATCCCCAAAAGCTTGGCCCCCCGGCCCTTGCCCGGCACTACCCGGCCCTCCACCCGGTAAGGCCGCCCCAGCAGCTGGGCGGCCTCGACCACCTTGCCCAGCCGCAGCATGGCCCGAATGAGAGAGCTGGAGACCACCGCGCCGTTCACCTCCACCGCCCAGACCACCTGCACGGTGAAGCCCAGGGTGCGGCCCAGGTCCTGGAGCAGCTCCAGGTTGCCCTCCCGGTCTTTGCCGAAGCGGTAGTCATAGCCCACCACCACCTCCCGGGCGCTGAGGCGCTCCCAGAAATACCGGCGCACGAACTCCCGGGCCGGCAGCTCGGCGAATTCCCGGGTGAAGGGCAGCACCACCACGCCGGCCATGCCGGCCTCCTCCAGGAGGCGGCATTTCTGGGCCGGCGTGGTGAGAAGGGGCAGCTCCAGCTCCGGCCGCAGCACCCGCAACGGGTGGGGGTCAAAAGTCACGGCCACGGGCTGGCAGTCCAGCTCCCGGGCCCGCTTCACCACCCGGGAGAGGATGGCCCGGTGGCCCAGGTGCACGCCGTCGAAATTGCCGATGGTGAGCACGGTGCGGGAAAAGGGCCCCTTGCCCGGGGGCAGATCATAGAGGACCATAGAAAGTGCGTCACCGCCTCTTGACGAATGTACCCGCATATTATAATGTGAATGTGTGGAATTTGCCAGGCTGTGAGCCGGCGGGTTCCCAAGCCCGGCCGAAGTGGCGGAACTGGTAGACGCGCTAGGTTCAGGGTCTAGTGGGCGCAGGCCTGTCCGGGTTCGAGTCCCGGCTTCGGCACCAATGATTTCAAGGGGTTACGGCCATGGGCCGTGACCCTTTTTCTTCTGCGGCGGGTTTGGTGAATATATTGGTGAATAAGCTTCCATATTTCCCAATGGCCTTCCGTTTGTGATCCTGGGCCAGGTGGGCGTAACGCAAGGTCGTGCGGATATCTCGGTGTCCTAAAAGGTCCTTCACCGTGGCCAGGTCCACCCCGTTCATCACCAGATGGCTCCCCACCGTATGCCGCAGGGTGTGGATGGTCACGTCCAGAAGCCCTGCCTTTTTTACCGCCAGGCGGAATCCGGAGTAAATGTCCCGATAAGGGCGGCCGTCCTCCTTGCAGAACACATACTCACTCTCAGGGTGCCGGGGCAACCCGGCCAGAAGCTGCACCGCCTCCGCCGCCAGGGGAAGCCGCAGATCCCGGCCCCCCTTTGCCTCCTCCGCCGGAATATGCAGAGAAGCGTGGGCCAAGTCAATCTGGCTCCACTTCAGGTTGAGCACGTTGGCCTTACGCAGGCCCGTAAGCAAGGCAAACTCCATCATGGCCCGCTGATGGGCAGGAAGGTGGGCCAGAAAACGAGCGATCTCCTCATGGCTCAGGAACCTGTTCCGTTGACGGGTTTTGCGGAAAAGCTTCACCGGCTTGGCGGGGTTTCCCTTCATCAACCCCCATTCCATGGCTTTGGTAAACATGTGCTTCAGACAGGCCAGCTCCCGGTCCACCTCAGTAAAGCCGGTTTCCTTGCTTCGCTCGGCCTTCCACCGTTCCACTAACCAGGGGGAGATGTCCACCAGCCGCCTGGGACCGAAAAACCGGGTGACTTGATTAATGTAATGGCGTTTGTTCACCTCGTAGGATTTGAATATTTCATAGTCCTCCCTCACAATTAGAGATTATGCGGGTTTTGTATAAATTGATTGCATAGAATACTTCGCTACCATTAATATACTCCAGCTTTCGCCCATTGCTGGACCACTGCTTGAGAATGAGGATTTAACGGAAAAATAAGACACATGGGAAGTCTTTTCTTGCTATGAGGTTAAGATCAGAAAAAAATGGAATATGCAATAATGGCACTTCATCATTTGAGTTGTTAATAGAAAATATGCTCAAGTTGGTTGATCTGTTCCGAGAGTGAAGCATCATTTTTGACCACCATTACCCGATAGCCTTTTTCCTCCAAGGCTTCCCTCTTTTTCCTGTCCTCCTCGGCCTGGCGGGGGTTATCATGGGCGGGGCCGTCGATGAAGATGCAGACGCCCGGAAGCTTCCCCCGCTGATAATAAAAATCGACTTGGACCGCCAGGTCGCTCTCCGGGCAATATTGGGCATAATCGGGAAGCCTTAATTTGTTGGCATAAAGATAATCCAAAAATTTTCTTTCCAGGGAAGAAGCGGGGTCCAGGCGCCGGATCAACCACTGGTATTGTTCGTCATATGTCCGCCCCCCGGAGAAAGGGATGATTTCCGCCCGGCTCAGCTTAAAAAGGAATTCTTTCACCAGACTCCGGTCAATGAACCGGTGATCCAGCTGGTTGGCATAGCTGAGGAGGCAGTCATAGCAGGCCCGCCCGCACGGCTCCTTCTTATCCTCCACATCCTCCCCGGTTTCCGGGTCATAATGGCAGATTCTCAGGGCCTCCCGTGCCACCCGGGCCAAGGCGGTCTTCTCCTTGAGCATTCGCTCCCAGACACCGGTGCCCCCTTCGGCCGCCTCCCAAAGGAGGATTCTCTGGTGCTCCCCCTGACCCAGCAGCTCCACCGCCACTTCCTGTTCTTCTATCTGATACAGAACCTGGAGGCCCCGCTGCAGGGCAAAGGAGAAAGTTTTGAGGAAGGCCGGATCTGAGGCTTCGGGCGTCAGGGGCCGCAGGAACAGGAGATTGCGGGTATCAGTCACATACGGTTTCACCCCGGAAATGATCTGGCTCCGGGCTTGGCCCCCGGGTCCATGCTCCGATAGGTCCTCTATCCTTCCCACCCACGACCCGCTGCGGCTCTCCAGAACAAAGCCATTGCGCTCCGGAGACCGCCGCCAGCCGTGGTTGATGCGCCACAATTCGGCTTGGGGGATATAGGTTACCTCCAGGAGGAGGGCTCCCTCTCCCTGTCCCTTGACCGTGCAGGTTGTAGCCTCGGTCCCGGAGGGAAACCAAAAGTGGGTGGTGAGGTGATACCCTTCCCGGGCCCGCTCTTCCTCTTCGGCGGTGATGCGCAGCCAGCGTGACGTCCTGACCGTGGGCTGATCGAACAGCCTCTGGGGGAATTGGCTGGTGGCGGCATCCAGCAGGGTCTGGCAATATCTGCACCGGTCCGCCCGGGCTTCATCCCGGGGGTGAATAAAGCCGCACTTCAGGCAGAGTTTCGCCCGGGAGAGGCGGCGCTCCAGCCCGCCGGCGGGAATGAGGCAGGCGCTCACCCGGTGTTTGCGGCCCTCGTGATAGATGAGGTTCAGCGGCCCGAACTCCGCCAATCCCAGGAAGCGGGGCCGATCGATACTTTCCCGCTGCTCCCCGGTCCACACCAGGGCCCGCAGCGGCAGGCGGGGGAAGTTGTAACCGGGCAGGAAGCCTTCGGTGGCCAGATAGCGATAGGGATAAAAATCCGATTCTGTATAGGCCTCCCCCCGATTGAGGAGCAGATCAATCTCCCGCAGGGCCTCGTTTTCCCGCTGCTTGGCCCGCTCCCGCTCCTCCCGGTTCTGGCGGGGATGGTCAATGGCGCGCCGAGCCTCGTCGCGCTGCTCGATGGCCGCCTGATATAATTCCCGCCAGCGGTCCAGGGCCCGATCCAGGGCCTGGGGGGCCTGTTGCACCACGTCCGCCAGCCATTTAGGGCTGTACCAGGAGGAGGCGGTCACGGGCGGTCCCACCAGCTCCACCACCTGGCGGCAGGCGGTGAGGATTTTCTCCTTTTTGTCCTCGGAAATCTCCAGGTCGGCGGCCACTTCCGGCAACAAGGGGTATCCCGGGCTCTCGAGATCCAAAAGATCGGCCATGGACCTTCTCAGATCCAGACCCAGGCAGGCCAGCCAGACGGAATGCAGATGCGCCTCCAAAAGGTCCCGATGGCCCAGGTCCATCCGGGGCGGGGCCACCGCCCCCGCAATCATCTGGGTGCGGCGGCGGAAAAAGTAATGGTCATGGGCGTTGCCGTAACTGCTGAAGACGATAACCAGGGCCGGCCGGCCCCCCCGGCCCGCCCGGCCGCTCCGTTGGGCGTAATTGGCCGGGGTGGGAGGGATATTCCGCAGATGCACCACCCCCAGGTCGGCGATATCCACCCCCAGCTCCATGGTGGGGGAGCAGAAAAGGGAGGCTAATTGCCCCTGGCGGAAAAGCTCCTCCCGCTCCTGGCGTTTTCCCCCCTGCACCTGACCGGTGTGCTCCTTGCCGGTGATCCCCGCCAAAAAGCGGGCCTGGCTTTCATAAAGCCGCCGGAAATAGCGGTTGGCTTCCCGGGTGAGCCCCTCCGGGCGGCGAAGATACAAGGCCTTGGCCCGCACCGGATCCGGTCCCGGCGCCGCTCCCGTGCTCTTTTCCCAGATCAAGGCATCGCCCCGGATCTGGACGCCGAAGTCCCGCCCCTCCCGGCGGATGACGGTGAGGATGTGCCCCTTCAGCACTGCCACCAGGTGACGGATCAGCTCTTCCACCTCAGCGGCCGTGAGATCCTCCTCTATCCCCCAGGTATGACGGGACCGGAGGTAACGCCCGATTGCGGAGCGAAACCCCAGCCCCACACCCTCGCCCCGGTTGACCGCCACCCCGGGAAGAATCGCCACCGCACTCTGACGCAACCGTTCATTATTTTCAAAGCACCACGGTTCCCGAAGAGAGTCATTCACCCGGCGCACCAGGGAGCGGGTATGCTCCTCCTCCAAAAGGTCAGTGGCCAGCACCAGCCGGCTGCGCAGGTGGTCCAGCACCGCCCGCAGCACCTCCTCCCGTTTGTCTCCGGACACCCGGGAGGCCGCCGGCGCGCCGCGCCAGAGAGCGTCATCCCGGGCCAGTTCCTGCAAACCGGCATAATTAAGGCGCAAAAGCCCGCATTGCTCCAGGTTGGGTTGGGTCACCCGCCAGGCCCGGGCCAGATCCTCCAGGGCCAGGTAATCCAACAGGTCAATCATGGCCCGCCTGGCCCGCTCAAAACCCGGGCCCGAATCCACCGGCTCCTGCATATAATCCTGGGGGGACAGATCCAGAGCCCGGAAGATGGCCGGCCCGAGACGATCCAAGGTCAAAGGACCCTCCGTATCCAGGGCCCGCACCAGGGCCCCCCGCAGCATGACCACCTGGACAAAATCGTTGAGATGCCCGGCCTGGAGCGAAGCATCCTGGCGGTTGTCGGTGAAACTCAGCACCTTCCGGGCGCTTGGCTCCAGGGCGGCATCCTGACGCATGGCGCTGATGGCCGCGGCGTTAATGATGGTAGTGGCCGTGGAGCGCCCCACCTGGCTGAGGGTGGTCAGCTTGCGGAAGTCGCTCTTTTCCTTAAGCCCATAAGCCGCCCGACAGCGCAGGCAGAGCATCAGGGGGCGGGGTTGAAACCAACCCGCCACCGCCCCCTCCCTGGCCTCCGGGCTCAAGGTGCCGTCAGGCAGGGCCCAAAATCCCCGGGGGCGGTGCTCCTCATATTTTTTCTTCAGCCGGAGCCCCTCGCGCCGGGTCTCCAGCCAGTCTTCCGGCAGGGCCTCCAGCTGGTCTTCCCACAGCCCGCCGTCCTCCAAAGAGAAGAACCCCGGCGTCCCCGCCAGGTCGTCATCGGAAAAAGTCAGTAACGGAGATCGGGGAATGAGGCGAAGGGCAGCCCCCTCCTGGATCAGGGACGCCAGATAATACTCCTGGCCGCACTCCCGGCAGAAGGCCAAGGGGAACAATACCTTGGTCTGCTCCTCCGCCTCGGGGGCGGTATAGTGCCCGGCGGTGGTGAGGTAGCGTCTCTCCGGGGGCTCCAGGGTGGCGTAGACACTGCTCCCCGAAGCCAGAAACTGGTGCAGCCGGAAGGCAAAAAGGGGCTCCCCTGAAGGCAGGCGCACGGCATTGCCGGCCTCCAGCACCGCCCGCAGCCGCTCCCGGCACAAAGCCTCGTCCAGGCCGGTCCCCTGTGCCAGCCGGGACACCCCCTCTTCAAAGGAGATGGGGGCCCGGCGCACCAGACGGCCGTCTTCTTCCCTCAGACCGAAGGTTTCCTCCACCCAGGCCGCCAGGGGGTGGCGGGTCACCGCCTCCAGGGCCGCCTCCGGCGGTGGGGCCATGACCGCCGCCCGAAGCTCCGCCGGGGTGGCCGGGGCCGGCACCGCCACCACCCGTCTGAGAGTTTCATCCACCACCTGCCGGGCTGAAAGGGAAATCCCGAACAGCTGCCCGGCGCTCTCGGCAATCCGGGCCCGCCGCTCCTCCCGGGTCCCTTCGGTGGCCAGGGTGGCGGAGGTGCCGATGAACTGGAGATCCTCCCGGGCCGCCCGCTGTCTGACCCGGCGCAGCAGCATGGCCACATCCGCGCCCTGGCGCCCCCGGTAGAAATGCAGCTCATCCAGCACCAGGAACTTCAGCTCCTGGGTGGCCAACTGCACCAAGGGCCGCTCATAAGGCCGGATGAGCAGATACTCCAGCATCACATAATTGGTGAGCAGAATATGGGGCGGGTCATTGATGATGCGGTTGCGGTCTTCAGTTTTCTCCTGGCCGGTGTAGCGGGCAAAGCGCACCGGGCAGTCCTTTGGCCAGTTATTTTCCTGAAAACGCTCCAGGGCGGTGAGCTGGCTGTTGGTGAGGGCGTTCATGGGATAGACCAGGATGGCCCGCACCGATCGCCGGGAAGGGTCGTGGCGGAAAATATAGTCAATGATGGGGATAAGATATGTCAGGCTTTTGCCGGAGCCGGTGCCCGTGGTGACGATATAGGATTCGCCCCGGAGGGCCAGCATCAGGGCCTCTTCCTGATGGCGGTGCAGGCGCAGCTCCGGCCCGAAAAACCGGGCCGTCTCCGGGGTGATGAGGCCCCGGGCGGCGAGCTCCTCCAAGGTGGCACCCGGTTCATAGGCCGGGTTGAGCTGCAGCACCGCCTCGGGCCACATGTCGCCTGCGGCCAGGCGCTCCTGGACAAAGCCCTTCAGCCGCTCATCCAGGACATTGACAAAACTCTCAAAATAATCC
>JAILZL010000057.1 GCA_023512475.1 Syntrophobacterales bacterium
GGGGAGGGGGCAGGGGCCTGTGACCCCTGGTCCCCTTCCCCGAAGAACCTTATGCACCCGCCTATGCCTGAAATGTCAAGCCGGTGAAACGTCAATGTTCACGGAGTGAGACAGGGGTCCCGTCCGGGGGGCCTGGCCTTATTAAGGGGGGGAAGGCAGAAGGCCCCGGTCCCCCGGCCCCCCAGTCCCTCAGGCTGTTTTCCTCTCCCCTCTCCCCCGACGGCACGGCCCTTGCTTTGCCTCCAGGCATCTTTCTGACGAGAGGTGCCCCATGACCACCCCCCCGACCCCTCAGGCCATTGACGCCGCCCTGGCGGAAGCCCGGGAGCTGATGGCCGCCGGCCAGCCCCAGGCGGCCCTGGCCGCGGCGCTCCGGGCCCTGAATATGTCCCTGGCCACCCTCCACAGCTCGCTTGTGACCATGCGGGACAAGCTCACCCGGCTGAACGGGGAGATGGCCCGGCTCAAGGATCTCTATCAGGGCCCGGCATTGCCGGCGGACTCCCCCCGAAAATACCGCCACTGAGCCGCCCGGCCGACCGGGGCGCCGCCTGGCGCCGGCCGCAAAGCCCCAAACCCGGGGTGAGTTTATCCCTCCCCGGGTGAGGGCGCCCGTTGACCCTCCTGGGGGGGATGTTTATCTGATGATAAATCCCCTCAGGAGGGCGCTATGGGTCAACTGATGGCGTGCGCCACCATCGACGGCATCCTGGTGGCCAGCGACAGCCGGGCGGAGGTCTTTCCCGCCGCCGGGGAGACGGAATTTGTCACCGTGGAGCGGCTCCTGCCCCTGGGCGACCGGGCCGTCATCGCCTCCGCCGGGGCCGCGGAGGCCGCCACCCTGGCCCGGGAGTTCGCCGACTTCGCCAAAGGTGAAGGCATCACCGACATCGACGGCCTCATCCAGGCGGCGGTGCCCTTCTTCAGCGGCAAAGTGGACGAGTTTTTCCGCAAGGTCTGCGAGAAACTTCCCCCTGACCCGGTGATCAACCTGTATCTGCTGCTGGCCGGCCGCCGAGAGGACCCCCACAACCCGCACCGTCTCTTCATCCTCTGGGACCGGGTCAAACCCCCCCGGGTGGAATACACCGAGGGGACCCACATCTTCACCCTGCCCCGGCGCCTGAGCCTGGAGTACCAGCTCAACTCCCTGGTGGCCCGGGGCGCGCCCCTGGCCGAGGTGGTGGCGGTGTGCCGGGAGGCCATGGAGAAGCTGGCCGCCCGGGACCAGTTCATCGGCCCCCCTTATCATTTCTGGACCATCACCGCCCAAGGTCTCATGAAACTCTGAACCAGGCGGCACCTCCCCATCCGGGGGGCCTCTGGGGCCGGTCCCCGGGGCCTTTCCCGGCCCCCCCTTTTTGCCTTTGCCCGGCGGTTTGAAAGTCCGGGGCAAACCTGATATCCTGAGGGAGCCGGAACGGAGGGGTTGGTGCCCTCCCCGGGGCGCGACGCCCGATCCCTGACCCTGATGCCCTCTCCCCGCCCCGGCGGGGGCGGCGGGGGCGGAAGCCCGGAGTTGACCACGTGGCCGCTGACCTTGATCGCCTGCGCATTCCCCGGGACCGGGACGGAGGGGCGCGCCCCGGCCCGCGGCCCCGATGGCGACGCTACCTCGTAGCCGGGCTGGCGCTGGTGATACTGGCCGCCGGCGGGCTTTACCTCCTGGGCCGCGGCCTGGCGCCGGAGGTGGGCACCACCGTGGCCTCCCGCATCTACCCCTCCCAGGCTCTCACCCTGCTCAATGCCAGCGGCTATGTAGTGGCCCAGCGCAAGGCCGCAGTCTCCTCCAAAAGCACCGGCCGCCTGGCCTACCTGGCGGTGGAGGAAGGGAGCCGGGTGAAGAAGGGCCAGATCATGGCCAGCCTGGAGAATGAAGACCTGGTGGCCCAGCGGGATCAGGCCGCCAGCCAGATCCGGGAGGCGGAGGCCCAAATGGCCGCGGCCCAGGCGGAGCTGGCCGACGCCGCCAAGAACTACGAGCGCTACAAGACCCTGGTGGCCCAGGATCTGGTGTCCCGGCAGGAGTATGACGCCGCCCTGGCCCGCTACGACAAGGCCAAGGCCCAGGTGGCCAACGCCCAGGCGCTGGTGAAAAGCTCCCGGGCCGCCTTGGCCAACGCCCAGGCCGCCCTGGAATACAGCTATATCCGCAGCCCCTTTGACGGCGTGGTCCTCACCAAGAATGCCGATGTGGGGGAGGTGGTGGCCCCCTTCGGCGCCGCGGCCACGGCCCGGGCCTCGGTGGTCACCATGGCGGATTTCGACTCCCTCATGGTGGAGGCCGACGTCTCCGAATCCAACCTGGACAAGGTGCGCCTGGGCCAGCCCTGTGAAATCGCCCTGGACGCCATCCCCGATCGCCGCTTTGCCGGGGAGGTGCACATGATCGTGCCCACCGCCGACCGGGCCAAGGCCACGGTGATGACCAAGGTGAAGTTCCTGGAGCGGGATGAGCGCATCCTCCCGGAGATGAGCGCCAAGGTGGCCTTCCTCTCCCGGCCCCTGGACCCCGCCGAGGTCAAACCCCGGCTGATGATTCCCGGGGCGGCGGTGGTGAGCGACCAGGGCCGCGATTATGTCTTCCGCCTGGAGGATCACCGGGTGCGGCGGCTGGCGGTGACGGTGGGGGAGCGGGCCGGGGACCTGGTGGAGGTGACCGGCGGCGTGGAGGAGGGCTGGCGCCTGGTGCTCAAGCCCCCTGCGGGCCTCAAGGACGGCAGCCGGGTGCGGGTGAAGGAGTAAGGCCGGAAATGCAGCCCGGGGTCAGGGGGGCACCACCTTTCCCCACCGCGCCCGCTCCGCCGGAGGACCGGGGCTGGGCCGCAGATCCGGCTCCGCCCCTTCGTCCCCTTCGGGGCCGCACTGGTCAGGGTAGCCACTTGACGCTGAATTTCTTTCCGGGAGAGAAAAGACCCGCCGCGGCAAAGCGGCGCCTGCCCCCTTGTTTTCCCGGTCAGCCATGCCCATGACTGCGCCTCAGACCACCGCCGCCGACCAGCCCCTGGTGCTGGTGGCCCATCTCTTCAAATCCTACCGGCGGGGCAGCCAGATCCTGCCGGTGCTCCAGGACATCTCCCTCACCATTCGGGAGGGGGAGTTTGTGGCCCTCATGGGCCCCTCGGGTTCCGGCAAGACCACCCTCCTCAACCTCATCGCCGGGCTGGACCGGCCGGACTCCGGGGAGCTCTGGGTGGGCGGGGTGGACCTCACCACCCTGGGGGAGGCGGAGCTGGCCGCCTGGCGGGCCCGTCATGTGGGGTTCATCTTCCAGTTCTACCAGCTCATCCCGGTACTCACCGCCTTTGAAAACGTGGAGCTGCCCCTGCTCCTCACCCCCTTGAGCCGCCGGGAACGCCGGGAGCACGTGGAGCTGGTGCTGGAGCTGGTGGGCTTGAGCGACCGCAGCCACCACTATCCGGGGCAGCTCTCCGGCGGTCAGCAGCAGCGGGTGGCCATCGCCCGGGCCCTGGTCACCGACCCCACCCTCATTGCCGCGGACGAGCCCACCGGCGATCTGGACCGGGCCTCGGCCAATGAAGTTCTCGACCTCCTCTGCCGCCTGAATGGGGAATTCGGCAAGACCATCATCCTCGTGACCCACGACCCGGAGGCCGCCTCCCGGGCCCGGCGCCTCATCAAGCTCATCAAGGGGGCCCTGATCACCGATGAGGCCAACCGGAAAGGGAGCTGTCCGGTGCCTGCGGCCCAGACAACGCCGCCGGCCTGAGAAAAGGCCAAGCGGGAGGTTCTTCACGGAGGTCAGCTCATGCGTCTTTTCCTGACAGCCGTCTTCCTGCTTCTGACCCTGGCCCCGGCCCAAGCGGCGCCCCGGGTGGAGGTCCTTAAGACCACCCATGACTTCGGGGAGGTCTTTGAGGACCGGGAGCTCAGCCACACCTTCGTCCTCAAAAACACCGGGGACGCGGTCCTGGAGATCCGGGACCTGGACTCCGACTGCGCCTGCACCACCACCGAATCGGACCGGCGCATCCCCCCCGGCGGCCAGGGGCGCATCACCCTGACCATCGCCCCCTATTCCGTGCTCCACCAGTTCAAAAAGCAGACCAAGGTGTTCCTCAACGATCCGGCCACCCCGGTGGTCACCCTGAGCCTGGTGGGGTATGCCAAGCCCTTCATCGAAATCCAGCCCAGTCACGTGGTGCGCCTGCGGGGGAAGCCCGGGGAGCCGGTGGGGGCCCAGGTGCGCTTCATTTCCCATCTGCCCATTCCCTTTGAAATCACCGGCTTCACCACCGACATCCCCCAGCTCATCGGGGTGCATCTCAAAGCGGAAGAGCCCGGCAAAGTCTGGCTGGTGGAGGTGAAAAACCAGAACACTGCGGCCGGCAATTACCAGGGCACCATCATCCTGAACACCAATGCCGCCCGGCGGCCCCGGCTGATCATGCGGGTCTTCGGCGAGCTGACGCCTTAGGAGGCCGGAGAAAATCACCCCTTCCCGAAGTCTCTGGGAGGTGGCGGCCCGATTTTACCGGTTTTGCGAAGCCGCCTCCCATTTATGGGATTTGGGGAGGGGGTTCGGGGGAGGGTCCCCGGTCCCTGGCCCCTCCACCCGTCAGACGCGGCGCGGGGAATGGGGGTGCGACAGCCCTTCAAGGCGCGGCGGGTCTGCTTTCAGCCCGGCGTCACCGGGAGAGGAGCCAGGGACGCGGGCCTTCTCCCTTCCCCCCAGCCTTCCTTAAAACCCTAAGAGCAGCCGGCGCAGGAAGATATAGGGCGGCATGAGGAGGAGGCTCATTACGCCGGTGTAAAAAAGCACCAGGATGAGGATGAAGCCGAAGGGCTCCAGATGGCCATAGAGGCGGGCCAGCCGGTAGGGCAGGAGGGCGGAGACGAGGTGGGAGCCGTCCAGGGGCGGGATGGGCACCAGGTTGAAGAGGGCCAGGAAGAGATTGATGCTGACCCCGTAATAGGCCAGTTTCGCCAGGCCCAGATTGCTCCCCCCCAGATGCAGCAGCGCCGCAAAGAGGACCGCCAGGGCCAGGTTGCTGACGGGCCCGGCGGCGCTCACCGCCAGCTCCCCGGCCCTCAGGTTCCGGAAGTTCATGGGGTTCACCGGCACCGGCTTGGCCCAGCCGAAGATCACCCCGGAGCCGCTCAAAAGGAGCAGTCCCGGCACCAGAATGGTGCCCACCGGATCGATGTGGGGCAGGGGATTGAGGGTGAGGCGGCCGGCGAAGCGGGCGGTGGGGTCGCCGAAACGCCAGGCCACATAGCCGTGGGCCACCTCGTGGATGATGACCGCAAAGAGCAGCATCACCACCCGCAGGCCCAGATCAAAGAGCTGCGGAACGGAAAGGGACATATGCCTCTCAGGGGCGCGACCCGGGCAGAAACCCGGGGCAGGAAGAGAAAGGCGGGGCAGGAACGGAGCCCGGGGTATCCTTCCCCGCCTCCACACCAACTCCTGCCGTGGCCACCGGATTTTCTTCTGGCATGAGGGCAAGTGCCGCCGTCTCCCCGGGAGCCGGGGCGGCGGACCCTCAGGCTTCCGCCAAAAGCGCCTCCCCCGCCTCCCGCAGGCGCTCCAGGCCCTGGGGGGTGGGGGACTCCAGATAGAAGCGCACCACCGGCTCGGTGCCGGAGGGCCGGAAACAGACCCAGCCGCCGTCTTCCAGGAGATATTTGTGGCCGTCCAGGATGACGTGGCCCACCACCCTCAGGCCGGCGAAGCGCTCCGGAGGGCTGGCGAGGCGCTTGAGGAGGCGCTCCTTCACCTCCGGGGCCAGGCGGTAGTTGAGGCGCCGGGTGAACACCGGCCCCACCTTGGTGTAAAGGTCCTGGAGCAGGGCCGGCAGGTCCTTGCCCCGCCGGGCCACCATCTCCGCCACCAGGACACAGGCCAGAATGCCGTCCTTTTCGGGCAGGTGGCGGGCCATGGAGAAGCCCTCGCTCTCCTCCCCCACCATGATGGCCTGCCCGTTGGTGATGTATTCCCCCAGGTATTTGAAGCCCACCTTGGTCTCAAAGACCGGCCGGCCGTGCCAGGCCGCCACCCGGTCAATGAGGTGGGTGGTGGCCACGGAGCGGGCCACGCCCCCCTCCCAGCCCCGGGTCTCAATGAGATAGTCCAAAAGAAGGGCCAGGATCTGGTTGGCCTCGTGATACTGCCCGGCGGAATCCATCACCCCGAAGCGGTCGGCGTCCGCGTCCACCGCCAGGCCCAGATGGGCCCCGGCGGCCTTCACCAGCCGGGAGAGCTCGTTCAGGAACTCGCCGGAGGGCTCCGGCCGGTGCCCGCCGAAGTAGGGGTCCCGGAAGCCGTGCAACAGCTCCACCCTGACCCCGCACTCCTTCAGGAAGGCGTCCAGGTAGCCGTTCCCTGTGCCCCAGAGGACATCCACCGCCACCCTCAGTTTCGCCCGGGCCAGGGCGGTGGGGTCCACCAGGGTGCGCAGGTGGGCGAAATACTCCGGCCGGGGGTCCACCTCCTTAACCAGTCCCCGGGCCTTGGCCTCCTCAAGGGGGAGACGCTTGACCTCCTCCAACCGGATGCCGGCGATGAGCCGCTCGATGGCGTCGGTGACCGGGGTAGGGGCCGGACCGCCATGCTCCGGGGAGAACTTGATGCCGTTGTATTCCGGCGGGTTGTGGCTGGCGGTGACGTTGATGCCGCCCGCGAGCTTCCGGTGCACGATGGTGAAGCCCACCACCGGGGTGGGGATATCCCGGGTGCTCAACAGCGCCGGGATGCCGTTGCCCGCCATCACCTCCGCCGCCGCGGCGGCGAAATCCTCGGAGCGGAAGCGGGTGTCATAGCCGATGACCACCCCTTTGGCCGCCAGGCCGCTTTCTTTCAGGTAGGCCGCAATGGCCTGACAGACCCGGCGGGCGTTGGCAAAGGTGAAATCCTCCGCCAGGATCCCCCGCCACCCTGAGGTGCCGAACTTGATCTCGGTCATGGAAGGCCCTTCTGGTCTGCGGGGGAGCCGGAGCCCGGTCCCGCCTTTCCCCTCCCCCCGCGGCTGCTTTCCGGAAAGGGGTCTGAGCTCACCGTCAACCGCCTGAACGGCCCAGGGCTGGGGAAAAGGCATAAGGCCACCGGCCTCAAGCCCCCTTCCCCGCGCCCTCAAGTCCCCAGGTCATAGGAAGCCAGATACTTTTCCTGCTCCGGGGTGAGGATGTCGATCTCCACCCCCATGGCCGCCAGCTTCAGGCGGGCGATCTCCCGGTCGATCTCCTCGGGGACGGGATAGACCTTTTTCTCGAATTTGTGGTGGTTTTTGAAGATGAACTCCGCCGCCAGGGCCTGGTTGGCGAAGCTCAGGTCCATCACCGCGCTGGGGTGGCCCTCCGCCGCCGCCAGATTCACCAGGCGGCCTTCCCCCAGAAGATACAGGACCTTGCCGTCTTTCAGGGTGAATTCCTCCACCTGGGCCCGGATGGGCCGCCGGGCGGTGGTGAGGCGCTCCAGGGCCTTGAGGTCGATCTCCACGTTGAAATGCCCGGAATTGCACAGGATGGCGCCGTCCTTCATCACCTGGAAGTGTTCCTCCCGGATGACGTTGATGTCCCCGGTGACGGTGCAGAAAATGTCGCCGATCCGGGCGGCCTCGGCCATGGGCATGACCTGGAAGCCGTCCATCACCGCCTCCAGGGCCCGGAAGGGGTTGACCTCGGTGACGATGACCCGGGCGCCCATGCCCTTGGCCCGCATGGCCACCCCCCGGCCGCACCAGCCGTAGCCCGCCACCACAAAGACGCTGCCGCTCATGAGGCGGTTGGTGGCCCGGAGGATGCCGTCAATGGTGCTCTGGCCGGTGCCATAGCGGTTGTCGAAGAGGAACTTGGTATGGGCGTCGTTCACCGCGATCATGGGGTAGCGCAGCACCCCGTCTTTGGCCATGGCCTTGAGGCGGATGACCCCGGTGGTGGTCTCCTCGGTGCCGCCTAAGACTTCGGGGAGAAGTTCCTGGCGTTTGGAATGCAAGGTGAAAACCAGATCGGCGCCGTCATCCATGGTCAGGTTCGGCTTGAGGTCCAGGGCCTGGTTAATGTGGCGGTAATAGGTGGCGCTGTCCTCTCCTTTGAGGGCAAAGGTGGGGATATCTTCATATTTGGCGAGGTAGGCCGCCACATCGTCCTGGGTGCTCAAGGGGTTGGAGGCGCACAACGCCAGGCTGGCCCCCCCGGCCTTAAGGGTTTTCATCAGGGCGGCGGTCTCGGTGGTGACATGCAAACAGGCGGCCAGGCGCACCCCGGCCAGGGGTTTCTCCTTCGCGAAGCGGGCCGCGATGGACTTGAGCACCGGCATCTCCCGCATGGCCCACTCCACCCGCAGGGCGCCTTTTTCTGCCAGGCTGAGATCTTTTACATGAAAATTCATGGTTTCCTCTGTTGATGTTTAGAGCCTTTCAATCCGGCCTTGTCCCGCAAAACTTCCACTTTGTTAAGATATTCCCAGGTGAAATCCGGGTCCGTCCGGCCAAAGTGACCGTAAACCGCGGTCTTCTTGAAAATGGGACGCTGCATGTCCAGGTATTGGATCATGGCGGCAGGCTTAAAACTCCAGGTATCCTTGATAATTTCCAGGAGCTGGTCGTCGGGGATGACCCCGGTGCCATAGGTATAAACCATGATGGCCAGGGGATCCGGCAGGCCGATGGAGTAGGCCACCTGGACCTCGCAGCGCCGCGCCAGCCCGGCGTCCACGATGTTGCGGGCGACCCAGCGCACGGCGTACGCGGCCGATCGATCCACCTTGGACGGGTCCTTCCCGCTGAAGGCCCCGCCGCCGTGGCGAGCGTAGCCGCCGTAGGTGTCGACGATGATCTTCCTCCCGGTGAGCCCGGTGTCGGCCTTCGGCCCGCCGATCTCGAACCGGCCCGTCGGGTTCACGTGCCTCACGACGTCGCTGTGGTCCAGCTCGGGGAACTCGCGCAGGATCGGCTCGATCACCTCCGCCTCGACGTCGGGCTTGAGCAGCGTCTCGACGTCGACCTCCTCGCGGTGCTGCGCGCTGATGAGGACGGAGGCCACCCTGACCGGACGGCCGTCGCGGTACTCGATCGACACCTGCGACTTGCCGTCGGGACGCAGGTACGGGATCACGCCCGCCTTGCGGACGTCCGCCAGGCGCTTGGCGAGGCGATGCGCGAGCGCGATCGGCAGCGGCATCAGCTCGTCCGTCTCGCGGCAGGCGAACCCCACCATCATCCCCTGGTCCCCGGCCCCGAGTTGGTCGAGGTCGTCGGCCGAGCCCTTCTCTCGGTGCTCCACAGCGTCGTCGACGCCCCGCGCGATGTCGGCCGACTGCTCCTGGATCGCCGTGACCACGCCGCAGGTCTCGCCGTCGAGGCCGAACTTCGCGTCCGTGTACCCGATCTCGGTGACCGTTCGGCGCACGACCGCGGGGATGTCGACCCAGGCCTCGGTCGTGATCTCGCCGGCGACGATCACCAGACCGGTCGTGACGAGCGTCTCGCAGGCGACCCGGCTGTCCGGGTCCTCGGCCAGGAGCG
>JAILZL010000020.1 GCA_023512475.1 Syntrophobacterales bacterium
CTGGAGGTCATCGAGCCGGGCGCGGAGTTTTGGGGCACCCTCACGGTAGAGCTGCCGCCCGAGGAGGTGCGCCGTTCCCCCAAAAACAAGATCAGACATTTTATTGCCGCCCTGGATCTCTGGGCCGCGGCCCGGACATTTTACCAACAGGAAAAGGAAAAAGAGGACCAGGCTCTGTTTGAGATCGGCCGTGCTCCTCTGCCCCTGCCGGAGGGTGACGGCTTGACCCCCCTGCGCCTGGGCCGGCACAGCGGCGCCGAGTGCGTCACCATTGCCGGGCACCGCAAGATCAAAATTAAGCAGGCCGAAGGTCAGCCCCCCAAGATCCTGGACCACGCCACCACCCTGTGGCTGGCCGCAGACTTCCACCAGCGGGGCAAACGCCATCAGGCCAAACTGCGTCCTTTCGGCTGGGCGCTCCTGGCTCAGCTTACGGCCGCGGAGCTCGGGGAGCTCACAGCGAGGGAAACCCATTGGCAGGAAGCCCGGGAGAAAACCTCCGCCGGAACCCCGCCCAGGCCCACCCCGGAGATCAGGCCCACACCGAGTCCTCCCCGGCCCCCGGTAGTCAAGATGGAGGTGTGGGAAGGCGCCAGGATCAGCTGGAACCCCGGGAAAGGCGAGGTCACCGCGGAGTGGCAGGGGAAAAGGGCCTTTGGCAAGGGCCGGGAGCTGGTGCCGGAGGCCTTGCACAAGAAGGTGGTTACCCAAAAGAAAAGTGCCACTGCCCGGGTGACGGTGGATCCCG
The DNA here is from genome assembly GCA_023512475.1 of Syntrophobacterales bacterium. Lineage (GTDB taxonomy): Bacteria > Desulfobacterota > Desulfobaccia > Desulfobaccales > 0-14-0-80-60-11 > JAILZL01. Next base: position 749 of record JAILZL010000020.1, read on the forward strand.
AGGGCTTCCGGATCCTCAAAATCGAGGCGGAATGATTCGGGATTCGGGCTGTCCCTGAGGGGCGGTCCGCCGCCCGGGAGCGATGGCTTTGGTTTCCTCTCCCTGCAGGAACGGGCGAGCGGATAGGGGGTAAGAGCCCGGTCATCCCCGGTCGCCTTGCCGAATCACCATGGCTCTGGGAGGTGGACATGTCCCATGCGGGGGGTCCCCGCCTTTTGCTGCTGTTCAATCACCGGATGGGGCCGCAGCAGGCCGCCCAGGCCCGGGAGGAGCTGGGGGTGAGGGAGATAGTGAGCCCGCCCCCGGAGCTGCAGGCGCGCTGGGGCCAGGTGCCGCCGGAGCTCCCGGGTCTTCAGGACTACCTCGCGCCCCTGCGGGACTGGCTCGCCCAGGAGGCCCTCCCCGGAGATTACGTCCTCATCCAGGGGGATTTCGGCGCCACCTACCTTATGGTGCGCTTTGCCCTGGAGCGGGGCCTCATTCCCGTCTATGCCACCACCCGCCGGGAGGCCCAGGAGACCGTGGACACAGACGGGGCCGTCCGCCTCACCCACACCTTCCGGCATCAGCAATTCCGCCGCTATGGAGACTAGCCATGGCCCGCTGCTTTCTCTCCTGTTTGGGAACCTCCCGGTATAAGGAGTGCATCTATGTGGCCCCGGACGGCCGGGAGTCCACCTTGGTGCGCTATGTCCAGGAGGCCACGGTGGGGTTTTTCTGCCGGGACTGGACCGCAGAGGATCGCCTGCTCATCTTCACCACCCCGGACGCGTGCGAGAAAAATTGGCGGGATAACGGACACCAGGTCGGCCAGCCGGGGTTGGAAAGCCGTCTGAAGGCATTGGGCCTTGCCTGCGAGATCCAGCGGGTGGAGATTCCGGAAGGGAAAAAGATTGAGGAGATCTGGCAGATTTTCCAGATTCTTTATGACCATCTCCGGGAGGGAGATCGAGTGGTGTGTGACATCACCCATGCCTTCCGCTCCCTCCCCATGCTGGTGCTGGCGGTCCTGGGATATGCCCACACCATGAAGAAGGTGGTGCCCGAGGGCATCTATTACGGCGCCTTTGAGGCCCTGGGAAACCCGGCCGAGGTAGAGATGATGCCCGTGGAAAACCGTCGGGCCCCTCTCTTTGACCTCACCCCCTTTGCCGCCCTGCTGGACTGGACCGCAGCCGTGGACCGCTTTCTCGCCGCCGGGGACGCCAAGATGGTTTCCCTGTTGGCCACAAATGAGATCGCTCCCCTCCTGCAGGAAAGCCAAGGCCGGGACCAGGCCGCCCGGGCCATCAAAACCATTGCCGGGCACCTGCAGGGCCTCACCAGGGCGCTGAGCACCTGCCGGGGGCCGGAGCTGGCCGACAAATTCACCGATCTGAGAACAGCCCTGAAGAATTGCCCCCGGCGGGACCTCATCCCGCCCTTTGCCCCCCTCCTTCAGCTGCTGGAAGACAGGCTGCAAGGATATCAGGAGAAATCCTGCCACCCCTTCCTGATGGCGGCCCGCTGGTGTGCCGATCATAATCTCATCCAGCAGGGCTTCACCATCCTCCAGGAGGGATTGATCAGTTATGTGCTGGAAAATGTGCTGGGGCTACCCTCTGAAAACCTGAAAGATAAGAATTTCCGGGAACTCGTGCCCCAGAGTGCCAGAATTTACCGCCAAAATCTGGAGAAGGAAAAATGGCGGAAACCGGCCCGCTCCCACCCGGAGAAGATTGAAAAATTGCTCTCCTTCTGGAAAGAAAATGAGAAATTGTGGCAAATTTTTGACACTCTGAGTCAGTTACGCAATAATCTCAATCATGCCGGTTTCGTCAGTGATTCCAAACAACCCAAACAATTTTCCGACGAACTTCAGGGTCTGCTGAAAGACCTGGAAACCCTGCTGAGACCATGAGGTATCCTGACCGGGCGGAGCTCAAACGCGCCCGGGAGCGGGGCGACCTGGACGTGGCCGCCCTCCCTGGTCCCGTACCTCTTGGACGTGTTCCGCCCCTGACTGGTGAACTCCCTGGTCTTCCAGCCGGTGAACCAGCGCCTCATCCGGCCCACCCTTTCTTCCGCCCCGAGAAGCGGGAGCCCGCCGCTTTCGACTTCGCCGCCGAGCGCCTCAAGGAGGGCAACCCCATCCTCCTGGCCTATACCGGCTGGAAAAATTTCTCCTCCACTTCTAACGCCGCCTGAAAAGCCGCCTCCTCTCCCTCCCCCAGGGCCGGTGCCTCCTCCACCGGAACATTCTCCTGGCCCAGGTCCGGGCCTTCATCCGCACCCTCAAGGAGGATGCCCCCTGTCAACCCTTTGCCTGGCGGTGAGGATGTGAGGTTTGTGGCGGTGAGCTGTGATGGGCTGGAGGGCCGTCACCGCCTCAAGGTGGCCCAGGCCCTTACCGATTACGGCCGCCGGATGCAAGAGTGCACCCAGGCGGACTCTCCGGCGCCGGATGCATGGAAACCCCGGAGACCACCTTTGCGGGCCCGGCCCCTCGCACCCAGGGCCCCGGCCCCCAAAAAACCAGGGCAGGCGATCCGCCTGCCCTTGCTCTCCACCCGACTCCCCGCCCCTCAGGGAGAGGCGCCGCCGATGGGCCCTCCCACGCCCGGGGTGCTACGGCGTCGGCCAGTCTCCCCCGACCCGGCCCTCCCGCAGATCCCGGCGGTAGGCCTCCAGTTTTTCCTCCCATTCCGGCGTGTTGAGGGCGTTGTATTCCTCCTGGGACAGCCGCCCGCTCTTCAGGAGTCGCTCCCGGTAAATGATGTCGATCTGCCGCTGCCGGGCCTCCTTTTCCCGGTGCAGCTCCTCCAGCCTGTGGTGTTTGCCCAGGGCCGCACCGGTCCCCTGGGCACCGGAGTCCACCGGTTCATTCATCACCCGGGTGATGCGGTCGTCATAGTCCCGCTCGATCTGAGCCTTCCGCTCCTCCCGCCATCTGCCCTTCTCCACTTTGGATTTTTCCGTGGCCGGATGGTAGGATGTGGGCGTGACCAGGGGGGAGACCTCCCCTGAGGATTCATATTGGAACAGGTTGTCCAATGCTTTGGGGTTCCACTTGGAGGAATGATGCCGGTTCAGGATGGAGAGGGCGGCATCGGGGTCTTCCCTGCCCAGCTCCAGGAGCCTTTGGTTTTCCTCCTGGAAGGAATGCCAGACATTTTTCAGCCATTCCTTGTCCCGGGCCCTTTCCGTCGGTTCATTCTCCAGGGACTCCCTGTTGGTGTTGATTCTCCCCCACAGCAGGGTATGCATGAGCAGTAATTTTTCCGCGTCGTTTTCCCGTCTCTTGACCTCATCCCAGTCGCCGCGTTCCTTGGCTTTGTCCAGGGCCGCAGCCATTCTGGAAATTTTCCCCCCGATGATCTCCATCCCCTCCTCGAGATGTTTCAGCCGCCGCTCGGCATCAGCCCGCCTGCGGTCATGCCACTTGTCCACGCCCATCTCCAGCTGCGTCACTTTCTGCTCCCACTGCTTTTCCAGGTCCAGGAGGCCCGTCACCACCCGGTCCCTCTTTTTCTCCGCTGCCCGGTCCCGGGTGGGGGCGGAGGCACCCGAGGGTTTCCCGGGCGGGGGAACTCCGGCCCCGGCCTGCACTCCACGGGTCACCCCGGCCCCGCCCCGGGAAACAGGAGGGCCGCCGGGCTCCGGCAGGACGGCGGGGGGACGGGTGTTGGTGTAGGGGTCGGAGGGGGTGCCGCTGCCCCTGATCCGGTCTCCGAAGGGCTTGGTGGCGTCGGGATAATCCCGGTAGGGGTCGGTGCGCGTCCCGCTCCCCCAGATGCGGTCCCCGAAAGGTTTGTTCACCTCCGGGTAGTCCCGGTAAGGATCAGAGGGGGTGCCGCTGCCCCAGTATGGTTTTTCCCCTGTCTTGACCCCCTTCTGGTCGTAGACCTTGAGCCTGCCGGTGGGCGGGGGTGGGCCGCCGGGACCGGGCGCCGTGACCACCCCGCCCCGGGAGGAAACCGGCGGCGGGCTTTGGGCAGGGGGGCTGACCGACCGGGAGGTGGAGCCGGCGGTCCCGCCGGAGGGCGGGGTGGGCCCGGCAGGGGTCTTTTTGGTCGCAGCCCCGGAGGCGCCGCCCCCGCCTTGCTGATACTTCTCCAGGAAGCCGATCTCCCGTCGGAGCTTTTCGATCTGGGCGTCCCGGTCCTTGACGAAGCGGCCGTTGCCTGAGGTGTAGTATTCCAGAGCCTCTTTGGCGGCTTTCAGGCGGCTGTAGGTTTCGGAGGGAGAGGCCGGGGGCTTGGGCCCGGAGGCCGGCGGGGACGCCCCGGCCCCGCCGGAGGCGGCAGGAGGCGGGGAGCCCTTGGCGCTGCCGGAGGCGGGGGCTCCCTTGGCCCCGGAGGGGTTCTGGGGCGCGGCCGGACCCGCCGCCGGAGGGGCGGCCTGTTGATAGCGCAGGGGCGGGGAGGACGGGGTTCCCGGGCCCCGGTGCGGCCCGGTGGGCCGGCGGACGCCCGGGGAGGAGCCCGGGGGCACGGCCGTCGTGGCCGGGGGTTTGGTGGGCGGAGGGGCCACGGCGGGAGCTCCCGGCGGACGGCCTGCCGGTCCCACGGCACCGGAGGGCGCCAGGGAGCCCCGGGGCGGTGCGCCGCTCTGCTGAGGCGCTGGCGGCGGCGAGGCGGGTTGCCGGACCACCGGCGGCGCAGATAAGGACCGCGATGGCGGCGGGGTTTTCTGGCGTTCCTTCACCTGGGGCAGATTCCCCGGCTGGGCCTGCGTCGGCCCGGGCCCGCTGCGCTGCTGCTTTTGGGGCTCCCGGGTCTGGGGCACCGGCTGTGGCTGCTGGACCGGCTGCGAACCGGTTTGCGGCCGCACCGATGGCGTCTGCGGCGGCGGAACCTGGGCTCCGGCGGGAACAAGCAGGAAAAAAATGCTCAGCGCCAACGCCACTCCTCCCCGCCACATCCCGGTTCCGCTCATCTGTCCCATCTCCTTCCCGCCCTTGCCGGGATTACCGCCGCAGGGGCCTTCTTACCCTTCGGTTCCCGCTTTAAGGAACTTTAAGCGGGCAAGTGCCACCCTACCTAAACACAGCTTGCCGCCGGGGTCAAGGGGTCAGGCGGGTTTGTTGCCTCCGGCCGCAGCGGCGCCCGGGCGTCTCCGGCGCCGGGAAAAGCTCAGGTAGAGCACCAGGCCCGAGGCGAGGGCGGCCAGCCCGGCCAGGGAGAGCACCGGCCGGGCGTACAGGGAGAATCCTGCGATCCACAGGGTCAGGAGGATGAAAAACAACGGGGTGAGGGGGTAGCCCAAGGTGCGGTACGGCAGATCGGGGCGGGGATCCCGGCGCCTCAGGAGCAGGAGCCCCGCCACCGTAAGGAGGGAAAACCAGGACAGGGTCACGCCGATGAAAAGGAGCAGGTAATCAAAAGACGCGGTCAGCACCAGCAGGAGCGCCAGCCCCGCCTGGAGCAGGATGGCATTGCCGGGGGTGCCCCGGCTGCCCCGCCGGCCGAGGCCGGCGAAAAACAGGCCGTCTTGGGCCATGGCCAGATAGACCCGGGGGCCGGTCATGATCATGGCGCTGATGAGGGACAGGAGGCTCAGGGCGACGGCCCCGGCCAGGAGGCGGCTGATCCCGGGCCCGAAGAGGGCCAGGGCCGCCCTCTCCCCCACCTCCAGCACCCCGGCCATGTCTTCCGGTGCCAGGGCGTAGAGAAAGGTGAGGTTGAGCAGGAGATACAAGAGCGTCACCAGCAGGGTCCCGGACGCCAGCGCCAAGGGGATGTTCCGGGCAGGCCGGGATATTTCGCCCCCCAGGTAGGCCGCGGCATTCCAGCCGCTGTAGGCGAAACTGACCAGAACCAGAGACACCGCGAAGCGGCCCGGGAGCCACGGGTCGGCCGTCGGGGCGGCGGCAACATGCGCCCAATCACCCCGGCCCCACCCTAGCCCGCCCAGGACAAAGGCCACAATGAGGGCGATCTTGAACAGGATGAGGAGGTTTTGCACCCTGCTCCCCCAAAGCAGGCTGTGGCAGTGCAGGAGGGACAGCGCCAGGATCGCCGCACCGGCCAGGAGGGTGGCGGGGGAGAGGCTGAGGAGGGTGAACCCCCGCCAGGTCACCTGCCAGCCGGGAGGAAAGCCGCCGCCCGCCGCGGCCAGGCAATAGGCGGCAAAGGCCATGGCCGCAGCGGCGATGGGGGCCGAAAAACCCACCAGAAGCGAGATCCAGCCGGAGAGAAACCCGGCCGCTTCCCCGAAGCTCTCCCGCAGAAAGACATATTCCCCGCCCGCCCTGGGGTAACGGGCCCCCAGTTCGCCGTAGCACAGGGCCCCGGCCAGGGCGTACAGCCCCCCCACCGCCCAGCAGGCCAGCAGGGCTAAGGGATGGCCCAGCTCCTGGATGATGAAGCCGGAGGTGGTGAAGATGCCCGTGCCCACCATGTTGCCCACCACCAGGAGGGTGGCGGACCACAGCCCCATCTGGGGCCCGCGCTCCGAAGCTGCTCCGTCCCCCAGGGCCTCCCGGGGGGTCGGGCGGCCGCTCATAACGCCCCCTGCCGGCGGCCGGCTGAATCCCCTGACCTAATGGGCCATCTGGTCACGGACCCGGCTGCCATCTCTTCATTGTCCGGCGGGCGGCAGGCAACCGGCCGGAGGTTTTCAGCCCTGCCCTTGGCGGATCGGCCGCGCGTGCCGCCCTTCATCCTGCCCCCTTGTCCCCGGCCGACCCACCTCTGCCGGGCTGGTCCGGGGACCCCGGCGCCTTCTCGATGGATCAGCCCCCGGTTCCCTCCGGGGCCGCCCGGTGGACCATGCCCGCCTGCCGCCGCCTCTCAACCCATCATCTCATGGGAGCCCATGTCCTGCCAACCCGAGGGAGAACCTTCCGGCCTCGCAGGGCGCCTTTGAGACCGGAGGCCCGCCGTCCCGCCCTTCCCTGCCGGCTACGGGCTCGGCTCCGGTCCCCCAGCCGGGGAAATTCAACCCTGGCATCTCCCAGGATAGGCTTGAGGAGGGGGAGTTCCCGCCTCGAGCGCGCCTTGGGGTGAGGCCTCGGGCTGGCAGGACCGCCGGGCCTCCGGGAAAAATGCTTTCTGTCCGCCCGCAAAGATGGCATGATGAGGCCATCCGGGCAACCAAGGTTTTCGCCTGACGACACGAGGCCCTAAGGGGCCGGGAGGCAGGCATGTGTCGCGATCGGAGCGTCTCTTTTCTCAATGAACTCGGCTACAATGTCATCGCATTGCCCCGGGAGCGCTTTGAGCCCCTCATGGTTCTGGGCGGTCCTCCGACGGGGCTCAGGTATCTGGGGGACCTGGGGGATCTGGTGACGGCCACGGGCCCCCCGCCCGACATCCAGCGGGATGATCCGGTCCCGGCCCTGGCCGGCCGCCGCAGCAACCGGCAGGAATTGTCCCTGGGGGTGTCTTTCCTGGAGCGGCTCCTGGCCACCATGGGGTGGCAGGGGGGCTCCCTGTCGGTGGGCTTTCGGGAGGCGGCCTTCGTGCAGATGGTCTATCTGGAAGTCCGCCACGATTTTGTCGCACCCTTGCGGGTGGGCACCTATTTGGCCGGCGCCCGGCCTCAGCCTCTGGCCCCGGAGATCTTCCGCCAATGCGAGGCGGTGGTGCTGGTCACCGACACCCTCAAGTCGACCTGCTTCGGCGTGGCGGCTTATGACCGCCGGGAGCAGGCCCTTGAGCTGCGGGCGGAGGCCATCCAGGAGCTTCTGGGGGCCGAGGCCGGCATCCGGGTCTCCGCCTCCGGGGAGGGCTATCTCGTGTTCCAGGGCCCGCGACCACTGCGTTTCGGCTTCCGGGGCCTGGGGCTGGCGTTGTCGGAGGATCACTCCCGCCTGCAGCTCAACCTGAGAGAGGATCTGGCGGGCGCCCTGGCCAGGGGAATTCAGGAGGCCCCCCGGGACCTGCCGCCGGAGGTCTATGAAGTGCCCCGGGTGGGGGAACTGCTGGAGGTGCAGTTCGATCTTCCGGAGCGCTCCTGATGCTCCTCGACCTGGACAATCCCTACCGGGGAGGCGCCCCGGCCCGCCTGCGGCTGACGGCAGAGGATTTCACCTGCCGCCTTTCCTCCCGCAACCGGGAGGCCCTGGGACGGCCGGTGTCGTGGTCGGTGCTGGCCTACCTGGCGGCGGACTGCGACCTGGCGGAGTGCCTGTTCGACAACCTGACGGAGATGAAGGCAGTGGGCTCCGGGCCCGACCTGCACCTGATGGCCCTCTTTGACGGCCCCCTCCTCACCGACGCCTTCTTCGCCCGGCTTAACCCCGACACCCGGCTCCGGGAGGACCTCCTGGTCCGCTATGGGGAGCTGGAAACCCACAAGCCCGAGGTCCTCACCCTCGCCCTGCATCTGGCGGGGCTCTACCCCGGGAAGAGGCGGGCGCTGTTTTTAGGGGGCCACGGCCAGGGCTGGCGGGGGGCCCTTCTGGATGAGAACCGGGGCCTGAACCGTCACCGCCAGGATCCGGCCTGGCTGGACCTGCCGGGAACCTATGAGGAGTGCTTCGGGCGTCTGCTGGCATGCAACCGTCAGGTTCAGGAAGACCTCAACCGCCACCTCCCGGCACCCGCCCCGGCCGGGCCCCTGGACGTTCTCGCCTTTGACGCCTGCTTTATGGGCAATATTGAGGCCGTGGCCACCCTGGCGGAGCAGGCCCATTTTCTGGTGGTGACCGAGAATCAGATGCCCGGCCAGGGCTATCCCTATCACCGGGTGCTCACCGGCCTGGCGCGGGAGCCGGAGCTGACGGCGGAGGAGTTCTGTCGCCGCCTGGTGCAGGAGACCAAGGACCGCTACTCCTCCCCCCGGGCCCGGCCCTCCCCGGTGACCCAGGTGGCCCTCCGGGCCGGCCGGCTGCCGGAGGTGATCGCCACCTTCCGCCGTCTGGTGCAGGAGCTCGTTCCCCTCCTGGACACGGACGCCGCCATCCGCCGGGCCACCCGGTATGCCCTGGAGATGGCGTGGCCTCTCCCCGAAACCGACAGCGTGGATCTGAAGGACCTGGTGCTGAAACTGCTGGATTGTCCCCTCCCGCAGGAGATCCGGCGGGGCGCCCAGGCTTTTCTGGAAGCCTGGTCGGCCCTGGTGCTGAGCGGCTCCCCCCCGGAGGAGAGCGGCGGCCGTCACGGGCTGGCCATCTACGCCCCCCGGCCGGAGAGATTTGACCCCGCCTATCTTTCTCTGGCCAACACCCTCCCCTTGGGTCTCGGCTGCTGGAGCTGGTTTCTGGCCCGGCATTACTTGCAGGTGCTGGGGCAGGAGGCTCCCCGGCACCCCCTGCTGCAGGCCATCCGGCGCACGAGGGAGGAGATGATCCGGCAGGGGCTGTACCCGTCGCCGAAAGATATCTGACAAGGAGGCTTCACGGAGATGGATGTGTGGATGGGAGTGGCGGCAGTGCTGGTGGGCGGGGTGAGCTGTTTTTACGGCTACCCCCTGTTCCGCCTGCTCCTGGTGCTGGCGGGTCTGATTGTGGGCTACGGCCTCGGTCAGCTCCTGGTGCAGAGCGGACACCCTTGGGTGTCTTTGGCCATCGGGGTGGTGGCCGCGGTGCTCCTGGCCGTGCTGGCCTACCCCCTATGGAGCCTGGGAGTGGCCCTGAGCGGGGGCGCCCTGGGGTTTCTCATCCTCAGCGCCCTGGCGGCCGCGGCGGAGGCCTCCCAGGGGGTCAGCCTGATCGCCGGCCTTCTGGGAGCCCTGATTCTGGGCGGGCTTTTTTACCACCTGCGGGATCTCCTGGTGATGCTGACCACCGCGGTGAACGGGGCCCTGGAGGTGGTCCTGGGGGTGGGCTGGCTGGTCCCTTCCCTGGCTGTGCGGCGGGGGCCGTCCGCCTGGCTGTGGGTGGCGGCCGTGGCGGTGCTGGCGGCGGTGGGCTTTGCCGTGCAGTACGGCATGTTCAAGGATCGCCGCACTTACTCCCGAAACTCCACCTGAGGGCGGCTAGCGGGGGGCGGGGGGCCCCGGCTCCCCCGGGCTCCGGGGGCGCGGGGGCCGCTCGTGCGCCCGGTTGGCCTGGAGGCGCCGGTTTAAGGCCTCCAGCCCCTCCCTCAGGGAGGGCTCCATGACCACCAGCTCCCCCTGGGAGAGGATGAGGCGCTTGAGCTGCGGGATGGTCACCCCCACCGTGGCCTTGAGATACACCGGCTGCACATAGATGATGGACTCGCCGATGGGCAGCAGGATCATCTTGCCCCGGTCCACCAGGGAGCCCATCTGGCTCCAGAGGGTAAACATCTCCGAGATGGCGGTGTCCTGGTTGATGAAGGCCTCCACCTGCTGGGGCCCGTGGACCAATACCCCCTTGGGGAAGCGGAAGACCACGATCCGGCCGTAATTGGCCCCGTCGCAGCCCACGACGCACAGAGCCCGCAGGTTGGTGCGGTCCTTGGGGTTCATGGAGCACACCAGCATGAATTCATCCGTCTCCTTGTCCAGGATGTTCAAGGTCAGATAGCGGGGCTCCATGCGCAGCATTTTGCCCTCGTGGGGCAGGGTGGAGAACTCCCAGATATCCTCCTGCTTGTAGAAGACCTCCGGGTCGGTCTGGTGGTAGACCCGGTAGATGTTCATCTGGATGTCGAAGATGTCCCGGGGATAGCGGAGGTGGAGCTTGATCTCCTCGGGCAGCTCCGCCAGATCCTTGAGCAGGCCCGGATAGATGCGGCTGTAGGCCCGGACGATGGGGTCCCGGGGGTCCGCCAGATAGTAGTCCACCGTGCCGTCGTAGGCATCCACCACAATCTTCACCGAATTGCGGATGTAGTTGATCTCCTTGCTGTAGGGCTGGGCGTAGGGGTAGCGGCTGGAGATGGTGTAGGCGTCCTGGACCCAATAGAGCCGTTTGGAGGTGACTACCAGATACGGGTCCTGGTCCAGGACGAAGAAGGGGGTGAGGGTGCGGATGCGCTCCACGATGTTGCGCCGGAAATGCATGCGGCTGCGGGCGGTGGTCTGGGTGGTGAAGAAAATCTCCTTTTCCTTGAAATACACGGCAAAGATGAGCTTCCGGAAGAGGGAGGCCACCGGCACTCCGCCCCGGCCGGCATAATCCACCATGACATTGGTGGAATCGACGGGATAACCGATCTCCCGGCTTTGATTGGGGGCAATGATGGGCTTCAGGTTCCCCAGGCCGTAATACACCGCGGCTTCCTCGATCCTGAGGCCGTAATCGGAGCGGGGCGGGATGCCTTGGAGGTACCAGATCATGGGCTCCTCCCCCCGCTGGGCCGCGGGGATCATCACCGCGCCCAGGCCATGGGTGTATTTCAGCCGCTCGTTCAGCCAGTTTTTGGCCCCCGAAGGCAGCTTGTCCAGCTCGATCTCCCGGGCCGCCAGATAGACCTGCTGGTACTGGCCCCCCACCGTGTAGCGGTCCACATCCACGGAGTTGAAGTCATAGTAGGTGCGCAGCTCCTGCAGGTTCTGAAAGACCTCCAGGAGCACCTCCCGGTCCCACACCGGGATGTTGCGCAGGGCGGCCTGGACCTTGGGGGCCCGCACATCCCAGGGCAGGTCGGAGATGGCGTAATCCCGGGTCTCCACCCGAGCCAGGTCGTAGGCCTCCAGGGTGGCCTGGATATTGTGGGCGATATAAGGCCGCTCCCGGGCGATTTCGTTGGGTTTGACGATGTAGGTCTGCACCAGGTGGGGCAGGAAGGGGGAATACCGGCCTCCCAGGGCCAGCAGGAACAGGACCGTGAAGGCCGCCAGCACCTTGCCCCCCCGCCGGGTATGGAGGACGACGATAAGGGAGAGGGCCATCCCCAACAGGAAGATGAGGGAGAGCCAGATGAGGGGCAGGATCACCCAGACCTCGGTGAACCCGGGCCCATAGAACAGGGGCACATGCGCCCGGCTGTAGAGGAGGGTGTGGCGCTGCAGGATGAACGACCAGGCGCCGATGACAAAGGCCAGCAGGATGAGGAGGCTCAGGTGGACCTTGGCGCCCACGGGCAGAGGCAGGTCCTGCCCCGCCAGGAGGCGGCTCTCCCGCCAATACAGCAGGGAGAGCCCCACAAAGGTCAGGATGACCGCCACCAGCAACTCCTGCAGCAGGAGCTGGTAAATGGGCAGGGAGAAGAGAAAGTAACTGACATCCTTGCCATAAAGGGGGTCCTTCAGCCCCGCCGGGGGGGCGAAGAGATAAAGAAGGGTGTCCTCCCAGCGGTAGTAGAGGGGAAAGGCCACAAAGACCGCCAGCAGGAGGCAAAAGGGCAGATAGAGCCGCAGGGATATGCGCCGGAAACTCTCCAGCAGCCTCTGGTAACGCAGGCGGGCCCAAAACTGGGGCGGGATCTCCTCCAGGGGCACCCGCCCGAGAAAACGCCCGGCAAACCAGAAATTGAGAAAAATGATCAGGAAGAACAGCAGGGTGAAGAAGGCGAAGACCAGATAGCGATACAGCAGCCGCTGCCAGAAATAGAGCCCATACCCCAGAGACGAAAACCACCAGATGTCCACCAGAAAGTCGGTGAACACCAGGCCGAAGAGGAGATAAAGGGCCCCGGCCAGGAGGACCAGGGCCGCCAGGATCAGGATCCAGGATGTCACACGGCGCATGAGACAGGCTCCGGATAATGACGCAGTGCTCAGCCCCGCCCGGCTCCCCCGGGTGCGGTCCCGGTTGCCGCACCTCAGGGCTGAGGGCGGCTCCTCAGGCTCGGCCCTCCCTGAGGGGCCGGTATTGGCCCTCCCGGGGAGCCGCGGGCCGCCGCCCCGAGGCGCCGCCCCCGGGCTCAGGTGGCATTGGCACTCCCCAGGCGGCGCACCAGCTTGTCAAACTCCACCAGAATGATGACGCTCAGGGACACCAGGCCGATGCGCAGCCACTCCGCGGCGGAGATGGGCTCCATGCGGAAGACCCACTGCAGCCCCGGCAGGTAGATGGCAGCCAGGTGGGCCAGAAAGGCCGCCAGGGTGCCGAAAAAGAGAAAGGGGTTCCCCAGAGGGTTCATGGCAAAGAGGGAATGCAGTTCCGAGCGGCTGTTGAAGGCCTGGAAGAACTGGAAAAACACCATGGTGGTCACCGCCAGGGTGCGGGCCTTGTCCAGGGAGGCGCCCTGGTTCAGGGCCTGCAGGAAGACATACACCACCCCGGCGGAGATGAGGGAGGCCACCAGGATGGTGCGCTGGATGAGCAACCGGGACATGATGCCTTCCTTGGGGTGGCGCGGCGGCCGCAGCAGCACATCCTTCTCCCCCGGCTCAAAGGCCAGGGCCACATCCTGCAGGCCGTTGGTCACCAGGTTGATCCACAAAAGCTGGGCAGGCAGATAAGGAATGGGCAGGCCCAAAATCACCGTGACCAGGATGGAGAGGATGGCGGCGATGCCGGTGGGGATGAGGAAAAAGACCACCTTGCGGATGTTGTCGAACACCACCCGGCCCAGCTCCACCGCTTTATAGATACTGGCGAAATTGTCATCGGCAATGATCATATCCGCGGCTTCCTTGGCCACATCGGTGCCGGTCTTGCCCATGGCCACCCCGATGTGGGCCGCCTTGAGGGCCGGAGCGTCGTTGACGCCGTCCCCGGTCATGGCCACAATCTCGCCGTGCTTCAGCAGCTGCTGGGTGATGCGCAGTTTGTGATGGGGGGCCACCCGGGCATAGACCGAGACCTTCGGCACCAGGTGGTACAGGGTGGCATCGCTCATGGTCTCGATCTCCTTGCCGGTGAGCACCCGGCGCACCGCCCCCTCCGGCCCGGCCCGGCGCACCAGGGCGGCCAGCACTTCCTTGAGGAAGCCAAAGAGCTCCATGTCGCTCATGGCCAGGATGTGCCGGCCGGTCAGGGTGCGGGGTTCGGAATGGGGAACCCCGGCCTGCCGGGCCAGGACGCTGGCCACCTCCCGGGTGACCAGAAACAGCTCCTCATCGGTCATGGTCTCCACCGGTTTGGCCAGCAGATCCTCCACCGCCTCTTCCATCGGGATGATCCCCAGCTGCCGGGCGATGGCCTCGGCGGTGACCGCATGATCCCCGGTGATCATCACCACCCGGATCCCCGCCCGTTTACACCCGGCCACCGCTTCGATGGCCTCCGGGCGGGGGGGATCGATCATCCCCTGTAGACCGGCAAAGGTGAGGTCATGCTGCAGATCCTTCAGGGTGATCTCGGTCTGGTTTGCCGGCACTTCTTTATAGGCCATGCCCAGAACCCGAAGCCCCTGGCGGGCGAAGTGATCCGCCACCCGGGGGACGTCCTCCCAGGCCTCGAAGCGGCAGGCGGAGCACAGGTCCAGGAGCCGCTCCGGCGCGCCCTTGACCAGGATGATATTGCGGTCCCCGAAACGATGCAGGGAGGCCATGTAGCCCCGGTCGGATTCAAAGGGGATGAGGAAAAGTTGGGGATAGCGGTCCCGCTCCTCCTCGGGCGTGAGACCCGCCTTCATGGCCGCCACGATGAGGGCGGCCTCGGTGGGGTCACCGTCCACCAGATAGCGGCCCTCCTCCTGGTAGACATCCGACTCGTTGCACAAAAGCCCGATACGGAAGAGCATCAGCAGGTCCGAGTCGGCCTCCGCCCGGATGGCATGCCCCTCCTCCAGAATCTCCCCGGTGGGCTCATAGCCGGTGCCGGTGATCTCATAGATGCGGCGGCCGTCATACACCAGCCGCACGGTCATTTCGTTTTTGGTCAGCGTCCCCGTTTTGTCGGAGCAGATGACCGTGGTGCTCCCCAACGTCTCCACCGCCGGCAGCCGCCGGATGATGGCGTTCTGCTGGGCCATGCGGGCCACCCCGATGGCCAAGGCGATGGTCACCACGATGGGGAGGCCCTCCGGGATGGTGGCCACCGCCGCCGCCACCGCGGTCATGAACATGTCCGCCGGCTTCTCGCCGATGAGGAGGCCCACCAGAAACAGGATGGCCGCGGCCACCAGCACCAGGATGCCGATGAAATTGGCAAAACGGTCGATCTTTTCCTGCAGGGGGGCCCGGGTGACCTGCAGCTCCTGCACATCCCGGGCGATGCGGCCCAGCACCGTGCGGGAGCCGGTGGCCACCACCACCCCCTTGGCCCGGCCGTTCACCACCACCGCGCCCATGAAGGCCATGTTGAGCTGGTCGCCGGGCGTCAGGTTGGCTTCCGGCAGGGGGTGGGTCACCTTCTCCACCGGTACCGACTCCCCGGTGAGCATGGACTCATCGGCGCGCAGTTCAATGGTCTTGAGGAGGCGCACATCCGCCGGCACCCGGGAGCCGGAGGCCAGAAAGACAATATCCCCGGGCACCAGCTCCTCGCTGTTGATCTCCACCTCCCGGCCGTCCCGGAGCACCCGGGCCTTGGCCACCACCATCTTTTTCAGGGCCCGGACGTTCTTCTCCGCCTTGAATTCCTGGATGAACCCCACCAGGGCGTTGATGAGGAGGATGGCAATGATGACCCCGGTATCCTTGTATTCCTGGAGAACGGCGGTCACCACCGCAGCGATGAGCAGGATATAGATGAGGGGGCTGGTGAACTGATGAAGGAAGATCTTGAGATAACTGATTTTTTCTTCTTCCGCCAGCTTATTGGGGCCGAAGCGGCGCAGACGCTCCCGGGCCTCCCCGGAGCTGAGCCCCTGCTCCGAGGTGTTCAGTTCCGCCAAAACCTGGCTGAGGTCCAGTTGATACCATTCCATGGTGGATTCCGTGAGATCGCCGGAGACAGGGCAGGCCCAGGCCCCGCAGGCCGCTGTCCGGCCGCCGGCGGCAGGCCCCTCCGGGGAGAACATTGATGTGTGATTATATCAGATTTCCCCCGGACTGCACTTGCTTTCGGCAGGAGCCGGGGTAAAACCGGCGGATCCCGGCCCGGACCGCTCAGCGGCGCCGCGGGCGGCGGGGTGGGGCTTGCCGCGGGGTGGAGGAGGAAAGGTGCGGGCGGGAGGCGGCCAGGCGCCGGAGGGCCTGCTCCTGGCTGGACACCGCCCGCAGAACCGGCCGGGCCTCGAAGGCCCCCAGGCGCACCGCCGTCTCCAGATCCCGGCGGGCGGCTTCCGTCTGGCCCAGATGGGCATAGGCCACCCCCCGGTGGCTGTAAGCCTCGGCGGCGGTGTGCCCCAGTTCCAGGGCCCGGCTGAGATCGGCCACCGCCGGCTCATAGCGCCCGAGGCGCACCAGGAGGATTCCTCGCTTGAGATAGGCCGGCGCCGGGCCCGGATCAGCGGCCAGAGCCCGCCCATAATCGGCCAGGGCGCCCTCCTCCTCCCCCGACTCCGCCCGCAGGTCTCCCCGGAGGAGGTAGATCCCGGCTTCCTTGAGGCCGCTTCTGAGGGCTTGCTCCAGGGCTTCCAGGGCCTGGGGCAGGTCCCCCAGCCGCATGTGCACCCGGGCGATGGCATAGTGGACCTCGGCGAGATCCGGGGACTGGGGCGGCAGAACCGACACGGCCTGCTGGAAATCCGTCAGGGCCCCCTGGTAGTGCCCCAGACCCTCAAAGGCCCGCCCCCGGAGCACCCAGGGCGAAGGAACCTCCGGGCGGTAGCCCAGCGCCAGGGACAGATCCCGCACCGCCTCCCGGTAGCGCTGCAGTTCCAGGGCGCACCGCCCCGTCAGATACCGCAGCCGCTCCGCGTCGGCGCCCAGCTCCAGGGCCCGGGTCAGGGCGGCATGAGCCTGGGCATAATGCCGCCCGGCCACCGCCTTCTCCCTCGCCCGCACCTGGCTCAGGGCCTGCATATGGCGGGCGGCCTGCTCCCGGAGAAGCTTCTCCGTGCGGGCCAAAGGGTCGGCGGACACGCGGGTGAGGGAAAACCACCCCAAACCCCCCAGGAGGACGGCAGTCCCCAGCAGGAGGCCGGCGGCCACCGGGTGCTCCCGGACCAGGTTCCAGACCCTCTCCCCGGGCCCGCCCGGCCACCGGCGCCGGAACCAGCGGGCGCGGGGGGATTGCTGCGCCTGCTCCTGAAGGTATTGGGTCACCTCCTCCGGGGTGTGCTCCTCCCGGAGGCCGAGGTCCCTTCCCCGCCGGATCAGGCCGCAGGTGGGACAGCGGACCGCATAAGGGGCCATCTCCCCGCCGCAGCGGGGGCAAACCCGGCTGTCTGTGGCCATCTCCCTGCTCCTTTCCCCCGCCTGTCTCAAAAACCCTGCCAGCCGCCCGGCTTGACCCGCCCGGCCGCCGGACAGGCCATCCCCGGGGGTCTCCAGGTTTCAGGAGCTGAACCGCTGTGTTCCGGATCCGGAACTTCCGCCCCCGCGGTGTCCTTCCGGCTGATCCCCATCCTAGGCCGCCACAAGGACACAATCAAGCCGGGAGCGGCGAAAAAAAAGCGGAACCGTGATTCCGCTGGTCAGGGTGGCGGGGACGACGGGATTTGAACCCGCGACCTCCGGCGTGACAGGCCGGCGTTCTCACCGGGCTGAACTACGTCCCCGAAATGTCATCCGCAGTCTTTTAAGTCCTGAGTCTTAATTTGATTTTAAGGTATCAAAGTCTATAATCACATCCCTGATCCGGTGAAACGGCTCATGCAGCGGGGCCTCCTTTTATCGGGCACCGCGCGCCTCCAGGTTGACCACCGTCTGATTATGCCATCCTTCTGGGAGGTTTTCGGCAGACGTTCGCTCTCTGCCCCCTCCACCTGCCCCCCGGCATGCCTCCCGCCGGCCTGGGACGGGAGGCTTCTTGTCAGTGCGCCTGGATCTCCGGAATCTCCGGCGGCGGCAGGAAGGCCGGCTCCGGGGCCACCGGCGGCGGCGCCGGCTTGAAGAGCCGCTCCGGATCGTCCAGCACCAGGGCCAGCTTCAGCACCTCGTCCATGTGATCCACGGGCACCAGCTCCACCGCCTTGAGGATGCGGGCCGGGATCTCCTTGATGTCCTTTTCGTTGTCCCGGGGAATGATGACCAGCTTCATCTGGTAGCGGTGGGCGGCGATGATCTTCTCTTTGAGGCCGCCGATGGGCAGGACCCGCCCTCTCAAGGTGATCTCCCCGGTCATGGCCACATCCCGCTTTACCGGGATCTGCAGCAGGGCGGAGACGAGGCTGGTGGCCATGGTGATGCCCGCGGACGGGCCGTCCTTGGGGATGGCCCCCTCCGGCACGTGGATGTGGAGATCAATCTTGCGGTAGAAGTCCCGGGCCAGCCCCAGGTTGTCCGCCACCGAGCGCACATAGGAGAGGGCCGCCTGGGCCGACTCCTGCATCACCTCGCCCAGTTTGCCGGTGATGAGCAGCTTGCCCCGCCCGGGCAGGACCACCACCTCGATCTGCAACAGCTCCCCGCCGAACTCGGTCCAGGCCAGGCCGTTGGTGAGGCCGATCTCGTCCTTTTCCTCGGTGCGGCCGTAGCGGTATTTGGGCACCCCCAGATACTGGGGCACGGACTGGCTGGTGACCCGCACCTTGTGGTCCCGGCCCTTTTCCGCCACTTCCCGGGCCACCTTCCGGCAGATGGCGGCGATCTCCCGCTCCAGGTTGCGCACCCCCGCCTCCCGGGTGTACTGGCGGATGATGGTGTAGATGGCGTTTTCCGAAAACTGGATGTTGTCCAGGGTCAGGCCGTTGGCCTGGGCCTGCTTGGGAATGAGGAATTTCTCCGCAATGTGGAGCTTCTCCACCTCGGTATAGCCCGGGATGCGGATGATCTCCATGCGGTCCTGCAAGGGTAAGGGGATGGAGTAGAGGTTGTTGGCCGTGGTGATGAACATCACCTCGGAGAGATCATAGTCGCAGTCCAGATAGTGGTCGTTGAAGGCGACGTTCTGCTCCGGATCCAGGACCTCCAGCAGGGCCGCGGAGGGGTCGCCCCGGAAGTCGGTGCTCATCTTGTCCACTTCGTCCAGACAGAAGACCGGGTTGTTGCTTTTGGCCTTCCGAAGGGACTGGATGATCTTTCCCGGCAGGGCGCCGATGTAGGTGCGGCGGTGGCCCCGGATCTCCGCCTCATCCCGGACGCCCCCCAAGGAGAGGCGCACGAAGTTGCGGCCCAAGGCCCGGGCCACGGAGCGGGCCAGGGAGGTCTTGCCCACCCCGGGCGGCCCCACCAGGCAGAGGATGGGGCCTTTCATCTTCTTCACCAGGCTCTGCACCGCCAGGTATTCCAGGATGCGCTCCTTGGGCTTCTCCAGGCCGTAGTGGTCTTCGTCCAGGATGCGCTGGGCCTCGGCGATGTCGTAGCGGTCCTTGGTCTTCTCATACCAGGGGAGCGACAGGAGCCAGTCAATGTAGTTCCGGGAGACGGTGGCCTCGGCGCTCATGGGGCTCATGAGCTTGAGTTTTTTAAGCTCGTGCTTCACCTTCTGGGTGGCCTCGGCGCTCATGCGCTTGCGCCTGAGGCGCCGCTCCAGCTCCTGGATCTCGCTTTTGAGGTCCTCCTTTTCCCCCATCTCCTTCTGGATGGCCCGCATCTGCTCGTTGAGATAGTACTCCCGCTGGGTCTTTTCCATCTGCTTCTTGACCCGGTTTTTGATGCGGTTTTCGATGGTGAGGACCTCGTTCTCCTGGTTGAGGAGGGTGAGCACCCGCTCCAGGCGCTTCACCGGATCCAGGTTCTCCAGGAGGGCCTGCTTCTCCTCGGTCTTCACCGCCAGGTGGCCGGCGACGGAGTCGGCCAGGCGGCCGGGGTCCTCCAGGCCGGCCACCGACTGCAGGGCCTCCTGAGGGACCTTCTTGTTCAGTTTGATGTAGGTCTCAAAGCTCTCCACCACCGCCCGGCGCAGGGCCTCGGCTTCGGGGGAGGGCTCCCAGACCTCGTGCAGCTCCTCCGCCTCCACCTGGAAGAAGTGGGGGCTGGGGAGATACTGCCGCACATACGCCCGGTATTTGCCCTCGATGAGCACCTTGACGGTGCCGTCGGGGAGGCGGAGCATCTGCAGGATGGCGGCCAGGGTGCCCACCCGGTGGATTTCGCTCTCCTTGGGCTCATCCCGCCGGGCGTCCTTCTGGGCGCACAACAGCACATATTTGTCCTGGCCCATGGCATGATCCAGGGCGGCGATGGAGCGCTCCCGGCCGATGAACAGCGGCACCACCATGTGGGGGAAGACCACGATGTCCCTCAGCGGCAACAGGGGCACCGTCTGGTGCCGCTTGCCGTTTTGGTCCCCCTTGGAGGATCGGTTCAGACGAAACATCATTTTTCCACCACCATCCCGGGCTTCTCCCAGGTCGCCTCCTCCGGCGGCGTGACATATTTGAAGATGGGGGCCGCCTGATGAAGCACAAAGTCCTCGTTGATGAGGCACTCCTTGACGTTTTTCAGGGAGGGCAGCTCATACATGAGATCCAGCATGGCCCCCTCCAGGATGGCCCGGAGCCCCCGGGCCCCGGACTTGCGCTTCAGGGCCTCCCGGGCCACGGCCACCAGGGCTTCGGGAGTGAATTCCAGGGTCACCCGGTCCATCTCCAGAAGCTTCTGGTATTGCTTGATGAGGGCGTTTTTGGGCTTGGTGAGGATGTCCACCAACGCGGCTTCGTCCAGCTCGTCCAAGGTGGCGATGACCGGCAGCCGGCCCACAAACTCGGGGATGAGCCCGAACTTCAGCAGGTCCTGGGGCTGCACCTGGGCCAGGATCTCCCCCAGGGCCAGGGCCTTCTTCCCCTGGATGTCGGCCCCGAAGCCCATGGACTTCTTGCCGATGCGGGCCCCGATGATGTCCTCCAGGCCGTTGAAGGCGCCGCCGCAGATGAACAGGATGTTGGTGGTGTCCACCTTGATGAACTCCTGCTGCGGGTGTTTGCGGCCGCCCTTGGGGGGCACCGAGGCCATGGTGCCCTCGATGATCTTGAGCAGCGCCTGCTGCACCCCCTCCCCGGAAACGTCCCGGGTGATGGAGGGGGAATCGCTCTTGCGGGCGATCTTGTCCACCTCGTCAATGTAGACGATACCCCGGGAGGCCTTCTCCACATCGTAGTCCGCCGCCTGCAGCAGGTTGAGGATGATGTTCTCCACATCCTCGCCCACATACCCCGCCTCGGTGAGGGTGGTGGCGTCGGCGATGGTGAAGGGCACGTTGAGGATGCGGGCCAGGGTCTGGGCCAGCAGGGTCTTCCCCGAGCCGGTGGGGCCGATGAGCAGGATGTTGCTCTTCTGCAGCTCCACCCCGTTCAGATCCACCCGGGAGTTGATGCGCTTGTAGTGATTATACACGGCCACGGAGAGGATCTTCTTGGCCCGCTCCTGGCCGATGACGTATTCGTCGATCTGCTTCTTGATGGCCGCCGGTTCCGGAATGGACAGCCGGGTCTGCTTGGCCTCCTCCTTTTCGTACTCCTCGGCGATGATATCGTTGCACAGTTCGATGCATTCGTCGCAGATATAAACTCCCGGTCCGGCAATGAGCTTCTTCACCTCGCTTTGACTCTTGCCGCAGAAGGAGCATAAAAGGTCCGTGGTCTTGTCGCTGCGCTTGCTCATGCGCTCTGTCCTCCCCAAACCCGCGGGTGGGTCTGGTGTTCGTCTGATGCACTCAGGCGGCCCCCCCTGGAGACGGCCCGATCCCCACTCAGTTATCGGCAGCCGGCCCCGGTTTCATGACGGTGGCCGGACTCAGGGTCCGGACCGGATCAGACCGGGGTGGCCAGGCTGCGGCGTTCGATGACCTCGTCCACGATGCCGTAGTTCTTGGCCTCGTAGCCGCTCATATAGAAATCCCGGTCCGTATCCTGCTGGATGCGCTCGATGGGCTGGCCCGTGTGGTGGGCCAGGATACGGTTCAGATCCTCCCTCAGCCGGAGGATCTCCCGGGCCTGAATGTCCACGTCGGTGGCCTGCCCCGAAAAGCTCCCCATCACCTGGTGGATGAGGATGCGGGAATGGGGCAGGGCATAGCGCTTGCCTTTCTCGCCCGCGGCCAGGAGCAGGGCCCCCATGCTGGCGGCCTGGCCCACGCAGTAGGTGGCCACCGGCGAGCGGATATACTGCATGGTGTCATAAATGGCCAGGCCGGCGGTCACCAGCCCGCCCGGAGAATTAATGTAAAAGTGAATCTCCCGGTCCGAATCTTCCGCCTCCAGAAACAGGAGCTGTGCGATGATGAGATTGGCCACCTCATCAGTGACCGCGGTCCCCAGGAAGATGATCCGGTCCTTCAGGAGCCGGGAATAGATGTCATACGCCCTCTCCCCGCGGCTGGACTGCTCCACCACTATGGGAATCAACTGCATCCTTACTCCTTGGGCGCGGCCGGGGCCTCAGAGTGGAGCTCGGCCTGCCCGATGATGAGTTTCATGATCTTTTCATCCCGAAGCTGTTGCCTCAGCGGCTCCAGCAGGTTGTTCTGCCGATAGTACTGCCGCACCTCCTCCACCGGGCGGCCCAGGGCCTCGGCGTAGCGGGCCAGGGTCTCCTCCACTTCGGCTTCGCTCACCTCCACCTTCTCGGCCTGGGCGATGCGGTCCAGAATGAGCCGGCTCTTCACCCGGAACTCGGCCTTGGGCGCCAGGGTCTCCAGCATCCGGGGGTGATCCAGCCCCTCCACCTTTACCCCGTAGGATTGCAGCCGGGCCAGCTGCTCCCGGTGCATCGCCTCCTGCTCCCGCCGGACCAGGGAGGGCGGCACTTCAAAAGGATGAGCGGCCGCCAACTGTTCCAGCACCTGCTGCTCCAGGTGGGCCTGCCGCTCCCGTTCCTTTTTCTTAATAATATCGCTTCTCACGGCCTCCCGCAAGTCAGCCAGGGTCTGGAAGTTGCCGCCCAGACTCTGGGCGAAGGCGTCATCCAGCTCCGGCACCACCTGCTCCTTGATCTCGTGGAGCTTAACGGCGAATTCGATGACCTTGCCCGCCAGGAGGGGATGGAAGAAATCCGGCGGCAGCTCCACGCTGAAGCGGGTCTCGCCCCCCGGCAGAAGACCGATGAGGTGCTGTTCAAACTCCGGGTTGAATTTGCCCGCCCCCACTTCCAGGTAGATGTTCTCCCCCTTGCCCTCCGGGAGCTCCTCGCCCGCGAAATAGGCCTGATAATCCAGGATGACGAAATCCCCTTCCTGCACCGGCCGGGGCTCGGCCACCGGCTGCAGGGTGGTGTTGTGCTCCTGGATCTCCCGCAGCCGGGCGTCCACCATCTCCTCGGTGACCTCGGCGCCGGGATCGGTGAGCGTGAGGCCCCGGTAGTCGGCCAGCTCGAATTCCGGCGGCACTTCCAGCTCCACCACGAAGCGGTAGTCCTCCCCCGGCACCACCGGCGGCACCGGCTCCGGCCAGTGGAAGTTCAAGGGGATGAGGGCCTGCTCCTGGAGGGCCTCCCCCAGGGAGCGGCGCACCAGGTCATCGGAGACTTCCTGCTCCACCTGCTTGCGATAGTACATCTCCAGAACCGCCCGGGGCACCCTGCCGGGGCGAAAGCCCTTGACCTTGGCCCGCTTGCCCAGATCCCGGTAGGCCCGGTCCACCGCCTGGGCGACCTCCTCCTTGGGCACCACAATGGCCAGCTTGCGTTTGATGGGGCTGAGGGTCTCCACTTCTACCTGAATGGGGATGGGTGTCATTGGCGATCCAACTTTCCTTATCCGTGATTTTTCTGGAATCAGCCGGGCGCCAGGCCCGACGGTGCCGCCACGCCCTGCCCGTCCTCTTCCGGGAGGGACGGAAAAATCGCGCCCTTTCTCCTCCCGGCCCCGGAAAGGACAGCCTGGCGGGGAAGGGATGTGCGAGAGGGGGGACTCGAACCCCCACGGTGAACCCGCTGGATCCTAAGTCCAGTGCGTCTGCCAGATTCCGCCACTCTCGCAGATTGCGGCATTATTGTAAATCTATTTTCCCCACCCCGGCAAGTCCAGGCGCCGCAGCCGCCGCCTTTTCCCGGCCAGGCGTCCCGGCCGGGGCCCCGGTCGTTGCCCCCCGCCCCCGCCTTTGTTATAATGCATTGATTTCAGTCCTTATGGGAGGGGCCCGGAGTCGTGGAGTCCGGGCCCCTCTCCCCCATCTCACCCCACCCTGTCAAGGGAGGTGGGTGGGGAGGTGGAGGGGGCGGACCCCCGCCCTCTCCCTATAGGAGGCTCGCATGGCGGACGCAGTGGACAAGGAGCAGTGGGAGCAACTGCGGGAGAAGCTCACGGTCACGCCCAGGCTGGTATGGGACCAGGTGGATGAGGCGGAGCGGGCCGAAATCATGGCCTATGCCGAGCGCTACAAGCGTTTCCTCAACCGGGCCAAGACCGAGCGGGAGGCGGTGGCGGAGATTGAGGCCCAGGCCCGGGCCGCGGGTTTTGCGGACCTGGCCCGAGGGGAGCCCGGGGAGCGCTGCTTTTACAACTACAAAGGCAAGACCATCGCCCTCATGGTGCGGGGCCGCCGCCCCCTCACCGAGGGCCTGCGCCTGGTGGCGGCCCACATCGACGCCCCTCGCCTGGACCTGAAGCAGTACCCCCTTTATGAGGACACCGACCTGGTTTTCTTAAAGACCCACTATTACGGCGGCATCAAGAAATACCAGTGGCTGGCCCGGCCTTTGGCCCTGCACGGGGTGGTCCTCAGGGCCGACGGCACCCGGGTGGAGCTCAGCATCGGGGAGGACCCCGAGGATCCGGTCTTCACGGTGCTGGACCTCCTGCCGCACCTGGCCCGCAAGGTGCAGATGGACAAGAAGGTCTCCGAGGCCTTTGAGGGCGAAAAGCTCAACGTGCTGGTGGGCTCCCTGCCCCTGGGGGACAAGGATACCAAGGAGCGCTTCAAGCTGGCCCTGCTGAAGTATCTCCAGGACACCTACGGCATCACCGAGGAGGACCTGGTGAGCGCCGAACTGGAGGTGGTGCCCGCCGGGCCCGCCCGGGACGTGGGCTGGGACCGCAGCCTGGTGGCCGCCTACGGTCAGGACGACCGCTCCTGCGCCTACCCCGCCCTGGAGGCCATCCTCACCCTCACCGCCCCGGAGCACACCTGCATGGCCCTCTTCTATGACAAGGAAGAGGTGGGGAGCGACGGCAACACCTCCGCCAAAAGCTGCCTCCTGGAGGAGCTGGTGGAGCAGCTCCTGGAGCGGGAGGGCCTAAGCCCCCTGCTCCGGCGCCGGGTGCTCATGGCCTCCCGGGCCATCTCCGCCGATGTCAACGGCGCCCTGGATCCGGACTACCCCGAGGTCCACGAAAAGCGCAACGCCGCCAAGCTGGGCTACGGCGTCTGCCTCACCAAATACACCGGCCACGGCGGCAAATACATGGCCAACGACGCCCACGCCGAATACCTGGCCTGGCTGCGGCGGATCTTCAACGAGGCCGGGGTCATCTGGCAGGCGGCCCACCTGGGCAAGGTGGATGAGGGCGGCGGCGGCACCATCGCCAAATACCTGGCGGTGCACGGCCTGGAGATCATCGACTCCGGCCCTCCGGTGCTCTCCATGCACTCGCCCTTTGAGGTGGCCTCCAAGGCCGATCTGTATATGACCTACAAAGCCTTCCGGACCTTTTTCCAGGCACCGGTCTGAAGGCCCCGCTTTTCTCTTCCGGACCTCCCGGGTCCGGGTTATAGTTATGGGGAGGCGGGCCAGAGGGGCAGAGGCGGCCCCTCCCCGCTCCCATAAGGGAGTGGGGTGATGGCCTGGGGGCGGGGGCGGGAACCACCTCTTGTCCCCCTCTCCCGGAAGCGGACGGCACTATGGGCAGATTCTTTTCCCGTTTCAAATTCAAGGAGGCGGACCCCACCGGGGCCACCTGGGGGAATATCGCCAACTTTTACAGCCTGCTGTTGTTTCTTATCACCATCCCCTTCGTGCTCATCGTGGCCCTGGTGTGGCTCACCGGCATTTTGGGCTTCAGCGCCTGGATCTTTGCCGGGTTTGCCGTGCTGTTGGCCGTGGCCGTGTACCGGGCCTGGCGGGGCTGGGAGAATTTCAAGCAGCGCATGGCCGCCCAGAGCGGCGACTTCCAGGACCTGGTGCGGGAGGCCGCCAGAAGCGGCAAGGATATGGAAATCTCCCTGCTGAACGGGGTTGTGACCCTGCGCTACAAAGGGCGGGGGAACTGGCCCGCGGCCCTGCCCGGCGCCCGGCCGGAGCTTCTGGCCCTGGCGCCCCCGGAAGACCTGGCGGAGGCCGACGTGGTGAGCGTCGCCCCGGCCCCCCTCACCCCGGAGCGCATGCGCCAGGAGCTGGAGGGTTTCTTGCGCCTCCGGGAGGAAGGGGTCATCACCCCGGAGGAATTCGACCGCATCAAGGCGGGCCTGATGGAGCGCCTGAGCGCCTGAGTCACGGGGGGAGGGCCGGGGATTCGGGGACCTGCGGAGCGGCTCTCCCACGGCCCCGGCTCCAAACGGAGGGGAGGGAGGAGGAGCCAGAGCTCCCCGGGCCCTCCCCTCTTTTTATTCCTCCCCGGGCTCCTCCGGGCGGATTTCCTCTCTCCCCAGGGCGAAGGCCGGGCCCGCGGTCAGGGAGGTGGAGTCCCAGAAATCCCGGCGGTAGCGGTAGTAGTCGTGCAGCCGGCCCAGGCAGTGGATGAGACGCGTGAGGGCGTCGTCCCCCAGCCGGTCCAGGCAGGTCTGAAAAAAGACCAGGAAGGCCGCAGGCAGGTAAAACCCCTCCTTGCCCACGCTTCCCTGAAAATTCAGGCGATAGGAGCCGTCCTGCATCTGATAGAAATCGGCCTGGTAGCGGCGCTCCGGCGCGGTGGCCGGCGCCGGGCCCAGGCTGACCGCGCCCAACGGCAGGCGGGGCCGCTTGGGCGGGCCCTCCCCGGTCAGGACCAGCCCCTTCACCTGGTCCAGAAACTCCATGAGCTCCTTGGCCACCCGGGTTTCATTCTGTTCCGCCAGCTCAAAGAGGATCCGGGCATAGAGGTAGAGCGCCAGCAGGACGGTGTCCCCCTCCTGGTCCTGGCTGTTATACCAATACACCGCCGGCACGGCCAGGTTGCCGGCGTAAAAATCCACCCGCACACTGATCTTGTGAAGGCCCCGGTCCCGGACCAGGCGGGACAGCCAGCGTTTCAGCATAGGCACCTTCAGGGATGGGATGCCGGCGGTGCCTCCACCACGACCAGGGTGAAGCCATAGCCGGCCTCCGCCAGGTCAGGGGGCACGCCGAAAAACACCAGGGTGAAGGGGCGGCGCTCCGTGGGACGCAGGATCGCCTCCCGGCCCGGGGGGGCCTGAAGCCGCTGGTCAATCTCCGCCGGCGCCAGCGTCAGGAGCTCCTTTTCGGACAAGGTGACCCCGGCATATCCCAGGCGCTGGGCCACCTCCCGATGCCGGGCGTCCAGCAGCGCCGCCTTGAGCTTGACCGGCCCCCGGGCCTGCTCCCCCTGATTCACCACTTCCCCGGTGAGCACCAACAGCCGCCCGGCCTGGGGATGCACCAGCCGGCCGAAATTGGCCTCCCCCACCTCGATCCGGATCTCCCGCAGCTCCGCCGGAGACGGCGGCGGGGCGGGCATCTTCAGCTCGGTGACGGCAGATCCCGCGGCCTTCGGCGCCCCGGCCCCTCCCTGGATGAGGAGGGGTACCAGACGCCAGGCGGCAAGCCCGGCCCCGACCGCCACCAGGAGGAGGAACGCCGGGAGCCACCTGCGCCGGCGGCGGGCGGCCGGCGGCGCCGGCGGACCCGGCACCTCTTCCGGTTCCGGCACCGGTATCGGGGCTTCCGGAACCGAAGCGAAGGCCGCCTCCGGCTCCTCCGGCAGCTCGGGCTCCGGGGGCGGCGGCCCGGGAGGAGGCCCCGGGGCCGGTTCTTCCTCCGGAGGCCCCCCCGCCGGCCGCCGGATAACAAAGGTATGACCGCAGCGGGAGCAGCGCCCTTTGGCGCTCTCCCCCCGGATCAGGCTCTCATCCAGCTCAAAGCGGGTGCCGCACTCTGGACAGGTGACCACCATGGTGACGAAGCTCCGGTGCCGACGGGTCCCCCGTGAGCTGCCGTCCGGACTGTGACCGAGGCCCGGGATTGCTCTGGGGACCAAAGACCGGGGACGGTGGCCTCATCCGCCGCCCTCATGCCCTCTATCCCGGTTCCGGGGCGGGGAGGTGGAGGGCCGGTCGGGAAGCGCCGCCTTCCGGCCCGCCTCTCAACGGTCTCAGATTAATCCCTGGCCGGGGCAATGTCAAACATTTCGCTTGCCGCCCAGCCCCCGGTGGCTTTGCCCCGGCCTGGGTCCCGGGATGGTTTTCCGTTTACAGGCCCGACGGAATCATTTATAAATGAAGGGATAGCAAGGCAAGGAGAGGGTCATGGCTGCCAGCAGCTCCGGGGCGCCCCGGGGCATCCCGGATTGTTTAAAGAAACGGCATCTTTTGCACGACAAGGAGATCAGCCCGGAACTCTGCCGCCAGCTGGGGGAGAAGTTCCTGGCCCTGGGGTGGTGGGAGGATGCCCTGGAGTTTTTCCAGAAAGGCGGGGTGACGGAGGGGTTGGCCCGCCTCCGGGAGCTGGCCATCTCCACCGGCGACGCCCATCTTCTGACCCGCCTGGGGGAAGGGGATCCCCAGGTGTGGCGCCAGCTGGCGGATACCGCCTTGGCCCAGGGCAAACTTCATTTCGCTTACCGGGCCCTTAAAGCCGCCGGGGACGAGGAGGCCGCCGCGGCCGTGGCCGCCCGGCTGGCAGGGCCAAGGGAGGCCCAGGAGTGAGACGTGACCGCCCGGGACTGCTGCGTGCCGCAGGAGTGGGAAACGGTAGTCCTGCCGGGTGGGTTCGGGAGTGAGTCATGACCGCCCGGGACTGCTACCGCATCCTCAAGGTCTCCCCCCGCTCCAGTTGGGAGGAGATCAAGAGCAGCTTCCGGGCCCGGGTATGGGAGTGCCATCCGGATCGCCATCCCGGCGATCCTAAGGCTGCGGCCCGCTTCCGCCGCCTGATGGAGGCCTATGACTATCTGCGGCGCCGCCGGCATCCCCGGCGTCCGGAGGCCGGCGCTGCCTACCGCGCCACCTCCCGCATGGCCGACGAGGCGCTGGAGGAGTTTTTCGGCATCTCCGCCCGCTCCCCCGTCAGCCGCTCTGCCGGCCCCGATTTCCGCTACGATCTGCGCATCCCCTTCCTGGCCGCCCTGAAAGGCGTGGAAAAGACCATCGAAATCCCCCGGATCCACCCGTGCGGCGCCTGTGACCGCAGCGGCCGCCAGCCCGGCCCCCGGGAGCTCTGCCCGGATTGTCTGGGCAAAGGCCGCCGGCCTTTGGGTCCGGGGCTGCTGAGCAAGACCGGCCCCACCTGCCGCCGCTGCCAGGGTCTGGGGGTGGTGCCGCCCCCGGACTGCCCGGTGTGCCAGGGGCTGGGGTACCTGGTGCGCCACCACCTGGTCCGGGTCACCGTCCCCCCGGGCACGGAGGACGGCACCCGCCTGCGTTTTGAAGGCCAGGGCGGGGACGGCGTCTTCGACGGCCCCCCCGGCAACCTGGAGGTGGTCATTTCGGTGGAGCCCCATGAATTCTTTGCCCGCCGGGGCGCCGACCTCTATTGCCGCCTGCCGGTCTCCTTTGCCCAGGCCGCCCTGGGAGGGGCGGTGATGGTCCCCACCCTGGACGGGGAGCGGCCCCTGCATCTGCCCCGGGGGACGCAGTCGGGACACATCTTCCGCTTCGTGGGGGCCGGCCTGCCCCGGGGACCCCACCGGCCGCCGGGGGATCAGATCATCGAGGTGGTGGTCACCACCCCGGAAAACCTCTCCCCGGCGCAGCGGCGCCTGCTGGAGGAATTTGTCCGACTGGAGGGCCAGAGCCATAGCCCGGCCGCCCATGAATGATTTCAGCCACCTGGACGAGCAGGGCCGCCTGCGCCTGGTGGAGGTGGGGGACAAGCCCGTCACCCGCCGGGAGGCGACGGCCACCTGCCGCCTCCGGGTGGGGCCCCGCATCTTCCCCCTGCTCCTTTCCGGGCAGCTCCCCAAAGGCGATGTCTGGGCGGCGGCCCGGCTGGCGGGGATTATGGCCGCCAAAAACACGGCCCAGCTCATTCCCTTGTGCCACCCCCTGCCGCTCACCGGCGTGGAGATCACCTTCACCCCGGAGCCGGAGGCCGAGGCCGTGGCCATCACCGCCCGGGTGCGCACCGAAGCCCGCACCGGAGTGGAGATGGAGGCCCTCACCGCCTGCGCCGTGGCCGCCCTCACCCTGTATGACATGTGCAAGGCGGTGGACAAGGGCATGCTCATTGAGAATCTCCGCCTGCTGGAGAAAAGCGGCGGCAGAAGCGGCACATATCAGGCAGACAGGGAGTTCCGGCACGCCCCATGAACAGCAAGGAACTGGAACAATTCCGATCCCTGCTCTATGAGCAGCTGGAGGACCTCCTGGGTAAGGCCGACACCACCCGCAGCGGCATGACGGGAGACGGCGCCGCGCCCCTCCCCGATCCCACCGACCGGGCCGCTCTGGAAACGGACCGCAACTTCACCCTGCGCATCCGGGACCGGGAACGCAAGCTCATCCTCAAGATCCGGGAGGCCCTGGAGCGCATCGACGAAGGCACCTACGGCATCTGTGAGATCTGCGGCGGCGAGATCTCCCTGAAGCGCCTCCGGGCCCGCCCGGTCACCACCATGTGCATCCAGTGCAAATCCCGCATGGAGGCCCTGGAGCGGTCCCGACGGCAATGACCCGGTCCAGCCACCCTTCTCCCCCCGCCTAAGCGGCACCGGGCGGAATGACACCCCCGGCCGCCCATCTTCCCGCGGCGATGCCTGCCCCCGTGGACCCCACCGACTACACCCTGCCGGAGCTGGAGGAGCTGCTGGCCGCCTGGGGCCACCCCCGCTTTAGGGCCCGCCAGCTCCTCAAATGGGTTTACAAAGGGGCTACCGACACCGCGGTCATGACGGACCTGGCCAAGGACCTGAGGGAGGAGTTCGCCCGCCGGTTCACCCTCACCGGCCCCGCCCTGGAGCTGATCCAGGAAGCCCGGGACGGCACCCGCAAATTCCGCTGGCGCCTCACGGACGGCGAGGCCATCGAGTCGGTCCTCATTCCTGAAGGAGACCACCTGACCCTGTGCCTCTCCAGCCAGGCGGGCTGCGCCCAGGGCTGCCGCTTCTGCCTCACCGCCCTGGGGGGGTTCCGCCGTAACCTCACGTCCGGGGAGATCGTCCGCCAGGTGCTGGCGGTGCGCACCGGGCTGGCCGGGGACCTGCCCCTCACCAACCTGGTGTTCATGGGCATGGGGGAGCCCCTGGCCAACTTTGCCGCGGTGGTGAAGGCCATCCGCATCCTCCAGGCCCCCTGGGGGCTCACCTTCTCCCGCCGCCGGGTGACGGTGTCCACCGTGGGGCTGGCCCCCCTCATCCCCCGTCTGGGGGAGGAGGTGCCGGTGAACCTCACCGTGTCCGTCAACGCGGTGGACGACGCCACCCGCAGCGCCCTGATGCCGGTGAACGACCGCTATCCCTTGCGGGAGGTGCTGGCGGCCTGCCGGAAATTCCCCTTACCCCCCCACCGGCGCATCACCTTCGCCTATGTCTTGCTCAAGGGCGTCAACGACTCCCCCGCCGAGGCCCGGGAGCTGGTGCGCCTGCTCAAGGGCTTTCGGGCCAAGGTCAATCTCATCCCCTTCAACCCCCACCCCCGGCTGCCCTTCGAGGCCCCTCCGCCGGAGCGGGTGGCGGCCTTCCAGGAGATCATCCACCGGGCGCATCTGCCGGTCTTCATCCGGGAAAGCCGGGGGGCGGACATCGCCGCGGCCTGCGGCCAGCTGGCGGTGGAGCCGGACTGACAACCGGGGTTTGGTGCGGGGGAATGTTCCGGTCCTTCCGGCCGGCCCTTTCCCCTTGGCTTTCCCGGCCGAAGCAGGTATGAAGAGAAAAGCGGGCCTCAGACCCGCCCGGCCGGGGGTGCACTCTCACCCCGGGCCGCCTCGGACCCGGACCCATAAGGAGCCTACCGATGCCGGTCAAGGATTGGATGAGCAGGAAACTCATCGTCGTGGATGCCGAGGCCTCCATCATGCAGGCCTCCAAGCTCATGAAGCAGCATGGGATTCAACACCTGCCGGTGCTTAAGGACGGTCGCCTGGCAGGCATCATCTCCGACCGGGACCTGAAGGAGGCCTCCCCCTCCAAGGCCACGGCCCTGGACATCCATGAGCTCTACTACCTGTTGGACACCATTCCGGTGAAGACGGTGATGCCCCGGCAGCTGTACACCATCAGTCCCCAGGCCACCCTGGAGAAGGCCGCGGCGGTGATGCTCAAGCACAACATCTCCGCCCTGCCGGTGGTGGACGCCCAGGGCCACCTAGAGGGCATCATCACCAAGGGGGACATCTTCCGGGCCTTTGTGGCCATCAGTGGCATCAACCAGGCGGAGCTGGCCATGGGCTTCGCCCTGGAGGACCGCCCCGGCTCCATCAAGGAGGTCACCGACGTCATCCGGGCCCACGGTGGCCGCATCGCCAGCATCCTCACCGGCTACGAGAACGCCCCGGAAGGCTGGCGCTTCGTCTTCATCCGGGCCCGGGAGATTGACGACGAGGCCGCGTTGGAGGCCGAACTGCGGGAACGCTTCAAGGTCATCTATTTCCTGCACGATAAGGTGGACTGACCCGGCTGAGCAAGCTTTGCGGGAGGGCATCCGGGACCGGCGGATCCCACCTCCCCCAGCCCTGGTTAAGAGGGGGAGCGGAGTGGGCGGAGAGGGCGGGACGCCGGCGCTCCCCGGCTCCCTTCAAAAATAAGGTGGGACTTGCAAGGCTCATGACCACAGAATCCGATGCCCTGGCCTACCGGCGGCGCTACCGCGGTCTCATCGGGGTGAAAAGCAAGATGCCCATCCGGGACCGCTCGGTCTTGAGCCGCATCTACACCCCCGGGGTGGGCGCGGTGTGCCGGGAGATCGACCGAGACCCCCTGGCCTCCTACCAGCTCACCTGCCGGGGCAACTCCATCGCCCTTATCTCGGATGGGAGCGCCACCTATGAATTCGGGAACGTCGGCGCCCTGGCGGTGCTTCCCAAGCTGGAGGCCAAAAGCGTCCTTTTCAAGACCTTCGCCAACGTGGACGCCGTGCCCATCGCCTTGAACACCCAGGACCCGTATGAGATCATCGAGGTCCTCCGCTGCCTGGCCCCCACCTTCGGGGGCTTATGCCTGGAGAGCATCGCCGCGCCCAAATGCTTCACGGTGGAAAACCGCATCCGCCGGGCGGTGCGGGTGGCGGTGCTGCATCATGAGTTCCACGCCGCCGGCATCATCGTGTTGGCGGCCCTGTGGAACGCCCTCAAAGTGGTGGGGAAAAAGCCCGGGGAAGTCCGCATCGTCATCGCCGGCGCCGGCGCCTCCGGCATCGGCGTGGCCCAGGGGCTTTTGGTCTCCGGGGTGGACAACATCGTGCTGTGCGACCGCTTTGGTGCCATCCACACCTACCGCACTGAGGGGATGAATTTCGCCAAAAGCGAGATCTCCCGGCTGGTGCGGCCCCGGCACCTGAAAGGGACCCTGGCCGAAGTCATCAGGGGCGCGGACGTCTTCATCGGGTTGTCCACCAAAAACATCCTCACCCGGGAGATGGTGGCCTCCATGGCCCCGGATCCCATCGTCTTCGCCCTGGCGTTGCCCGAGCCGGAGATCAGCGAGGCGGAGGCCAAGGCCGGGGGCGCGGCGGTGGTGGCCACCGGCCTGGCGGAAAGCGACAATCAGATCCGCTCCTCCCTGGTCACTCCCGGCATTTTTCGGGGCTGCCTGGACGTGGGCGCCGAGCGCTTCAACATCGACATGTACCTGGCCGCGGCCCGGGCCCTGGCGGACATGATCCCGCCGGAGAAGCTCTCCCCCACCCACATCATCCCCCGCCAGATGGACTGGCACATCTCCCCGGTGGTGAGCGAGGCGGTGGCCCGGGCGGCCCAGAAATCCGGGGTGGCCAAGATCGGCCCCGAGATCATGCCCCCGGAGCAGGTGTACGAGCGCACCGAGCGCTACATCTATGAAGGCGAACTGGCCTGGCTCCCCCAGGAGGGTCAGGATTACGGCAAGCTCTCCATCGAGGAGGAGGCCTTGGAGGTGCACCGCCGTTACCAGGGGGTCATCGGGGTCTACGCCAAGGTGCCCATCAAGGATGAGGTCATCTACAGCCGTCTGTACGCCCCGCCGGCGGTGGCCGAAGTCATCCAGAAAATCCTGGCCGACCCCATGGCGGCCTACGACTATACCGCCAAGAGCAACCTGGTGGCCATCGTCACCGACGGCAGCGCGGTTTTGGGCCTGGGCAATCTGGGCCCCCGGGCGGCCCTGCCGGTGATGGAGGGCAAGGCGGTGCTCTTCAAGACCTTCGGCGGGGTGGAGGCCTTCCCCATCTGTGTCGGCACCCAGGAGCCGGATCTCCTGGTGCGGCTGGTGGAGGTCATCGCCCCGGCCTTCGGCGGCATCAATCTGGAGGACATCTCCAGCCCCCGCTGCTTCGACATCGAGCGCCGGCTGCGGGAGAGCCTGGACATCCCGGTATTCCACGACGACCAGCATGGCACCGCCATCGTCACCCTGGCGGGCCTGTTCAACGCCCTGAAGCTGGTGGACCGGAAGCTGGAGGAGGTGAAGATCGTCTTCAACGGCGCCGGGGCCAGTGCCATCGCCACCGCCCGCCTCCTTCTGAAAGCCGGGGCCCAAAATATCATCGTCTGCGATACCAAGGGCGCCATTTACCGGGGCCGCACGGTGGGCATGAACGCCATCAAGGAGGAGCTGGCCGCCCTCACCAACCCGGAGCGGCTTAAGGGCTCCCTGGCCGAGGTCATCCAGGGCGCCGAGGTCTTCATCGGCCTGTCCGGCCCCAAGGCCCTCACCCAGGAGATGGTGCGGGCCATGGCGCCGCACCCCATCGTCTTTGCCATGGCCAACCCGGAGCCGGAGATCTTCCCCGAGGAGGCCAAGGCCGCGGGCGCCGCGGTGGTGGCCACCGGGCGCTCCGATTTCCCCAACCAGGTGAACAACTGCCTGGCCTTCCCGGGCATCTTCCGGGGCGCCCTGGACGTAAGGGCCCGCGTTATCAACGATGAGATGAACATGGCCGCGGCCCACGCCATCGCCGCCCTGGTGGGGCCCGAGCTGGAGCCGGGTTACATCCTCCCCGGTGCCATGGACTTCCGGGTGCCTCCGGCGGTGGCCGAAGCCACGGCCCGGGCCGCCATAGAGACCGGGGTGGCCCGCCTCACCCTGGACCCCGCCCGGGTGGCCCGCCACACCCGGGAGTACATCTACGACGACCGCCTGTCTTTGTTGTAAGGGCCGGCAGCGGGGCCAGGGTCATAAATCCCTGCCCCCCTCCCGAATCTTATCCCACCCGTTTATTTTGCATAAATCCGGCTGCCTGGCGCAGGGCCGGGGGCCACCCAGGCGGCCACGTTCGCCAACCCTGCCCCGGAGCAGGGCCAGGTGGCCCTCCCTTGGCCTGACCAGGAAATCTCTCGGTATCGGGGCGGGGTGAGAGAGGGGGAGGCAGGGGCAGCGGTCCGGGACTTCGGGGCCCTTCCCGGCTTACTGCCCCCGACGCCAGAGGGTGGACAGGAAAAACAGCAGGGAGAGGAGCACCACGATGGTGGCGCCGGAGGGCCAATCCAGGTATGCCGAGGCAAACAGGCCGGCCAGGGTGGCCCCCACGGCCGCGCCCACGGAGACCCCCAGCATGGGCCGGAGATGCCCGGTGAGATTGCGGGCCGCGGCCCCGGGGATGACCAGGAGAGCGCTCACCAAAATGATGCCCACCAGATAGATGGCCACAATAATGGCCAGGCTGAGGAGCACCAGGAAGAGGGCCCGCAGAAACGCGACGGGCACCCCGCTCACCCAGGCCATCTCCTCATCAAAACTGATAAAGACGTATTCCTTGAAAAAAATCCCCACCACCGCCAGCACCCCCACCGCCACCACCAGGATCTGGACCACCTGGCGCTCGCCGATGGCCAGAATGTTCCCGAACAGGAAGCCGAAGACATCCACATTATAGGTGCCGGAGAGGTGCAGAAAGAGGACGCCCAGGGCCATGGCGGCGGCAAAGAAGATGCCGATGGCCGCATCCTCCTCGATGTGCCCCCGGGACTGGGCCCATTCAATGGCCAGGGCCACCCCGGCGGAAAAGACGATGCCCGTCCACAGGGGGTCAATGCCCACCAGAAACCCTAAGGCCACCCCCCCGAAGGCGGAGTGGGAGATGCCCACGCCGATGAAGGCCAAGCGCCTCAGGATGACAAAAACGGAGAGGCAGCCGCAGAGCACCGCCAGGACCACGCCGGCCACCAGAGCCCGCTGCCAGAAGCCCAATCCCAGAAGTTCACTCATCCCGGCGCACCACCCGATGGGGGATTTCCCCGTGGAAGAGGTACTCCACGCTGCAGCCGAAGGTGCTCTCCAGGGCCAGACGGCCGATGGGGGGCGGCTCATGCACATACAGGCGCCGGTTGAGGCAGACCACCTCCTCCACATGCCGGGCCACCGCACCGATGTCATGGGAGACCACCAGCACCGTGAGGTCCAGCTCCCTTTTCAGATCGAAGACCATTTCAAAGAGGTCGTCCTGGGCGCAGGCGTCCAGGGAAATGGTGGGCTCATCCATTACCAGGAGGCGGGGTTCCACGGCCAGGGCCCGGGCGATGAAGACCCGCTGCTGCTCGCCCCCCGACAGGGCGCCGATGGGCCGGTCGGCCAGGTGGGCGATCTTCAGGCGCTCCAGTTGCGCCAGGGCCACCTCCCGGTCCCGGGGGCCGGGGCGCCGCCCCAGACCGATGCGGCCGAAGCGACCCATGAGCACCACGTCCAGGACGGTCACCGGAAACCGGGGCTCTGACAGGGGCTTCTGGGGCAGATAGCCCAAAAGCTGGCCGCTCTTGCGCAGTCGGGCCGGCGGCTCCCCGAAGACCCGCACCTCCCCCCGGCTGGGGACGATGAGGCCCAGGATGACCTTGAGGAGGGTGCTCTTGCCGGCACCGTTGGGACCGATGATCCCCACGTAGCGCCCCGGGGGAATGGTGAGGGTGATGTCCTCCAGGGCCGGGCGCTGCTGATAGATCACCCAGACATGGTCCAGCTGCACCGCGGGCACGTTCGTCATTGCAGGGCCTGCTGCATCACCGCCAGGTTGTGGCGCATGAGCTGAAGGTAGTTGCTGCCGTAGGGCGGGCGCCCGCCCAGGGGGTCCAGGAGGAGCACCTTCACCCCGGCCTCCCGGGCCAGCGCCTCCGCGGCCCGGGGGCTGAGCTGGGGTTCGGCGAACACCGCCTTCACCCCGGATCGGCGGATAGTGGCCACCAGACGGCGCAATTGCCCCGGGGTGGGCTCCCGGCCGGGCGCGGCCTCGATCACCCCCGCCTCCGTCAGTCCGTAGCGCCGGGCGAAATAGGTGAAGGCCGGGTGGAAGGAGACGAACTCCCTCAGGCGGAAGGTGGCCACGGCGGCTTCGATCTCCCGGTGCAGGGCCTCCAGCTCCGCCAGATAGCGGCTGAGGTTGGCCTGGTAGGTTTCCCGGTGCTCCGGATCCACCGCCATCAGGGCCGCGGCGATGCGGCGGCAGATGTCCTGGGCCAGGACCGGGTCCAGCCAGATATGGGGGTTCCCCTGGTCATGGCGGTGGGTGGCCCCTTTGCCTTTGTGGTGGTCGTGCCCATGAGACTGCACCTCGGCGATGAGGGGGAGGCCGGCGGTGGCCTGCACCACTCCCGGGTCGTTGGGTCCCCGCCGGGCCACCAGCCGGGAGACCCAGGGATCCAAACCGGCCCCCACATAGACCAGGACCCGGGCCCGGGCCGCCCCGGCCACCGCCGCGGGCGAGGGCTCATACACATGGGGGCTGGCCCCCGGCGGAATGAGGACCGTCACCTGCACCAGCTCCCCGCCGATCCGGGTCAGGAAATCCCCCAGGGGAAGGATACTGGCCGCCGCGGGAATCTTTTCCGGGGAGGCGGCCCCGGCCGGGCCCAGGGGGGTCAGGGCACAGGCGGCCAGCAGCAGCCAGCCGGCCAGAGGTCCGCAAGTCAGCCTGCCCCAAGCCGTCGATACCCGGCGCCTTCTCCGGCTCTTGCAACTCGGTTTCATTACTCCCTCCTGCGGCACTCCCGGCACAGGCCCGTCACCCGGATCTCCAGGCGGTCGGCCCGATGGCCCAGGGGCCCCTTCAGAACCGCCCAGACCTCCTCCAGGGACACCGGCTCCAGGCACTGCACCGCGCCGCACCGGTCGCACTGGAAATGAGGGTGGGGCGGCTGTCCCCAGGCCAGTTCGAAGCGGGCCGCCTTGCCTTGGGCGGCCACCCGGCGCACCAGCCCCCGGGCGGTGAACTCCCACAGGAGCCGGTACACCGTTACTTTGTTGACCTGGCGGCTGAGACGGAGGTGGGCCAGAAGCTCCCCCGCGGTGCAGGCCCGCCCTGCCGCCGCCAACGCCTTCAGCAGCGACAGACGCAGGCCCGTGGGCCTCAGGCCCAGCTCCGTCAGCTTCCGGGCGAAATCCCAGCCCTCCCGCATGCCGCCATTGTATCATTTTTCAACTCAGTTGCAATTTTTTGAGGCAAATTGACAGCCTCTCAGGGGCGGCGTAAAATGAAAGGGTCCCACATCCCTTGGCAGGCGGGTGAAAAAACTGCTTCGGGGAAAGGGGCCAGGGTCACAGACATCTGCCCCCTCCCCCCAGGGATCTGGCTTCGGCAGACCGGCAAAATCGGCCAGCCTCATCCCCCCGGCTCCGGGGAAGGGAATTTTTCCCCAACCTGCCAGTGGAGGGAGGGAAAAGGCCGGTCCCTGCATCCCCGGACCTTGGCTACCAGTGCCCGGCGGGGCCGCACCGGAAGGGTGGGGCCCTGGATGCCGCCCTCCCGGAAGCCGGGGGGCGCCGCTGGCCGGGGAACAAGCGTCAGCGGTTCCCCAGAGGGGCATGGCAGGACGGCAACGCCGGTCTGCCGCTCCGCCCCACTGGAAGGAACCCTCGAGTCCCGCAGGCCCGCCCCGCAAGGGCTGTGGGTGCCGGGCACCAGACCGGCAGTCGGCTGCCTTCACCCCGCTTTGCGGCCCGGCGCCGGGGGGATGGCCGAGGGGCACGCAGATAGCGGTCCGGCCCACCCCGCCGCGGAGGGATGGCCGAGTGGTTTAAGGCGGCGGTCTTGAAAACCGCTGACCGCAAGGTCCGGGGGTTCGAATCCCTCTCCCTCCGCCACCGCAGCTCCGGCGCCGGGGCCGAGCCCGATTCCCACACCCACCTCCCCTCAACGGAATCGGGAGGCGATGCGGCCTCCGGGCCGGGCTTCCCACCCACCTCCTGCCTTGCCAACGGCTGGCGGCGCCGCTATAATAAATGAGACGCGGAGAGATGACCGAGTAGGCCTAAGGTGCTCGCCTGCTAAGCGAGTGTGGGGGGAAACTCCCACCGAGGGTTCGAATCCCTCTCTCTCCGCCATCTCTTTTTGGGGATCACGGTGGATTACAGCCCGCTGGGACAGCTGGTGGCCTTGGCCGGTTTGCTCCTGCTTCTGGTGGTGAACCTCACCCGGGGCCATCTGCGCCGGCAGCGCCGGCCCTCCCGGGGCCTGCTCCTCCTGCATCAGTGGGGCAGTCTCGCCGCCTTCGCCCTCATCTTCATCGGCTTGGGGCTGATGTGGCTCCGGAAAGCCCCCTGAGGGCGCCCCGCAGCGGGCAGGTCGAGGCGGGGGATGGGCCATGGCCCCCTGAGCCCTGGGCGCGGGCCGGAGGTGAGGGGCCTGACCCTTGTATAAGGGTCAGGCAGAGCCCTGGACCGGAAGCCCTGGCTTTTGATAAGGCCCCGGCGAGCGGCCCAAGCAATACCGGCTCCACCCGGACCGCCCCAAAAGATGAGACCCGGGTCGCTTGGCGATCCCGGGCCTCGGTTGGAGGGGTCAGAGGACTTGCCCTCTTCATCGGCAGCCATCCTCTTTTCCTAAACTGAATGAGCCATTTTTTTTCCAAAGACGCGTTTTTTTTCCGAGGTTGGTCATGACCCGCTTCTTCCGGCTTCTCCTGCTCCCTTTGCTCCTGTGGACGGCCCTCTCCCTGCCGGCTGCGGCCTCAGAGCCGCCCGCCGGCGGCCGGCCCCAGACCCTGTGTCCGGTGATGGGGGCCCCCATCAATCGGGAGATCTATGTGGACTACCAGGGCCGGCGCATTTATTTCTGCTGCGCCGCCTGCATCGACCTGTTCAAAAAGAACCCGGAGAAGTATCTCCAGGAGATGAACCAGGCGGGGGTCACCCCGGAAAAGGCCCCTGCCGGCAAATGAGGCCGCGGGACCACCCGCAGCCGGCCCCGGGCCCTTCAGTCCTCAGGGAGGGCCCTTCCCTGACGGTGCTTCAGGAGGCGGGCCACCACCTCCTTGAGGGCACTGGGATCCTCCCCCTTTTCCAGCCGGGTGGCCGCAGGCAACGGGAGGTCCGGGGCCTCCTCCCGGAGCATGTAGAGGATCAAAGGCACGGCGGGAGGGTGTTCCTGGAAGTGGGCCAGCTCCACCAGGTCTTCCAGATAGGGAAGATCCGGGTCCAAAATGAGCATGTCCGGCGGGTCCGGGCTCTTCAGCCGCTGCCAGACCTCATGGCCGTCCCAGGCCTCCGCCACCTCATAGCCTTCCGCGGTCAATTCCCGCCGGAGGAGATCCCGCACATGCCGGTTGCGATCGGCCACCAGAATTTTCCAGGCTCTGGGCACCATGCCTCCGGGGTGCGTGACGCACGGGGTCAGGGGGACCGGCGAGGGAACCTCGCGCTGCCCGCCCTCCTATGGAACCGCTCCCCTTTATGCAACCGGAGTGCCAGAGGCAGGCCGTAGGGCGCCGACCTCCGGCCCGGGGGCCGGAGCCTGGTGGTGACCCCCCGACTGTCCGGATTTTTTACAGTCTGTCAAGGATGTTCTCACCATGCCCCTTGCATCCCCGCCCCGTTTCCCCGATTTTCAGCCCCTCTCCCTGGACCACCGGGACCTGATTCAGCCCCGGCTGTGGGCCTATCAGCCGGAGACGTCGGAGCTCACCTTCACCAATCTCTTCATCTGGCGGCGGCCCCATGGCCTTCGGTGGTCTCTGGAAGGCGACCATCTTCTCCTCCTCAGCCGGGAGCCGTCCGGGGCGGTGTGCGCCTGGCCGCCGGTGGGTCCTCCGCCCCGCCTGCCGGTGGTGCGCCGCCTTTTTGAGTGGCTGCGGGAGGAGCAGGGGCAAGCGGCGCCCCGTCTTGAGCGGGCCGACCCCCGGCTGGCGGCGGAACTGGCCGCGGCTCCGGAATTCCAGGTGTCGCCGGCACGGGAGCATTTCGACTACCTCTATGCCACCGCCGACCTCATCCAGCTGGCCGGCCGCCGTTTCCATGACAAACGCAATCATGTCAACGCCTTCCGGCGGGCCCACCGCTTCCGCTATGAGCCGCTGGAGGAGCGCCACCTGCCGGCCTGCCGGGAGCTGGCCGAAGCCTGGTGCCGCCTCCGGCGCTGTGAGGAAGACCTGAGCCTGGCCGGGGAATGGGAGGCGGTCCGGGAAGCCTTGGCACACTTCCCCGACCTGAGGCTGAGCGGCGGGGTGATCCTTCTCGAGGGCCGGGTGGTCGCCTTCACCCTGGGGGAACTCCTCAACCGGGACACCGTGGTGATCCACATTGAAAAGGCCGACCCGGAGCTGAAAGGCGCCTATGCGGTCATCAACCAGCAGTTCCTGGAGC
The DNA here is from genome assembly GCA_023512475.1 of Syntrophobacterales bacterium. Classification (GTDB taxonomy): domain Bacteria; phylum Desulfobacterota; class Desulfobaccia; order Desulfobaccales; family 0-14-0-80-60-11; genus JAILZL01. The sequence goes on from JAILZL010000020.1 coordinate 42,186, forward strand.
ACGCCTGGGCCCAGGTCCCCTTCGTCAACCGGGAGCAGGACCTGGGCGAGTCGGGTCTGAGGACCGCCAAGCTCTCCTACAACCCGGTGCGCCTGGTGGAGAAATTCCAAGTGAAATTAAAGGATTAGCCAGGCGGGGAGGACCGGGGCGTGAGGAGGTTGTTGAAAAATGATTCGGGGAAGGGGGCCAGGGGTTACAGGCCCCTGCCCTCCCCCGGGACTTCCCCAACCCCATAAATGGGATGTAGTCTCGTACGGCTGGCAAAATCGGCCAGTCTCATGCCGCCGGATTCCTGATAAGGGTGATTGTCAACCGCCTGCCAGGGAGGCCCTGTGAGGCCGTTTTGGCCGCCTTGGGGGAGCGGACCGGGGGAGGTGCCCCGTCCCCTCCCCCAAGCCACGTTCCTGATTGCGGGAAAGGGCGGGGAGGGATACCGCGGGCCCCCTCTTAGCCCTCCCCTCAGCAGCAGGGGTGGCGGGGCATCAGGCGCCGCCCACCCCGTCCCCCCTCCCTGCCCGGGTGGTGCGCCCCGGGTCACGGAAGAGGCCGCGGTTCTGCCCCCAGGGCGTCGTAGTCGATGATGCCGGTGCCGGAGACAAAGTAGCTGCGGCAGGCCTCCTCCAGCTGTTCGGGGGTGAGTTCCGGGGTGATCTTGAGAAAGCGGGCCCGGTCGAGGAGGTTGTCCACCAGATCCCGGGGATGGCAGGCGTTCATGGGCCGGGAGGCATAGACCGTGCGCATCATCTGCCGCACCGCCTCCAGGTTGAAGGCCAGATTCTGCTGGGCGCACACCCGCCTGAAGATTTCCAGGTACTGCTCCTCCTCCACATGGCCCACATAGATCTTGTGGCGGATGCGCCGGAGGAAGGCCGGGTCCGCCAGGCCCTGGGGGTCCAGGTTGGTGGCGAAGATCACCAGCTGGTCGAAGGGCACGGCAAATTGCTGGCCGGTATTGAGGGTGAGGAAGTCCTGCCGGGTCTCCAAGGGGTACATCCAGCGGTTCAGCAGATGGCGGGGGGAGATTTTCTGGCGCCCGAAATCATCGATGAGGAACACCCCGTTGTTGGCCCGGAGCTGGTGCGGCGCCTCGTAATACCGCAGCACCGGATTGAAGCGCAGTTCCAGGGAGTCCTCCGTCATTTCGCCCCCGGCGATGACCAGGGGCCGCCGGCACAGCACCCAGCGGCGGTCCTGGCGCCGGACGTCATGGGCAGGCGGCACCGGGTGATGGTTCACCTCATCGAAGATGCGGATGATCTGCCCGTAGACATAGAGGGCGTAGGGCACAAAGACCGGGTCATCGAAGGCGTCGCCCACCGCCTTGGCCAGGACCGTCTTGCCGCTGCCGGTGGGGCCGTACAGGAAGAGGGAGCGGCCGCTGGACACCGCCGGCCCCAGCTTGTGGATGAAGTCGTCGGTCAGGACATAATCCGCCAGCACCTCCCGGAGCCGGGGTTCATCCACGGTCACCTGCTGGATGGTCTGATATTCCACCCAGTCCCAGTAGTCCTCCAGGGGCACCGGCGCCGGCCCCACATAGCTGTTGTGCTCCAGTTCGGCCTCCGCCTTGCGTCGGCCGGACTCGCTCAGCACATAGCGCAGCTCCACCGCCAGGTGGGTGACCTCGGGCCGGATCAGGTCCCGGGGCTTGACATCCAGATACTTCTGCCCCTTGAGGTACTCAATGAGCTGCTCCACCAGGGGCTCAGGGATCTTCAAGGCCTCGGCCATCTCCCGGGAGGTGATCACCTCCCGGTGGTAGGCATGTTTGAGGAACAGCGCGGCCAGCAGCGGCTCCGGCACCCCCAGCTCCCGGAAGCTTTGCGGCTCCGGGGGGAAGGGCGGAAGCAGGCTTTTCAGCTCTTCCGGGGTCACGAGATTCAGCTCCAGGAGGTGTTTGGCCAGAAAACCCCGCTGGCGTTTCTGGCGGGCCAAGGCCAGTCCCAGCTGTTCCGGGGTGAGGATCTTTGCCTGCAGGAGTCGCTGTGCCAGATTCATGGTGTCACCCGTCCTGTAGAGTCCAGGGCGTAAAAGAGGAAGCCCCCCTCGTGAGGTCGTCGGTTACGGTGTGTAGATTGCAAACCATCGAATGGCATCTCGGGGAAGCGCCCCCCGTGAGGTCCCTCGGTGACGGTTCCGGAGCCGGGACGATTTTTGACCCCTCCTGCACCCCTCCTGCCCAGGGCCTTCCGCGAACACGGCCCTTCGTATCCTTCCCTATCACAAAAACGCTTAAAAATCCACGGCCTGATCGTCGTGCCGCGCCGGCGGCCCCTCGGGCCGGGGCGCGGCCTCATCGTCGGGGCTCAGCCCCGCCGCCGCCAAGCGGGTTTTCACATACCAGTCGATCTGGCGGCAGATGCCTTTCACCACCTGGGTCTCCCGGGCCCGCAATCCCAATCGGTTGAAGAAACGCCGAACATTAAACATCCAGTAATCCGGATTCTGGTGGCCGATGTAGTGGATCTTCACCAGGGTGTCTTTGAGCATGGCATACATGGATTCCAGTTCCTGGACGTTGGCCAGCCGGGGGACGAAGCGGGGTTCCGGGTGATGGGCGGTGAAGACCTCATAGGCCAGCACCATGACCGCCTGGGCCAGGTTGAGGGAGGAGCAGGCGGCGGTGGGGATGGTCACCAGGGCCTGGCAGAGGGCCAGCTCCTCGTTGGTGAGGCCCCAGTTCTCCGGCCCGAACAGGAGCGCCACGTCGTTGTGCCGGCTGAGCTCCACCACCCGGAGGGCCATCTCCCGGGGCGTGAGGAATTCCTTCCGCAGGCCGCCCCGGCGGGCGGTGGTGCCCACCACATACTGGAAGGGGGCCAGGGCCTGGGCCAGGTCGTCATGGACCTGCATGGCCTCCAGCACCGGGACGGCCGCCTGGGTGGCCATCATGCGCATCCGGGCCGGGTCCAGGCTGTGGGGCTTGACCACCACCAGCCGGGTGAGGCCCATGTTGCAGGCCGCCCGGGCCGCGGCGCCGATGTTTTCCGGCAGTTTCGGCCGATGCAGGACAATCGCCACCCTGTCCAGGCGGACCTGCTCCTCGGATCTACGGGGCGTACGGGGCGCGTTCATCTCGCATTCTAATGTATCATAAAAAAAGAAATTGCTGACGCGGCCGGCATGGCGGTGGCGAGGGCCCGCCGGAGGAATTATGGTTTTATCAGACCGAGGCTTCGGAAAGGGGTTTGGGGGCGTCTCCTCCGGCCGGGGATGGACTTGCTGGCCCCAGGCCGGAGGGCGCCGGTCGCCGGGCCCGCTACCGGGTTCTCCGGAGGGACGATTCCACTCCCCACCTTCCCAGAGCCCCACGCCCGCCTGCCGGCGGCCGCCTCCCGGGCTCGGAAAGAGATTCCCATGGCGAGAAGATTCCTGGCGCTCCTTTTCCTGTGGATGGGGCTGGGCGCCTGTGCCCCGGCCCCGGTGGTGGGCCCCCCGCCGGGACTTCCCCCCGGCGGTCTGACGGCCCTGTTGGCTGACCCCCAGGCCTTCCGGGGGCAGGAGGTGCGCCTGGGCGGCGAGATCCTGTCCCTCACCTTTCCGGAGGGTAAAAGCCTGCTGACCATCCGCCACCGGGAGCTGGACACCCGAGGCCAGCCCAGCGGTGTAACCAGCGGCTACACCTTCCTGGCGGAAAGCCAGCGCTTCCTTTCCCCCAGCCATTACCTGGTGGGGCGGCAGGTGACGGTCCAGGGGCCGGTGGCGGGCAGCCGGGACGGCCAGCTCCTGCTTCAGGCCAGGGATCTGAAGCTGGGGGATTACCCCCGCTGGGAAAAATATTATTACCCGGTGCCCCGGGAGTGGTATGATGGGGACCCGGCGCTGGAACACTGGTTCACGCCGCCCCATTTCGATCCCTGGTACGGCGGCCACGGCCGCTGACGAGCCGGAAAGGAGAAAGGGCATCCGGCCAAGATGCGCATTGACAGCTATGATTTTGGGCACATCGTTATCGACGGGGTCTCCTACCGCCAGGACGTGCTCCTGTGGCCCGGGGGCTTGAATTCCACCTGGTGGCGGCGCCATTCCCATCTGTTGGTGCTGGAGGATGTGGCCGAGGCCCTGGCTGCCGGGCCGGAGGTGCTGGTGGTGGGCCAGGGCCAGCCCGGCAGGATGGCCGTGGACCCGGCCTTGGCTGCTTACCTCCGGGAGCGGGGCATCGAGCTGGTGGCCCTGCCCACCCGGGAGGCCTGCCGGGTGATTAACTCTCTGGCCGGCAAACGCCGCGTGGCGGCGGCGTTGCACCTCACCTGCTGATGGCTCCCCCGGCCCCTGGCGGTGGGGAGCCCGGCACCCCGGCCCGGAGCGCCCTGATCCTGGTGGCCCCGGACCCGCCCCCGGGGCTCTCCCCCTGGCATCTGCTCAGGGTGGCGGGAGTGCCGCATCTGGAGCGCCTGGTCCTCTCCTGCTGGCAGGTGGGGATCCCCCGGGTTTACCTTCTGGCCCCCCCCGGGCTCCAGCCGGTCCTGGAGGCGTCTGTGGCCCGGCTGGGCCGGCGTCAGGGGGGCACGGTGGAGCTCGCCCCGGACTGGGCGGCCCTGGAAAACCCCAGACCCGGCTCCTGGCTGGTCCTCACCGCCGAGCAGGTGCCCTCCCCGGCCCTCCTGGCCCGTCTGGCCCGGCAGCCCCTGGCCCCGGGCGAGGCCGCAGTGGTGTGCACCGACGATCCGGCCTGGCCGGGGGATGCCCCTCCTCACCTGCCCGCCCTCACTGCCCGCCTGGAAGGATCCGGTCTCCCGGGCTGGCGGGCGGTGGGTCTGGCCCATCTGTCGCCCGAGGCCTGGCAGGAGTGGCATCGCTGGCGGCGGGAAACCCAGCGGCCCCGGAAATGCCGGCCCAGTCCGGCGGCCCTGTTGGAGGCCGGCCTGAGGCACCTGGAGGACAACCGCCGCCTGGTGGCCGTGGCCGCGGAGCCCTTCTCTCTCACCCGACTGGGGCGACCGGAAGACCCGGAGCTGGCGACCCGCCGGCTGGCGGCGGATCTGAGGGGCTCCCCCTGGGGGGAGGGGTGGCTGGAATCCTCCCTCAACCGCCGGCTGGCCCGGGCCCTCCTCCCCCGGGTGGCCCTCTGGCCGCTGCTTCCCACCCAGATCACCCTGGTGCACCTCGCCTTGGGGCTGCTGGCGGCCCTGCTCTTTGTGGAGGGCACCTACCTGAGCACGGTGGCCGGGGCGCTGTTGCTGCCGGTGGTGGTGGTGCTGGACTGCCTGGACGGCCTCCTGGCCCGCCTCACCTTTCGGGAGACCCGCCTGGGACAATTCCTCGACCTGTATGGCGACACCCTCCTCAATCTGGTGATTTTTCTGAGCATCGCCGCGGGATTATACCGGGTGAGGGGCCAGGTGCTGTACCTCGTCCTGCTGCTGCCTCTGGCCACCGGCTATGGCTTATGCTGGTGGCTGACGGATCCCCTGCGGCTGCGTCTCCGGAGCCTCAGCGCCCCGGCCCTCGCCGCCCCGGGCCCGGTGGTGACGGAGCTGGCCAGCCGGGATTTCGTCTATCTGATCCTCCTTTTTGCCCTTTTCGGCCGCCTGGACTGGTTTGTCATCGGGGTGGCCTTGGGCAGCCACCTGGTGGCGTTCATGATCAGCTCCCTGTCCGGCAGAATATCCCAATGAAAATTCTAAAAATCCTCAGATGATTAACAAACTGAAGCATTTTTGCTTGGATGAGGAAAATTTTTCCGGCCCCCGAAATGCTGCTTGGGGGATATTTCTGGTCAGTCTGCTGGGGCTGTTTCTGGAAATGATGCTGATTCGCTGGATCAGCACAGAGATCCGCATTTTTGCCTATCTGCAGAATCAGGTGTTAATTGTCATTTTTTTAGGGTTGGGATTAGGATGCTTTACGTGCCGTCAGCCGATAAGAATTGATAAAAGCCTAATTGCATTAGGTATTTTAACAGCACTGATTGCATTGCCCTGGACAAGAAAAGGCTTGGGTAGAATCAGCGAAATGCTGAGCTTGCTGGATGATTTTCTCATTTGGCATAATGCTTTTATCGCCAATCCTTTCACATCTACTTTCTTTGTTTTGCTGGGCTTGATTGGCACTTACTGTATAATGGTTTTCCTTATTGACATTTTTGTTCCATTTGGACGAATACTTGGGAGACTGCTGGATGATCATCCGCACACCATCTGGGCATACACCATCAACATAACGGGGAGCCTGTTGGGCATCTGGGTGTTTGTCTTATTCAGCATGCTGTCTCTGCCCCCGGTCATCTGGTTCATCTTTGCAGGATTTCTCTTGCTCTTTTTTGTCGACTGGCGGAAAGTTTCCTATCTCATCATCATTGCCTTTCTCACCGTGCTGGGCTGGCTGGCGGGTCAGGAATTCCAGGCCCTCAGGGTGGTCTGGTCGCCCTATCAGAAACTCACCTTATGGGAAAGCAGTATTCTTGAATCTATCGGAGATTACATAATTTCAGTCAATAACGCCGGTTACCAGGCCATTATTGATCTGCAAAATTACCAGGGCAAAGGAGGCACGGCGGAAGAGTCAGGCACAAAAAAATTTATCAGTCAATATGATCTGCCATTTCTTTTCCATCCTCGCCCCCGCTCCTGTCTGATTGTGGGTGCCGGCAGCGGCAATGATGCGGCCGGAGCCCTGCGGTATGGGGTAGAGGAAATCGTGGCGGTGGAGATTGATCCGGCCATCATCTCGCTGGGCCGGGAATTCCATCCGGAAAAACCTTATTCCCATCCAGCGGTTCAGGTGGTGGTGGATGACGCCCGGTCTTATTTTGCCAATACCGATAAAAAATTTGACCTCATTATCTTCAGTTTGCTGGACTCCCATACCACCACCGCCATGACCAATGCCCGCCTGGATCATTATGTCTACACCGAGGAAAGTCTCTCCCGGGCCCGGCAGCTGCTGACGGAGGATGGCATAATCTTTCTGAGCTTTGAAGCCCAGAAATATTTTATTGCCGATCGTATGGGCAATGTTCTTAAAAAGATTTTTGGATGGGAGCCGTTGACATTCAGGATACCTTTCAGCAATCTGGGGTGGGGCGGGGTGATCTTCGTAAGCGGCAACTCAAATACAATTCAAAAACAGATGCATAGCAACCGAGAACTGGCTGAGTTTGTCCAAGCCATGCAGACGGCATACTCTTTTACCCTTACTTACAATACCAAGATCGCCACCGACGATTGGCCGTATATCTATCTGGAATCCCCGCGGATCCCCTTTCTTTTTTTCCTGCTGGCCCTGGTGACCCTCCTGCTTTTCCTCCGCAGCTATTATCACTGGGGGGCTTCCGGGGTCATCCACCACTGGCAGCGAACCCATTGGCATTTCTTTTTTCTCGGGGCCGCCTTTTTGCTCCTGGAAGTCCAGAACATCAGCAAGGCAGCCGTGGTCCTGGGGAACACCTGGGATGTCAACGCGGTCATCATCTCCGGGGTTTTATGCATGATTCTCTTGTCTAACTTAATTTATTATGTATATCCTGAAATAAATAAAAATCTTGTCTATTTTTTGTTGATATGCTCCTGTATAATTTTGTATTATGTCGATCTGGCTGCCTTCTCCTTTCTAAATTACCCCCTTAAAGCCACGGTGGTCGGGGCCCTCGCCGCCCTGCCCCTCCTTTTCAGCGGCATCATTTTCATCCGTTCCTTTGCCCGCACGGACTCCAAGGATGAGGCCCTGGGAGCCAATCTCATCGGCTCCCTGTGAGGTGGATCCGGTTTTCTTGGACACGGAATTGGGAGATAATCAGTGACCCAGGAGGACCGGAAGATGACAAGAG
>JAILZL010000021.1 GCA_023512475.1 Syntrophobacterales bacterium
CCGCCGGCCCCGAAGCCCAGGGCGATGGGCAAAGCACCCATGAGGGCCGCCATGGTGGTCATCATGATGGGGCGGAAGCGGATGAGGGCCCCCTGGTAGATGGCCTCCCGGGGGCTTTTGCCGTCGCGGCGCTGGGCCTCCAGGGCGAAGTCGATCATCATGATGGCGTTCTTCTTGACAATGCCCACCAGCATGATGACCCCCACAAAGGCATAGAGGTTGAGGTCGTGGCGGAAGAGGAGGAGGGTCACCAGGGCCCCCACTCCGGCGGAGGGCAGCCCCGACAGAATGGTCACGGGGTGGATGAAGCTCTCATAGAGCATGCCCAGGATGAGATAAATCACCAGGATGGACATGAGGAGGAGCATCCACAGACCCTGCAGGGAGCTCTGATACGCCTGGGCGGTGCCCTGAAAGCTGGTGGTGAGGGTGGCGGGCAGGGTCTCTTTGGCCAGCCGGGTGACCGCGTCCACCGCTTCGCTCAAGGCCACCCCGGGCTTGAGGTTGAAGCTTAAGGTCACCGCGGGTAGCTGCCCGGCATGGTTGACGGTCAGAGGCCCGTAGCTGCGCTTCAGGGTCACGGCGGCGTTCAAGGGCACCAGCTGGCCGGCATTGTTCCGGACATAGAGGAGGGGCAGGGCGGCGGGATCGGCCTGATATTCCGGCAGGAGCTCCAGGATGACCTTGTATTGGTTGTTGGGGGCCAGGATGGTGGAGACCTGGCGGGTGCCGTAGGCGCTGTACAGAGCCTCCTCGATCCTGTGGGCCGAAAGCCCCAGGGCCGCGGCCTTGTCCCGCTGGATGACCACTTCCACCTGGGGGTTTTTGATGAGGAGGTCGCTGGTGACGTCCTGCAGCCCCGGCAGGGCCTTCATCTTTGCCTCCAGGACCCCGGCGTAGTGATAGAGCTCCTGGATGTCCGGGCCCTGGAGGGTGAACTGGTAGAGGCTTTTGGTGAGGGTGCCGCCGATGCGGATGGGGGGCAGGTTCTGGGGAAAGACGGTGATGCCGGGGATGGCGGCCAGCATGGGCCGCAACTCCTTGATCACCTGCTCCACATGGGGCCGCTTATGCCGGGGTTTGAGCTGGATGAAGAGGCGGCCGGTGTTGGCGGCGGGGGAGTGCTGGCTGGCGCCGATGGCGGAAAAATAGGATTTCACCGCGGGATGGGTCAGGACCACCCGGCCCACCTCCTGCTGGCGGTCCTTCATGGCCTCAAAGGAGATGCCCTGGGCGGCCTCGGTGAAGCAGAAGATGGTGCCCTGATCCTCGCTGGGAAGAAAGCCCTTGGGCATGACGGCAAAGAGATAGACGGTCAGCGCCAGGATGATCCCGGAGGCCAGCAGGGTGGCCCGGGGCCGGGCCAGGACCTGCCTGAGGGTAACCTCATAGCCCCGGAGCAGGCCGTCGAAGAAGCGTTCGCTCACGGCATAGAGACGGCCGGAGTGCTCCTCCCGGGGGGGCCGGAGATAGCGGCTGCAGAGCATAGGGGTGAGGGTAAGGGAGACCACGCCGGAGACCAGGATGGCGGCGATGATGGTCACCGCAAACTCATGCAGCAGCCGGCCCAGGATGCCCCCCATGAAGAGGATGGGGATGAAGGCGGCGGCCAACGACAGGGTCATGGAGACGATGGTGAAGCCGATCTCCCGGGAGCCGTCCAGGGCGGCCTGGAAGCGGCCCTTGCCCATCTCCAGATGGCGGACGATGTTTTCCAGGACCACGATGGCGTCGTCCACCACAAAGCCCACCGCCAGGGTGAGGGCCATGAGCGAAAGGTTGTCGATGCTGAAGCCCAGGAGATACATCACCGAAAAGGTGCCAATGATGGACAGGGGCAGGGCCAGGGAGGGGATGAGGGTGGCGGAGAGGTTGCGGATAAAGAGAAAGATGACCAGGATCACCAGGGCTACGGCCAGGAGCAGGGTGAATTTGACATCCCGGACCGACTCCCGGATGGACTCGGAGCGGTCATAGAGCACCACCAGGTCCACGGCGCCGGGAATCTGGTTCCGGAAGGTGGGCAGCAGCCGGCGTACCCGGTCCACCACCTCGATGGTGTTGGTGCCGGGCTGCCGTTGGATGGCCAGGACCACCGCCCGGGACTGCTTGTACCAGCTGGCGATCTTGTCCTCCTCAACACTGTCCAGGACCTGGCCCACATCCTGGAGACGCACCGGATGCCCCTGGCGGTAGGCGATGATCAGGGGGCGGTAGGCCGCGGCGTGGGTGAGCTGCCCGGTGGCCTGGAGGGCAAAGGCCTGGTGCGGGCCGGTCAGGGTCCCGGTGGGCAGGTTGACATTGGCCTGCTGCACCGCCTGGGCCACCTCATCCAGGCCCAGACCCCGGGCCGCCAGGGCCTTGGGGTCCACCTGGATGCGCACCGCATACTTCTGGGCGCCGTACACCTGTACTTGGGCCACCCCCTCCACCATGGAGATGCGCTGGGCCATGAGGGTGTCGGCATATTCATGGATGGCGGACAGCGGCAGGGTGGCGGAGGTCAGGGCGAGGTACAACACCGGCATGTCCGCCGGGTTCACCTTGGCATAGGTGGGCGGACTGGGGAGCTCCGGGGGCAGGAGACGGGCCGCCTTGGCAATGGCCGCCTGCACATCCTGAGCCGCGGCGTCCAGGTTCTTGCTGAGCGCAAAGGTGAGGGTGATCTGGGTGAAGCCGTGGGCGTTCACGGAGTTTAACGACTCCAGCCCCGCGATGGTGGAGAACTCCCGCTCCAAGGGCGTGGCCACCGCCGCGGCCATGGTCTCCGGGGTGGCCCCGGGAAGCTGGGCGTTCACCAGGATGGTGGGAAAATCCACGTTCGGGAGATGACTCACCGGCAGATAGCGGTAGGAGATCAACCCGAAGAGCAACAGGCCGAGCATGACCAACGTGGTCATCACCGGCCGGCGGATAAAGGGCCCTGCAAGGTTCATAGGCTGGCCATGGGGTGCGGGGAAGGCCGGGGGAGACTCAGCCCCCCGCCCTCCCCTCCCTCTCCCCTACCCCCGATCTGGGGCGGTAAGGGTATACAAGAGAGGGGTAAGGGCCTGCGGCCCTCAGCCCCCGTCCCCGGAATCTTTCACTGCCACCCGGGCCCCCGGGGTGAGGCGCAGGTGGCCGTCGGTGACCACGGTCTCCCCGGGGGTCACTCCGCCGGCCAGAACGGTTTCGCCCTCCAGGTGGCGCTTCACAGTGACGGCGCGGTATTCCACGGTCTGGTCGGCCCGGATGACGAAGACATACTGCTCGCCCTGGCCGGTCTGCACCGCCCGGGCGGGGAGCACCAGGGCGTCGGGTTCGTCGGCCAGCTTCAGGGTCACCTCCACGAACTGCCCCGGCCAGAGGCGCTTGTCCTCGTTGGGGAAAGTGGCCTTGAGACGGAGGGTGCCGGTGGCCTGGTCCACGGCGTGATCCACAAAGGTGAGGCGGCCGTGGACGGGACGGGCTTCCTCCCCGGGGATGACGGCGGTCACCGCCACCGACCCGGCGGCCAAGGCGGTTTTGATGGCGCCCGTGTGCTGTTCCGGCACGGTGAAGCTGGCGTAAATGGGCTGGATCTGGTGAATGACCACCAGGACATGTTTTTCATCCTCGGCCTTGACGATATTCCCCTGGTGCACCAGGAGGCTGCCGGTGCGGCCGGCGATGGGGGCCCGGATGGTGCAGTACTCCAGCTTCAGGCGGGCGCTGTCCACCGCGGCTTCATCGGCCCTCACCGTGGCCTCCAGGGCCTGGGCGGTGGCGGTGATCTGGTCGAACTGCTCCCGGCTGATGAGGTCATCCTGGATGAGCCGGGCGTAGCGGCGGGCGTCATCCTGGGCCTTTTTCAGCAGGGCCAGGTCCCGGGCCAGCCGGGCCTGGGCCTCCCGGAGGGCCGCCTGATGGGGCCGGGGGTCGATGGTGAAGAGGAGGTCCCCCGCCTTCACCTCCTGTCCCTCCCGGAAATGCACCTTGAGGAGCTCGCCTCCCACCAGGGCCTTGACGGAGACGGTGGCGTAAGCCTCCACGTTGCCGATGGTCCTGAGGACCACGGGCACGGTCTTTTTCTGCACCGGGGCGGCGGTAACCGGGACCGGCGGCGGGGCCACCGGGCCCTCGGAGCGGCCCCCGGAGCAGGCAGGTACACAAGCGAGAAGCCCGGCGAGGGCAAGGGCGGGAAACTTACCGCGCCGGAAAACGGCAAGGAATCTGGTCAGGGTGCGCACCCGTGGTCCTGTCAGGGCTGGGAATGATGATTTTATTATAGCCTAATTTTCGGGTGCGGGGGAAAAGGAGGGAGGGCGGGAGGGGAAACCCTCCTTTGGGGGAGGGCAGGCGGTGGTGATCCCCGGGCCCCGAGGCCCCTTTCCATAAAAAGTGCCTTGCCGGCAGATTTAGCTTGACACGGCCAAAGCCCCGGGTGATGATATAGGCAGATGGCAGGGCACGAGACATCAGGGAGGGTTCTCCCTGGAGACAATCGAAGCGGCCGCGGGCCGTTTCGATTTTTTTGTGGCCCGTCCATCATTTGGTCTGCTTTTCTTGCAGGCGATTTACATTTCGGAGGATAGTTGCATGAGAGTACGTGGTACGGTGAAGTGGTTTAATGATGCCAAGGGGTTCGGGTTCATTTCCCGGGAGGATGGCCCGGATGTGTTTGTGCATCACAGCGCCATCCAGATGAACGGGTTCCGGTCCCTGCAGGAAAACCAGACCGTGGAATTCGAGATTGTGCAAGGCGCCAAGGGCCCGCAGGCCCAAAACGTCACCAAAGTCTGACCCACAGGAGTCTGACCCACCGGCGGGCCCTCCGGTTTTGGGGGGCCCGCCTCTTTTTTTCCTCCCTTGCCTTCCCTGCCGGACTCCGGCCGCACCTTATCCAAAAACCCTTCTCCGGCAGATTGGCGGGCGTCCGCCTCCCGGACCGTGTCCTCTTTCCTCCCACCAAGAACCCGCCCACCGGGCGGCCTCGACCTCCGGCTCTGAAACGGACGGATTTTTTTTCCCTGCGGATTTTGTTATTTTTCGGGTGAAGAAAATTCATCGGGAGGCCGATTTTCTTCCCAGAGTATGGAGAGCTGGCACTTCACCGAGCAGGACCGTTGGCAGATGGCCGCCCTGGGGATCTCCGAAGCCCGGGTGCGGGACCAGCTCCGCTTTTTCAGCCGGCCCCGCCCGGCGGTGAAGCTGGCCCGGCCCTGCACCCTGGGGGATGGCATCCGGCGCCTGGCACCGGGGGAGCAGGCCCGCTATCTGGCCCTCCAGGCCGAGGCCGCTTCCCGGGGGCGGTTTCTCAAATTCGTCCCTGCCTCCGGGGCGGCCAGCCGCATGTTTCAGGCGCCTTTAAGCTATCTGGCGGAGCTTCCCCCGGAGCTTGTCGCCGGAGAGCCGCCCGCGGGGGTCCCGGACCCGCCGCCGGCAGGTCCGGTGGCCGCCTTCTGCCAGGCTCTGAGTCGCTTTGCCTTCTTCCCGGATCTGGCCCGGTGCCTTAAGGAGAGAGGGCTTCATCCCGAGGGCCTGCTGGCCGCCGGGGCATATCACTGTGCGCTCTTCTATCTTCTGACCCCCGCCGGCCTCAATTATGCCGCCCTGCCCAAGGGCCTGCTGAAATTTCACCGCTACGGCCAGGAGTGCCGCACCGCCCTGGAGGAGCACCTGGTGGAGGCGGCCTTTTACGTGCGGGACTGGGAGGGGCGCTGCCGGCTGCATGTCACCGTCCTGCCGGAGCACCGGGAGCTGTTTGCGGGCTTGCTGCGGGAAGCCCAGCCCCGCTGGGAGGTTCGCCTGGGCTGCCGCTTTCAGGTGGAGTTTTCCTGCCAGAGCCACGCCACCGACACCCTGGCGGTGGACCTGGACCTCCGCCCCTTCCGGGAGGAGGACGGCCGCCTGCACTTCCGGCCCGGGGGGCATGGGGCCCTCCTCACCAACCTCCAGGACTGTGGCGGCGACCTGGTTTATATCAAAAACATCGACAATGTCGTCCCCGACCGCCTGAAGGAGCCCACCATCCTCTGGAAGCGGCTTATGGGGGGGCTGGTGGTGGAAGTGGAAGGGCGGCTCCACGGTCTCCTGCGGCAGTTGACCGCCGGGGAGACCGATCCCGGGCTGCTGGCCGACGCGGCCGCCTGGGCCCGGGAGGAGCTGGCGGTGTCCCTGCCCCCGGAGTTTGCCGCCTGGCCGGGGGACCGGCGGCGGGAGTTTCTGGTGGCTGCCCTGAACCGGCCCCTCAGGGTCTGCGGGGTGGTGAAAAACGAGGGGGAGCCCGGGGGCGCGCCCTTCTGGGTGAGGGAGCCCGACGGCGGCTTCAGCCGGCAGATTGTGGAGGGGGCCCAGGTGGATCTGGCCGACCCGGAGCAGCGGGCGGTCTGGGAGGCGGCCACCCATTTCAACCCGGTGGACCTGGTGGTGACCCTGAGGGACTATCAGGGCCGCCCCTTTGAGCTGCAGCGCTTTGCCGACCCTGAGGCGGTGTTCATCAGCCGCAAGTCCTACAACGGCCGGAAACTCCTGGCCCTGGAGCTGCCGGGTCTGTGGAACGGCGGCATGGCCCGCTGGCTCACCCTGTTTGTGGAAGTGCCGGCCATCACCTTCAACCCGGTGAAGACCGCCTTGGACCTCCTCCGGCCGGAGCACCTGCCGGAGTAAGGTCGCCTCGGAGGCCCACCGATGTCCCCGCCCGTCCGTCGCCTGCCCGGCGTCTTACGTCTGCTGGCGGCCCTGATGCTGCTGCTGACCGTCCCGGTCGCGGCCCGGGGGCTGTCGCCCCACGGCAATCCCGTCATCACCGTGCTCATCCGGGGGGTGGCCGTCACCGCCGAGGTGGTCTCCTCCCCGGAGAAGCTCTACCTGGGCCTGAGCCATCGCCCTGGCCTGCCCCCCGGTCACGGCATGCTCTTTATGCTCCCCGAGGTGGCGGTGCAGCATTTCTGCATGCGGGATATGCGCTTCCCCCTGGATTTCCTGTGGCTGAAAGACGGCCGGGTGGTGGGGGTGACCGTGGAGGTGCCGGCGGATTTCCCCGGCACCGTCACCTCCCCGGAGCCGGTGGCCCAGGTCCTGGAGGTGCCGGCCGGCTTTGTGGCGGCCCACGGCATCCGGGTGGGGGATCCGGTGGAGCTCCGCCCCTGAGGTCCCAGGCGCCCCTTTCTCTGTCGGCCTCCCCGGCCCTGCGGTGGCCCGCCGGGTAGCCGGTGGTTTTTGGGCTGCGGCCGCCGCCGCGGGAGGGATTGGCTCCCGGGCCTTCCCCGCCGACCATGTTCTCCGCCCTCAGGGCTGAAGGGGGGGTCGGCCCGGGGCAGGGAGGTCGATTCCTGAGCCCCTCTCCCGCCCCCTTTCCCGGACCCGGCTTGTCAATTCCCTGGGCATCATTTATAGTCCCGGAAGCAGGAGAAGGCATGGAATTGAGCGATCTGGAGCAGCGGGTCATCCTGGCATTGCAGCAGGACCTGGAGGTGGTGCCGGAACCCTTCGAGGCGGTGGCCCGGCGGGCGGGGGCCACGGTGGCGGAGGTGCTGCGGGTGATCCAGGGGCTCAAGGAGCGGGGCATCATCCGGCGCTTCGGAGCCACCTTGAGGCATCAGCTCTCCGGCTTCAGCGCCAACGCCCTGGTGGTCTGGCAGGTGGAGGCGGCGGAGCTGGAGCGGGTGGGACGGCGGCTGGCGGCCTTCCGCCAGGTGAGCCATTGCTATGCCCGCCGGCCGGCGCCGGGCTGGCCCTACACCCTGTACAGCATGGTCCACGGCCGCAATCCGGAAGAAATCACCGCCTTGGTGGCCGAGATGGCTAACGAGGTGGGCCTGGACGCCTATGAGTTGCTCTTCAGCGACCAGGAGCTGAAAAAGACCACCATGCGCTATTTCCGGGAAGACGACCCGGAATAACGGCGTTTTTGGCCGAAAGGGGGAGGGGGCGGAGGCCGGCGGATCTCCAATCCCCCGGTGTCTCTTTCCCCCGTATGAGGAGTTTCCCATGTCAGACGGCGAGCGGTCGGCCCGGTTGTTTGAGAGGGCGCGAAAACTCATGCCCGGGGGGGTCAACAGCCCCGTCCGGGCCTGGGGCGCGGTGGGCGGCAGCCCCCGCCTCCTCGCCCGGGGGGAAGGGGCCCGGGTGTATGATGTGGACGGCAACAGGTATCTGGATTATGTGGCCTCCTGGGGGCCCCTCATCCTGGGGCACGCCCACCCCGCGGTGGTGACGGCGGTGGCGGAGGCTGCGGCCCGGGGCACGAGCTTCGGGGCCCCCACCCCCGGGGAACTGGAGCTGGCGGAGCTGCTGTGTGAGGCGGTCCCCTCCCTGGAGATGGTGCGCCTGGTGAGCTCCGGCACCGAAGCCTGCATGAGCGCCCTGAGGCTGGCCCGGGCGGTCACCGGCCGGCCCCGGGTGATCAAGTTTGACGGCTGCTACCACGGCCATGCCGATTCCTTTCTGGTGGCGGCGGGCAGCGGGGTGCTCACCCAGGGCATCCCCGGCAGTCCGGGGGTGCCGCCGGCCATTGCCGAGCTCACCCTGTCGTTGCCCTACAACGACCTGGAGGCGGTGCGCCGGGCCTGTGAGCGCTACCCCGGGGAGATCGCCGCGGTGATCGTGGAGCCGGTGGCGGGCAATATGGGGGTGGTGCCGCCGGAGCCCGGCTTCCTTTCCGGTCTGAGGGAGCTCACCCGCCGGGAGGGGGCGCTCCTCATCTTTGACGAAGTCATCACCGGTTTCCGGGCGGCCTGGGGCGGGGCCCAGGCTCTGTATGGCGTCACCCCGGATCTCACCTGCCTGGGGAAGATCATCGGCGGAGGGCTGCCGGTGGGGGCCTACGGTGGCCGCCGGGAGCTCATGGAGCACCTGGCGCCGGTGGGGCCGGTCTATCAGGCGGGGACCCTCTCCGGCAACCCGGTGGCGGTGGCCGCGGGGTTGGCCACCCTCAAGGCCCTGAAGGAGCCCGGTGTGTATGACACTCTGGAGTCCAAGGCCGCTTTGCTGGCGGCGGGCCTCACGCAGGTGATCCGGGAGAGGGGTCTGCCCTGCTGTGTCCAGCGGGTGGGCTCCATGCTCACGGTGTTTTTCACTCCGGGGCCGGTGCGTTCCCTGACGGAGGCCCAGCAGGCCGATCTAGAGGCCTTCCGGCGTTTCTTCCAGGGGATGCTGGCCCAGGGCATCTATCTGCCGCCCTCCCAGTTTGAGGCCTGGTTTGTCTCTCTGGCCCATAGCGAGGCTGATCTGGAGGCGACGGTGCAGGCCTTTCGGCAGTGGCTGGGATAGGTCTGAAAATGAACAGTCAGGGTCGGAATCCGGACAAGGAAATCGCGCCGGCCCGTCAATTTCTCTTGTCAGGAAAATTTGTCCTCCGCTAATATGGAATTGGAGTACCACCCTTCCGAGGAAAGCCCGCCCCCCAGAAAGGAGGTGACGCATGGCCGGAAGACCGGGGGAGAAATGGCGCTCAGATATAGCGATGGTTGCGTGGGCTTTTTGGCACTCAGTCCTTAGACAATGAGGAGGGTTACATGGCGGACAAAGTCCCTGCCAAGGCGTGGGTGGTTACCTTTTCCGGAACCGCGGTCAACCTCTGTCTGGGTATTCTTTATGCCTGGAGCGTCTGGGCCAAGGCCCTGATCAACGAAAAGATGGTCGGTCAGCCCATGACCGGCATCAACGAGGGCTGGCATTATCTGAGCAACGCCCAGGCCTCCATGCCCTTTTCCATCTGCGTTCTTGTTTTCGCCTTATTCATGATTCCCGGGGGCCGTATTCAGGATAAATTCGGGCCCAAGGTGGGGGCCATCACCGGCGGTCTCTTCCTGGCGGTCGGCTGCATCATCTCCGGTCTGGCCAAGAGCTATGCCGGTCTGATCATCGGTTTCGGCATCCTGGGCGGCATCGGCATGGGCATCGGCTACGCCGCGCCCACTCCCGCGGCGTTGAAGTGGTTCGGCCCGCACAAGCGGGGTCTCATCGCCGGCCTGGTGGTGGGAGGTTACGGCGGCGCGGCCCTCTACATTTCGCCGTTGGCCAACTATCTCATCAAAAACGGCATCACGTACAGCTTTGTGTGGTTGGGCATCTTCTTCGCCATCGTGGTGATCATCGCCGGGTCGCTCTTGGCCTGGCCGGAACCCGGCTATGTGCCGCCGGCGCCCCCGGTGAAGGTGGGCGCGGCTCCCGCGGCCCCGGTGGGCACTGCCATTGACTGGGCGCCCTCGGAGATCATCGGCACCTGGCAGTTCTATGCCCTGGTGCTCATGTTCATCGGCACCACCCAGTCCGGCCTGATGGTCATCGCCAACGCCGCCAAGCTGATGGCGGAGACCGCCAAGGCCAACCCGGAAGTGGCGGCCATGGCGTGGCTGCTGCCGTCCTTCGGCGGCGCGGTGAACGCCCTGGGCCGGGTGGGCACCGGTCTCTACTCCGACAAGATCGGCCGCTCCAATGCGTATGCCCTGAACTGCATCGTCTCCGCCCTGTTCCTCTTCCTGACGCCCTTCATCATTGCGTCGGGGAACGTCTTCCTGCTCTTCCTCTCCCTGGGCATCGCCTACTGGCAGTACGGCGGCGGTCTGGCCCTGATGCCCTCCTTCACCGCGGACTTCTTCGGGCCCAAGAACCTGGGGATGAACTACGGCCTGGTGTTCATCGGCTGGGGTCTCGGGTTCTTCATGGCCCGGATCGCCGGCACCATCCGGGACATCTATGGCTCCTTTGATTATGCCTTCTACCTCTCCGGTCTGGTGCTCATCATCGCGGTGATCATCAGCTGGGTGACCAAGCGGCCCATGCACGCCAAGGAATAACCTTGTAACCCGGCCCGACCGCGGCTGGTCGGGCCGCCATCCGGGAGGCAGGGCCTGCAGGCTCTGCCTCCTCGTCTGTTTCAGATACCGACGCGCTGATGCCTGCCCACCCTTCCTGGCCGGTCCCGTACTTTCTGGATCCCCGTACCCTGGCGCTGGACGCCCTCATCTCCTTTGTGCTGGCCATCCTCTTTGCGGTGCTGGTGAACGCCGAGGCCCAGGCCATGGCAGCCGCCCTGCTGGGGGACCGCCGCCCCGGAGCCAAGGACCGGCATCATTACATCGCCTTCCTGCATCTGGACGTATTGGGCACCCTGTGCTTTCTGGTGGGTGGCTTCGGCTGGGCCAAACCCCTGGATATTGACGCCACCCGGTTCCCCCGGCCCTTTCTCTATACCATCCTGGCCCGGGCTGCGGGCCCCGTGGCCAATGTGCTGTTGGCCAATATCGCCGCCAGCCTGGTGGCGTTGATGCGCTGGTTTGGCGCCACGCCTTTGGTCTTTGAGATGGTGGTGGGGGTGAATGTCACCATGGCGGTGTACAATCTCCTGCCCCTGCCCCCCCTGGCCGCCGGGGAGGTGGCGGCCTTCCTGCTGCCGCCCCAGGCATCCTGGTTTCTCTCCCGTCTCGGCCCCTTCGCCCTCCTGGGGCTGGCCCTGCTGGACCGCCTCACGCCCGGGGGCCTGGTGAGCCCGTACCTCCACCCCCTGGTGCACTCCCTCTACCGCTATATCCTGGGCGGCTGAGCCCCGGATTTTTTCCTTGCCCCCAAAGAGGGAAGGCGGTATAAAGGGGAAGCGATGCGAGTTCCACCGTAAAGCTCGCCCGAACAGGCCGGCGCGAGGGTAAGGGTGGATCCCTGCAGAAGTGGCCCGACCGGGTGACAGCCTGACACCTTCCTGCCCCAGCTCTGCAAACCAAAAGGTTACTTTCTTGGTCTAAGAGATTACAACCAGGTTAAAGTTTACCGCCTGAATGTCGTTAAGGAGATGGAAGGCGGCCGGAGAATTGTGACTGAGAAAGGCGTGTAAGGAGTATACATTCCCGGCGGGGAGGGGGTCCCGGACAACGCCTGGTGCACCGGCGAGCCGGGGATCATACATTCCCGGCGGGGAGGGTCCCGGCCGGGAGGACAGGGAAGCGCAACCGGACCGGGGAGGGGTGGTGAAGCAGTCATCCCCCGCCCTGGAGGACGACAGGCGGGGCGGGTCTGCTGGCCTGCCGCGTCGGCGTCATCCCCCGCCCTGGAGGACGAGGGAGCTCAGGCCGCGGGGATGGGGTGACCCGGCGCCGGCGGGTCCATCCTTCCGGCCTGAAGGACGAGGGACCGCGGGCAGCGGGGGAGGAAGCGCGTGACCACGGTGTTGGTGACCGGCGGGGCGGGATTTATCGGCGCCAACTTTCTGCATTTCCTGCGCCGGGAGCGCCCCCGGTGGCACCTGATCAACTTCGACCTCCTCACCTACGCCGGCAACCCGGAGAATCTGGCCGACCTGGCGGGCGATCCCCACTACACCTTCATCCGGGGCGATGTGGCGGACTGGGAGGCGGTGACCCGGGTCTTCAGCCGCCATGACATTGACCTGGTGGTGCACTTTGCCGCCGAGACCCACGTGGACCGCTCCATCCTGGATCCGGCCGTGTTTGTGCGCACCAATGTGGTGGGCACCGGCCACCTGCTGGAGGCGGCCCGCCGGACCTGGGGCCCTGAGGCCCGGGCCCGGGGACGGCGTTTTCTGCAGATCAGCACCGACGAGGTCTTCGGCTCCCTGGGAAGCCACGATCCGCCGGTAAGGGAGACCGCCCCGTACGCCCCCTCCAGCCCCTATTCCGCCTCCAAGGCCGGGGCCGACTGGCTGGCCCGGGCCTACGGCCGCACCTACGGCCTGCCGGTGCTCCTGACGCACTGCTCCAACAACTACGGCCCCTACCAGTTCCCGGAAAAGCTCATCCCCTTTGCCCTCTGCCAGGCCCTGGAAGGCAAACCGGTGCCCATCTACGGCACCGGCGGCAATATCCGGGACTGGATCTACGTGGAGGATCACTGCCGGGGGCTGTTGGCCGTCCTGGAAGGGGGAGAGCCCGGCGAGAGCTACAATCTGGGGGGCGAGCAGGAGATCTCCAATCTGGAGCTGGTGCGCCTGCTCCTGGCGGAACTGGTGGCACAACGCCCCGACCTGGGGCCCCGGGACCACCTCATCACCTTCGTCCCGGATCGGCCGGGCCATGACTGGCGCTATGCCCTGGATCTGACCAAGGTGCGCACCACCCTGGGCTGGCAGCCCCAGGTGAGCCTGAAGGAAGGTCTGCGCCGCACGGTGGCGTGGTATCTGAGCCATCCCGGGTGGCTGGAGCGGGTGCGCACCGGGGAATACCGTCACTTTCTGCAACGCCAATATGGAGGAGTGGCCGGATGAGGATGCCGCGGGAAGAGGAACCGGCGCCGGCGGCGGTGCCCCCGAAGCAGGGTGAGCCCGGCCCGGGTGCCCCAGGCCACGGCGTCTCCCCCCGTCCCCAGGAGCCGCGCGAGCGCCCGTGGATCCTGGTGGTGGATGACGATCCCACTTTGGGAAGCTGGTCCGGGATCTCCTCTCCCGGACCTATCTGGTGGATATCGCCACCCACCCCCGGGAGGCCCGGGAGAAGCTTCGGACCCGCGCCTATGATGCGGTGCTCACCGACATGGTGATGCCGGACATGAGCGGCCTGGAGCTGGTGAAGTTCGTCCAGCTGCACCACCCCGACACCCCCGTCATCGTCTTCACCGGATTTGCCAACTTCAAGGATGCGGTGACCGCGGTCAAGCTGGGGGCCTTCGATTACCTCAGCAAGCCGGTCCAGGGGGAGATGCTGCTGCATGTCCTCACCCGGGCCCTGGAGTTCCGGCGCCTCAAGCGGCTGGAGGAGGAGATGGAGGTCCTCCTGGCCGGGGCCGAGGCGTTGGGCTGGCAGAGCCTGGAGCTGCTGGCCGAGACCCCGGAGGCCGCGCTCCTGGCGTCCCTGCGGGAGGCCTGCCGCCAGGAGAAGGACCTGTCCCAGGCTGCGGAGCGGGTGCTGGAAGCGGCGGAGCATCTCCTGGGCGCCACCCGGAGCTCCGTGTTCCTGTACCAGCCCGGCGAACGGCAGTTCATCGGCGTGGCCGCCCGGGGACCGGAGGCCGAGGCCCGACGGCGGGCGGTGGTGCCTCTGGGCGAGGGGGTTATGGGGCAGGTGGCGGTCAGCCAGCGCCCTTTGCTGGTGCGGGATGTGGCCCTGGCCACCGGCTTGGCCCCCGGGCGTTATTCCTACCGGGGCACCAGTTTCCTCATCCTGCCGGTGAAGAGCAGCCGCCTGTGGGGGGTGCTCAATGTCACCGACCGCCGGGACAACACCCCCTTCCAGGCCCGGGAGCTTTTCCTGGGCTGGCTCCTGGCCCGGCTGCTGGCGGAATATCTGGAAAGCCGCCAGCCGGTCACCCCCGCGCCGGAGGCCGAACCCCTGGTCCGCTCCCTGCTTCAGGAGCACTTGCCCCTGGGGCTGGCCCTGGTGGACCGGGAGCTCAGGATTGTCCTGGCCAACCGCACCCTCTCCCGGCTGGCGCGGGCCCCCGCCGAGGACCTGATCGGGGCCTCCCTGCCCGCCAGTCTGGGGTTGTCTCCCGGGGACCAGGAGGCCGTGGCCCAGGCCTTGCGGGACCTCTTCCGGGACGGGGAACCCCGGGAATTCCCCATTCTCAAGAGCCACCGTCCCGGATCCTCGCCCGGCTACCTGGGACTGAAGCTACTGCCATCGCTGGCCGCCCCAGGGGAACAGCCGGCCTTGGTGGTGGTGGAAGATGTCAGTGAAGTGGAGCAACTCCGGCAACGCCTGCATCTCTATGAGCATCTGGCCATCATGGGCAAGCTCAGCCTGTGCGTGGCCCATGAGCTGAACAACCCCCTGGACGGCATCCGGCGTTACATCTCCCTGGCCCAACGCAAAAAGGACCAGCCCGAGGAGGTGGAGTGCTACCTCACCGAGGCGCTGAAGGGCCTCCAGAAGATGTCCCTCACCATCCGCTCGCTGCTGTCCTCGGCCAACCCCCTGAAGGCGCCTCGGACCGCCGACAACCTGCTCAATCTCCTGCAGGAGGCGGTGAAGATCATGATGTTCCAAGCCAGCGACCACCGGGTGCAGGTGGATTTTCACCCCTCCCCGGAGCTCAAGGCGGTGGCGGTGGAAGGCGACCTCTACCACGTGTTCATCAACCTCATCAAAAATGCCTTGCAGGCCATGCCCCAGGGGGGCAGGCTCCTGATCCAGGGCGGCCTCACCCCCCAGGGGGTGGAGATCTCCTTCAAGGACACAGGCCCCGGCCTGCGGCCGGAGGAAGTGGAACAGATCTTCCAGCCTTTCTACTCCACCAAGGAAGGGGGCGAGGGCCTGGGTCTGGGATTGCCCATCTGCCGGAAGATCCTGGAGCGCTATCACGGGACGCTCCTCGTGGAGAGCGAACCGGGGGCCGGCACCTGCGTGCGGATCCTCCTGCCGCAGCCATCAACGGGAGGACAGGGTGTCAAAGAGCAAGATCCTCGTCGTGGATGATGATCCCCTGGTCTGCGAATCCTTAAAGGAGCTGCTCCTGCTGGAGGGGTATGCGGTGGATACCGCCCCGGACGGCGAGGCGGCGGTGACCAGGGTCAAGGCGGATCACTTCCACCTCATCATCTCCGACATCCAGATGCCGGGGCTCAACGGCATGGAGCTCCTGAAAGAGCTGAAGGGGGTGGAACCCGACGCCCCGGTGATCTTTATCACCGGTCACGGCCACATTGACGGCGCGGTGGAGGCCATCAAACAGGGGGCGTACGACTATGTCACCAAGCCCATCGACGACGTCCGCCTCAAGCTCACCATCCAGCGGGCCCTGGAGCAGCGACACCTGCTGAAGTCCCTTAAGGATCTGAAAAAGCGCCTCAAACCCTGGGACGTGCAAACCACCATCACCTTCCGGGACCCCAAGATGACCCAGCTTCTGGAGCTGGCCCACACCATCGCCGGCACCCAAGCCACGGTGCTCATCACCGGGGAATCCGGCACCGGCAAGACCCTTTTGGCCCAATACATCCACGAACACTCGGACCGCAAGAACCAGCCCTTTATCAAGATCAGCTGCGGCGCCCTCTCCGAAACCCTTCTGGAGAGCGAGCTTTTCGGCCATGTGAAGGGGGCCTTCACCGGCGCCCTGCGGGACAAGAAGGGCAAATTCGAGGAGGCCCACGGCGGCACCATCTTTCTGGACGACATCAACACCGCCTCCCCCTCCCTGCAGACCAAACTGCTCCGGGTCCTGCAGGAAAAGTGCCTCCAGCGGGTGGGGGGCAACACGGACATTCAGGTGGATGTGCGCATCATCTGCGCCACCAACACCTCCCTGCAGGAGGAGGTGGCCCAGAAAAAATTCCGGGAGGACCTCTACTACCGGGTCAACGTGGTGGGGCTCCACATCCCGCCGTTGCGGGAGCGCCTGGGAGACATCGCCCCCCTGGCGGAGCACTTCATCAAACGCTTCAACCTGCTGCACCGCCGCCGCATCAAGGGGCTGGCCCGCAGCGCCCTGCAGATCCTGCTGCGGCATCCGTGGCCGGGGAATGTGCGGGAGCTGGAAAACGTCATGGAGCAGGCGGTGATTCTGAGCCGGGGGGAGTACGTGGTGCCGGAGAGCCTGCCCCTCTATCTGCGGGACAAGGCCCTGCCCCCCCTGCCCGAGACGGAAAACCTCACCCTGGAGGAAGCCCTGGCCCTGGCCGAGCGCCAGATCCTCCAGGAGACCCTGGAGCGCTGCCAGTGGAACCGGCAGGAGGCCGCCAAAACTCTGGGTATCAGCCGCACCACCCTGTTCAACAAGATGCGCCGCTTCCAGCTCTTCGGCCGCCGCACCCGGGGACGGCCCCGCCCCGGAGATAACCGAAGAAGCCGCTCAGGCCTTCGGCCGCCGCACCCGGGGACGGCCCTCCCTGTCCCAGGAAAGCCTCCCCTCCTAAGCCACCCCAGGAAGTCAGGGGGCCATAACCACAGTTCTGAGAGGGGGAAACGGGCAGGATGAGCCGGGCGGGTCAGGGGGGGGGAACCGCACTTCTGAAGGTGAGGGCACGGGGGAGGGAAAAGGGTTTCCGGTAGGCGCCCCGCCTTCATGCCCGGCTGGGACGGGGATAGGGTGACCTCCCCGGCATGAAGCAGGGCGGCCCTAACAGGCGGTGGAAAAACACCCTCCCGGAAATCTGGCAGTATGAGGCCGCCTGGTTCTGCCGGTTTGGCGAAGCCACGTCCCCCATATGGGGTTGGAGGAGGGGGTTTAGGGGAAGGGCAGGGGTCTGGGACCCCTAGTCCCTCCCCCGGGCCTCCGGGGGCTTTTCCATAGGCGCCGGTTGTGCCCCAGGCCCCATCGCCTCCGGCCAGGGGCGGCGGAGGGTGCGGCCGCCACCTCAGGCCCTTTTCCGTAGGTCGCAGGGATGGCCCTGCTTCCCCGAGCCCGCCGGGGGCCCCTTCACTTACCGCTGCGCAGGAATTCCTTTACCAGACGCTCCCAGCCCAGATCCGGATACTGGCCGTAGATGTCGTCGAGGAGGACGCCACCGGCCTGCAGGGTGGCGCCGACCCCCGGGTCCAGGAGGGCGATGAGGCGCAGGGTCTCCTCCTCCATCCAGGTGACTCCCTGGGTGCCGGGGATGAGCTTCTCCAGATCGGGCTCCAGGCTGATGGGCGCCACCTCCAGGATCCAGCCGTCCCCGTAGGGGTCGTCGTGCACCAGGGAGGGGCGGCTCAGCACCTTGGGGTTCACCTTTTCCACCACCCCATAGAGGGGGGCCAGCACCGGGGCCGGGTTCTTGCCCCGGTAGAGCACCAGGTGGGCGAGATTGCGGCGGATCTCCTCCCCCACCAAGGGCACCTGCAGGCCATCGCCGGGCCCCAGAAGCTTCTGGGAGAAGTCATCCAGCCCGAGGCGCACCCGGCCGCCGCTCTCCAGGGCCACCCAGGTATGCCCCTGGTGCAGATAGCGGGAGAGGGGCACCCGCACCCCGAAAATCTCCTCGAACTCCTCCGTTCTCCGGGCCAGATAGACCGCCAGGCCGCGGAAACGGGGCAGGCGGGCGCCCTCCTGGGCTTCCGCGGCCAGGCGTTGGACAACGGCCTGATCCAGGGAGGCGGGCAAATACGCCGTGCCCGGCCGCACCCGGGGATTGAGCCGCACGGTGGCCTGCAGCCGTTCCTCCCGGCCGCCCACGGTGACCACGTCGCCGGGTCTGAGCCCCAGGGCTTCGGCATCCTGAGGATGGACCTCCAGGCTGAGCTCCCGCAGTTCCATGCTTCCGGGCCACCGGACGGCGGGGCGGGCGCAGGTGGTCCCCAGGGCCAGCCGCAGGGGATGCTCGGCGTCCGGCGCCGGGGTGAGCGCGGCCAGCTCGGCCAGAAAATGATCCACCGCGTCCAGGAAATCCCCCACGCCGTTGGCGGCCAGGGACCGGAAGGCGAGGCGGAAGGGCTCGACCCCGGCCTCCGCCAGCATGGCCTGCACCTGGCTCACCGCCTTGTCGGCGCACAGGTTGCCGTGGCTGGATTTGCAGTTGTCCGGGGGGCAGCCCAGCACCAGGACGCCCTCGGCCCCGGCGGCGAAGGCCTGGAGGAGGAATTCCGCGTCCACCTTGCCGGCGCAGGGGAGCTGCAGCGCGGCAAAGCCCGGCGGCAGGACCCCGGCCTTGAGGCGCAGCACGGACTGATAGGCCTCCCAGGCGGAATTGCGGCACAGGAAGGCCACCATCCGGGGGCTGAGGCCCGGATCCAGGGCGGTCAGTTGGCTCACCACCTGCTCATCGCTGTAATTGAACACCTGGATGGCGTCGTTGGGGCACTGGCTGGCACAGATGCCGCAGCCCTGACAGGCCAGCTCATTGATGATGGCCCGGCTGTCCCAGGTGATGGCGCCGTGGGGACAGTAGCGGTAGCAGGTGAGGCACAGGACGCAGCGGCCCCGGTCCACCACCGCCCGCCCCTGGGGGGCCTGGGCGTAGCCGTCGCCCAGCAGCTCCTGGACGGCCAGCACTGCGGCCTGGATGTCGGCCTCCGTCTCCTCCAGGTCGAGCAACCCCCGGGCCGGCCCCACCGCCAGGATGCCTTTGCGGTAGGTGGCCACCGGCAGCAAATGCACGTTGTCGTCCTGGAGAAAACCCCGGGGACCGAGCTCCAGGCGGAAGGCCTCCGCCAGTCGCACATTTTCCGCCGCGGCCCGGTAGTGATCGTCCAGGACCACCAGATCCGGGCGCAGGATCACCGGTTTCCGCAGGGAGGGCTCAAAGAAGCTGAGGCTCACCCCGGCCTCGCCCACTTCAATGGCAGGGCAGTCTTTCAGCTTGATGAGCACCAGGCCCGCTTCCTGGGCTTGCCGGAGAGCCCTCTCGATGCCGGGGCCGGCCAGTTTGGCGTTGCCCACCAGGAGGCAGACCTCCCGGCCGGCGGTCAAAAGCCGGTGGGCGGCCGCCAGCGCCCGCTTCAGGGACAGGGGATGCCCTTCGCCGGCCAAGCCCACCAACAGGGCGGTCATCCCGGGGAGGCCCTCCGGGTTCTCCTCCAGGAGGGCTTCCAGACGGTTCTGGCAGAGGATCCGCGGATCCTCGGGCACCGGGTAGCAGCAGAGAGCGGGCTGGCGGTGCAGTTCCGGCGCCAGGACCACCGCCCCCACCTGCTCATTCACGCGGCCTTGGGGGGTGAGGAGCCTGACCCCGAACCGACCCGTGGTCCCCTGGAAATCCAGGAGCTGGGCCTCATACAGGGGCTTGATCAGGGGGTGCTCCTGGGCCTGCCGGGTGAGCCCGGCCAGGGCTTCCCCGCCGGCGGTGCCCCGGGCATACTCAAAGGCCAGGGGGCTGGGTGCCGGCCCGGAGCTGGCCAAAAGCACCGGGAACCCGCGGCTGGCCAGCTCCAGGGCGGCCCGGAGGGCGGCATAGGAATCCCCCCAGACCAGGACCTGACGACTGACGGGCACGGTTTGGGTGCCCACCGGGACCGCCCGGCGGAGCTGGGCGGCCGCCAGCCGCACCAACTCCAGGCCTTTGGCCCGGCGCAGGTCCAGCTCCGGGTAGTCCAAGGCCGGGGTGAGATCCACCGGGGCCACCAGGGAGGGCGGCAGACCCAGTTCTTCCCGCAGGCGGGAGAGCACTTGGGCCCGATGCTCCGGCTCCTTGGCCGCCACCACCACCGGCTGGCGGTCCGCCGCGGCCAGGAATTCCGTCAGGGCCTGCCGCTGTTCCTGCTCCGGCCGGGCCAGGTCCACGGCCAGCACCCGAGCGTGGGGCAATTCCGCCAGCCTGCGGGAAAATTCCTGGGGGTCCAGACCGGCGCCGGTCAATTCCGGGCCATGCAACAGGACGATGTTCACCGGGTGTTCGGGGTGCACGGAGCTCATAGGGTTTCCTCCAGATAGCGGCATACTTCCTGGGCCGCCCGGGTGGCTTGGGTGATGCACTCAGGAATGCTCAGGGGGCCGGTGGCGGTGCCGGCCAGGAAGATGCCGGGGGGGAGGGAGGCGGCCCCGTTGCCCGAGCCCAGAAAGCCGTCGGCCGTGAGGGGCAGACCCAGCATCTCCGCCAGCCGGGGGTTGTCCGGTCCCGGCGCGATCCCCACCGCCAGCACCAGCAGGTCCACCACCCGGAAGAGGGCCTTGCCGCTTTGGTCATCAAAAAAGCGGAGCATCAGGGAGCCGTCGGTGGTGAGGGCCACATCCCCCGGCAGGGCCCGGATGAGCTCCAGCTCCCGGCTCACCATGGCCTCGAATTCCTCCGGGTCCGGCCCCACGTTCTGCAGGTCCATGTAAAAGGTACTCACCTGCACCTCCGGCCAGCGGTGGCGCACCAGGCGGGCCAGCCTGAGGCCATAGCCGCAGCAGACCCGGGAGCAGTAGGCATGCTCCCGGTCCCGGCTGCCCACGCACTGGATGAAGGCCAGACGCCGCACCTGGCGGCCGTCCGAGGGCCTGAACAGCGGCCCGCCCTGGCGCAGGAGCTCCTCCAGATCCCCGCCGGTGATGACCTGGGGGAGACCCGCGCGGGCAAAGACCGACCGGGGCGGCGGCGGGGAGGGCTGGTAGCCGGTGGCCACCACCACCCCGGCGGAGGTGAGCTCCACCCGGGTTTCCGGGCGGGTGAGATCCAGGGCGCCGGTGGGGCAGACCGCCTCACAGCGGCGGCAGGAGCCGTCCTGGAAAAAGAGGCACCGGGCCGGCTCCACCGCGAACCGGGGGTGGTTTTCGGCGGAGACCGTGTTCAGGAGCGCCCCCGGCACCGGGCACTCCGCCAGGCAGAGGCCGCAGTCCGTGCAGCGGGTGGGGTCCACCGCCTGGGGCCGGGTGACCAGGGTCAGATGCATGCCGCCCTTCCCCGGACTGACCGCCATCACCTGGGTATGGGGGAAGCGGCGGATCTCCGGGGTCTCGAAGAGCTCCCGCAGGGCCTGATCCACCCGGCAGGCGCCGCATTTCTGGCAGACATCGGTGGCCTTGCAGACGAAGCTCGCCGCCCGGCCCCCGAAAAAGGGGCTCTTCTCCACCAGAGCCACCGGCACTCCCGCCCGGTTAAGCTCCAGGGCGGCGGTGATGCCGGCAATGCCGCCGCCCAATACCACCACCGGATGTGAAACGTGCGCTTTCATGGAATGATCCGTGTCGTTTCCGGGCGCGGTCTGGGGAGACCACGCTGCCGCTCAGGGTTGCTCATGAGGCCGGGCCTGCCTCTCAAAACCCGGCGGCCTGAAGAAAAGCCGCCGCCAGATCCGCCCGGCCCTTGGCCTTGAGATAGACGCCGTCCGCCAGTTTTTCGCTCCGGAGCTGTCGGGCCAGGCGTCCAGCCAGGGCCGCGCCCTTGGCCAGCACCTCCTCGGGGTCGCCTCCGGAGAGCTCCTGGATCACGGCGGGCGGCAGGGTATAGACCTTCCGGAGCTCGCCCCGGGCCGCCTTCTCCACCTCCTCGGCGGAGGACACCTTGAGGCAGGCCAGGATCTTCACCCCGTCGGGCACCACCTCCCGGCGAAAGGCGCGGTATCTGTCCAGGTCGAAGATGGGGGCGGTGACGAAGAAGTCGGCCCCGGCCTCCATCTTTTTCCGGAATTTCAGCCGCTGGGGGCCCAGGGGCTGGGCTTCGGGGATGACCACCGCGCCCAGGAAGAACGTGGGGGCACCCTTCAGGGGGTTGCCGGCGCTGTCCCTGCCGGCCATGAGCTCCCGGGCCAGCTGCAGGAGCTGCACCGAATCGGCGTCGTAGACCGGCTTGGCGTCCGGGTGGTCCCCCTGATGGACGTAATCGCCGCTTAAAAGAAGGAGGTTTTCCACCCCCAGGGCGGCGGCCCCCAGCAGGTCGCTTTCCAGGGCCAGGCGGTTGCGGTCCCGGCAGGTGAGGAGCATCAGGGGCTCGCCCCCGGCCTCCTGCACCAGGCGGGCGGCGGCCAGGGCGGAGAGGCGCATCCGGGCATGTTCGTTGTCCGGCACCCCGAAGGCGGTGACCTGGCCGTTCAAGCCCGTCACCGGGGCCAGCATGCCGGCCACCTCCACCCCTTTGGGCGGCTTCACTTCCACCACCAGGGGGAACCCCCCGGCGGCCAGGGCGTCCTTGAGCTTACTCATGGGCGGCGTATCTCCTTAAATAAGCCGGGTGGATCACCGTTCCCGGGCTGGTGGTCCGACTATGGGGATGGAGGGGCAGGATGGCCTCGATCTGCCCCAGGCGCCCCTGGCTCTCCAGGCGCTCATAGATCTCGCACCAGGCGCAGGGCCGCTCCGGGTCCACCTCGCATTTTCCCGCCACCGTGCCGCCGCAGGGGCCGTTGAGCAGGCCCTTGGTGCACATGGTCACCGGGCAGATGCCGCCGGTGATGCCCAGATAGCACTGATGGCAGGAGCGGCAGCGCTCGGTGTAATGGCCCGCCGCCTCGTTCACCCCGATGAAGGTGGTGTTGAGGGCCGGGAAGACCGGCTTCTCTTTCAGGAGGGCGGCCAGAAACTGCACCCCGGCGCCGCAGGCGGTGGAGATGACCGCCTCGTAGTCGGCCGCACTCTCCTGCAGGGGCTCGATGAACTCCCGGTCGCACTGGCGCTCCACGGTAATCTCACCCAGGCGGCCGGCTTGCCCGGCCAGATTGCGGGCCAGCTTCAGTTGCGCCGCCAGCAGCCCCACTTCCTTTTCGCCCCCGGCCAGGCAGACGGCCACGCAGGTGCCGCACCCGACGATGAGGACGTTGCCGTAGGGGGCCACCATCTCCTGGATTTCCTTGAAAGGCTTGCGTTCTGCGATGATCATTGTGCCACCACCCGTTGAACTGCCGCCGCCACCTGGGCGGGGCTCCCGCCCTCCCGGTGCAGCGGGCTGGGACCCAATTTCTTCACCCGCTCCGTCATCTCCCGGACCACCATGACCCACTTGGGGGCGTCGGAGGCGGCCACCTCAAACATCTCCAGGCGCTCGGGCTCCAGGCCGATCTCCGCCAGGAGTTTTTTGGCATACTCCACCCGTTCCCTAGCCCGGAGATTGCCCTCCAGGAAGTGGCAGCTGCCGGCCTCGCAGCCGCTCACCATCACCGCATCCGCCCCGGCCTCGAAGGCCTTGAGGATGTGCAGGATGTCGATGCGGCCGGTGCACAAGTACTTGACGATGCGCACCGTGGGGGGATACTGCATGCGGGCCGAGCCGGCCATGTCCGCGGCCGTGTAGGTGCAGTAGGTGCACACCAACGCCAGGATCTTGGGCTGAAATTCCGCCACCGGAGCCGTCGGGATCACTTTGGAGGCTTCCATGGATTACCTCGCCTCACCGCCCATGGCCGGCCAGGATGCGCTGACGGCCAGGATCTTGGCGATGAACTGCTCGTCCAGGTTGTGTTTCACTTCGATGGCCTTGCGGGGGCAGGCGCTGGCGCAGTTGCCGCAGCCCTGGCAGGAGGCGGCGTCGATCCGCACCACGCCCTCGCTCTCATCCATCTGGGGCACCCCGAAGGGGCAGGTGCGCATGCAGGTGAGGCAGGCCACGCACTTGAGGGGATCCACCTGGGCCACCGCGCCGGCCACGTACATCTCCTCCCGGGAGAGCACCCCCAACGCCCGGGCGGCGGCGCCCTGGGCCTGGGCCAGGCTCTCCTCCAGGGTCTTGGGACCGTGGGCCAGCCCGCAGAGGAAGATGCCGGCGGAGGCGAAATCCAGGGGCTTCAGCTTGAGATGCGCCTCCATGAGGAAGCCGTCGGGGTCCAGGGGCAGCTTGAAGACCCGGGCCACCTCGGCGCTGGCGGGATGCGGCCGCAGGGCGGCGGAGAGCACCAGGTAATCCGCCGGAAGCTTCAGGGGCATCTTCAGGGACTGGTCAAAGACGGTGACCAGGAGGCCCTGGCCCTGGGGGGTGACCTCGGGGCGGCGCTCCGGCTCGAAGCGCACAAACTGCACCCCCAGCTCCCGGGCCTTCTTGTAATGGAGCTCCATCAGGCCGTAGGTGCGGATATCCCGGTAGAGGATGAACACCTGGGCCCGGGGCTGCAGTTCCTTGATTTTCAGGGCGTTTTTCACCGCCTCGGCGCAGCAGATCCGGCTGCAGTAATTGCGCTCCGGCTCCCGGGAGCCCACGCACTGGATCATCACCACCCGGGCCTCCGGGGGCAGCGCGTCGGGAGTGTCGGCCAACAGCTCTTCCAGCTCCAGCTGGGTGAGGACCCGGTCGTGCTGGCCGTAGAGGTATTCCGTGGGCTGGTATTCCTGGGCGCCGGTGGCCACCACCACCGCGCCGTACTCCAGCTCCCGGCGGAAGCGGCCGGCTTCGGCGGTGCTCCGGAATTTGCCGATGTGGCCCTTGACATCCAGGATGCGGGTGAAGGGCAGCCACTCGATCAAGGGGTGCTCCTCCACCCGTTTCACCATTTCGGCGATGAAGGGCTGGATGGCGTGGCCCTGCAGGGTGTGGTGCTGGCGCCGGGCCAGGCTGGCCCCCAGCTTCTCCCCGGGCTCGGTGAGATACACCGGGTAACCCGCCTCCGCGAGGGTGAGGGCGGCCTGGAGGGCGGCCAGCTCCCCGCCCACCACCAGGGCCTTCTGGGTCACCGGGAAGAGGAGGTCGCCCACGGGCTTCAGGAGAGCGGCCCGGGCCACGGACATGCGCACCAGCTCCTTGGCCTTTTCGGTGGCCAGGGCGGGCTCGCCCTGGTGCACCCAGGAGTCCTGATCCCGGATGTTGGCCATCTCAAAAAGGTATTTGTTCAAGCCGGCCTTGCGCAGGTTCTCCTGGAAGAGGGGCTCGTGCGTCCGGGGGCTGCAGGAGGCCACCACCACCCGGTTGAGGCGCTGCTCCTCGATCACCTGGCGCATGCGGTCCAGGGAGTCGGTGGAGCAGGTGAAGGTGAAGTGGTCAGCGTAGACCACCTGGGGCAGGGTGCGGGCGTAGTCCGCCACCGCCGCCACATTCACCACCCCGGCGATATTAATGCCGCAGTGGCAGACAAAGACCCCGATGCGGGGTTCCTCGGCCAGGATATCCCGCTCCGGGGGATATTCCTCCTTGGTCACCAGGGTGCCCCGGGCTTCCGCCAGGAGCGCCGCGGCGGCCCCGGCGGCGGCGGAGGCCTGCCCCACAGTCTCCGGGATGTCCTTGGGGGCCTGGAAGACCCCGCAGGTGTAGATGCCCTCCCGGCTGGTGGAGATCATCTGCAGGGGCGGACTGACCGCAAACCCGTAGCGGTCGGTGTCCAGGGCGAGCCTGGCCGCCAGCTCCCGGGCCGCCGGATGGGGGGTGAGGCCCACCGAGAGGACCACCAGGTCAAAGGTCTCGGTGATTACCTGGTTGTCCTCGGAGACGTAGCTCAGCTCCAGGTTGTGGCTCCTGGGGTCCTGGGCCACCCGGGAGATCATGCTCCGCACATAGCGCACCCCGTGGGAGGCCCTGGCCCGTTCGTAATAGCGGTCAAAGCCCTTGCCCTGGGCCCGCATGTCGATGTAGAAGATGGTGGGCTCGATGTTAGGGTCGTGCTCCTTGGCGA
The DNA here is from genome assembly GCA_023512475.1 of Syntrophobacterales bacterium. Lineage (GTDB taxonomy): Bacteria > Desulfobacterota > Desulfobaccia > Desulfobaccales > 0-14-0-80-60-11 > JAILZL01. The sequence goes on from JAILZL010000021.1 coordinate 25,773, forward strand.
TGATGGCCTGCTTGGTGGCATACATGCAGCAGACATAGGAGCAGTATTCCCGGCCCAGGGAGGCGTCCCGGGAGCCCACGCACTGGATCCAGGCCACCTTTCTGGGGGCCTTATGGTCGCTGGGCCGCACCACATGTCCGCCGGTGGGGCCGGTGGCGGAGAGCAGGCGCTCAAACTGCAGGGAGGTGATCACATTGGGGTAGCGGCCGAAGCCGTACTCCGCCTTTTGCCCGGCGTCGAAGGGCCGGAAGCCCGGGGCGAGGATGAGGGCCCCCACCTCCAGCTCCCGGGTGGCGGGCTGCATGCGGTGGTCGATGGCCCCGGCCTGGCAGGCGGTGACGCACTGCAGGCACTCGGAGCACCCGCCGCAGTTGATGCAGCGCTCCGCCTCGCTCACCGCCTGATCCTCGCGGAAGCCCAGCATAATCTCCCGGAAACCCTGGGTCCATTCCGAGAGGGGCAGCTCCGGCATGCGGGCCCGGGGCTTCCGGGCAGACTTGGGAGGCAGGGGAGCCCAGTTCCCTTCCCCTTTGGGGAGAGGCTTTAAAGGAAATTCCCGGCCCTCCCTGAGATCCCGGCCGGAGAGGTAACGGTCAATGGACTCCGCCGCCTCCCGGCCGGCGGCCACTGCGGCGATGGCGATGTAGGGTCCGGTGATGACGTCGCCCCCTGCAAAGACCCCCTCCCGGCTGGTGGCCAGGGTTTCCGGATCCACCTCGATGAGGCCCCGGGGGGTGAGTCGGATGCCGTCCGCCTCGGTGAGGAAGCAAAGATCGGTCTTCTGGCCGATGGCGAAGATCACCACATCGGTGTCCCGGCGGGTGGTCTCCTCCTCCCGGTAGGTGGGGGCGAAGCGGCCCTGCTCGTCAAAGACCCGCGCCACCGCCTTGAGCACCACCCCGGTGACCTGACCCCGGGGCGCCACGATCTCCTTCACGCCCCAGCGGTGCAGGATGCGGATGCCTTCCTGTTCCGCCTCCGCCACCTCCCAGGGGGAGGCGGGCATCTCCTCCCGGGTCTCCAGGCAAATGACCGTCACCTCGCCGCCCTGGCGCCGGGCGGTGCGGGCCACGTCCATGGCCACGTTGCCGCCGCCGATGACCGTGACCCGGCGGCCGCGGAAGTCCTGGGGCCGGCCGGCGGCGGACTCCTTCAGGTATTCCACCCCCCAGAGCACCCCCTGGGCGTCGGCCCCGGGGACCGGCAGCCGCAGGGAGTCCTGGGCCCCCACCCCCAGATACACCGCCCGGAAGCCCTCCCGGGTGAGGAGATCGTTGAGGGTGAGGCGGGGGCCGATGGGGGTGTTCACCCGGAACTCCACCCCCAGGCGGCGGATGTAGTCCACCTCCCGGTCCAGCACCTCCTTAGGCAGGCGGTATTCGGGAATGCCGTAGCGCAGCCAGCCGCCGATCCCGCTTTGGGCCTCAAAGACCGTGACCCGGTAGCCCCGGCGGGCCAGGTGATAGGCGCAGCTCAAACCCGAGGGGCCGGAGCCCACCACCGCCACCCGCTCGGGCCGGGGGGTGATCTCCGGCACCGGCAGGCTCTGCCAGTCCGCCACGTCGGCGGCGAAGCGCTTCAGGGCGCAGATGGCCACCGGCTCATCCAGCTCGCCCCGGCGGCAGGCCTCCTCGCAGGGATGGGGGCAAATGCGGCCGATGGTGCCGGGAAGGGGCAGGAGGTCCATGATCAGGGCCAGGGCCTCGGCGTATTTCCCCGCTTTGATGAGCTGCACGTAGCCCTGGGCGCTTAAGTTGGCGGGGCAGGCCCGGACGCAGGGGGCCCGGTCCAGCTTTTTGATGGCATAGGCGGCGGGAATGGCCTGGGGGAAATGGCGGTAGGCCGCCGGCCGGGTGCCCAGGCCCTCGTCGAAGGCGCTGGGCAGGTTCACCGGGCAGGCCTCGGCGCAGGCGCCGCAGGCGTTGCATTTGGCCCGGTCGATAAAGCGGGGCTCCAGGTTCAGGGTCAGCCGGAAGCTCCCCGCCTCGCCCTCCACCCGGGCCACCTGGGCCTGGGTGATGATCTCGATGTCCGGGTGCCTCGCCACCTCAATGAGTTTGGGGGAGATGAGGCAGGTGGAGCAGTCGTTGGTGGGAAAGGTCTTGTCCAGCTGGGCCATGACCCCGCCGATGGAGATGTCCCGCTCCACCAGATAGACCTTGTAGCCGGCGTTGGCGGCGTCCAGCGCGGCCTGCATGCCGGCGATGCCGCCGCCCACCACGGCAATGGCGCCCACTTTTCCGTTGGAGGCATTCATATGCGTCCCGTCCGCAGCTGAAGGTGAAAAAGCCATCACAGGAGTCCCTTGCCCGCCAGCAGGGGCCGGGGGTCCACCAAGTGGCGGCTTAGCCAGCCGGCGGCCCCGGGATGGCCCAGGGCCAGCCCCAGGAGCTCGGTGAAATACAGGACCGGCAGGTAGTAGCGCATTCCGGTCTTCTCCGAGATGCGGCTTTGGGTGAGGTCCAGGTTGGCCTGGCACATCTGGCAGGAGACCACGAAACACTCGGCCCCGGCGGCCAGGGCCCGGTCATAGAGGCGGCCCACCAGGGTGTCGATGATATCCGGCCGGGCCACCGCCAGACCGGCGCCGCAGCAGTCGGTCTTGTAGGACCAGTCCAGGGCCTCGGCCCCCAGGGCCTCCAGGAGGCGGTCCATGGCAGTGGGGTTTTCCCAGTCCGGCTTGTCGGTGATCTGGGGGGGCCGGGCGGAGAGGCAGCCGTAGTAGGCCACGGCCTTCAGGCCCGTCAGGGGCTTGACCAGCCGCCGGGAGACCTGGGTCAGAAAAGTCTCCTGGGTGAGGAAATCCAGCAGATCCCAGATGCGCACCGGTCGGGCAGCGGGCTCGGCCGTCTCTTTTTCCGCCGCCTTGAGGCGGTTGAAACACAGGGCACAGGGGACCACCACATCCAGCCCCCGCTTTCGGGCCAGGGTCAGGTTGCGCCCCGGGAGGGCCAGCGCCAGCTCATGATTGAGACTGTGGGCGGCGCTGGCGCCGCAGCAGTTCCAGTCCTCCAGCTCCAGGAGTTCCACTCCCAGGAGCGGGGCCACGGCCGAGATGGAGGCGGCGTAATCCGCCGCGGTGCCTTCCAGGGAACAGCCGGGATAGTAGCTGACTTGCATGGCTCCTCATGCCCCCGCTTTCTCAAAGATGGCCCGGATGTCCTGTCGGCCCTTGAGGGCCGGCGGGCCCCACAGCCGCAGGCGCCGCCGCCGGAAGAGCTCCCAGCCCAGCTTCAGTTGGCGCACCAGCTCCGCGAGGTTGGGGCGGCGGCGCAGTTGGAACAGGGTATAACGCTGCATCAGGGCGGTTTCCGACAGGCGGCCGCCCCCCCGGCGGATGCTGTCCAGGAAATAGCGGTGGAAGGTGGCCACCTCGGGCTGGGGCACCGCCACCCCCCGGCGCACCGCCTCCTCCTTGAGCCAGTCCATCACCCCGGCGATGTCAATGCCGTTGGGGCAGCGGGTGGTGCAGGTGACGCAGGAGGCGCAGACCCAGATGGTGCGGCAGCGGAGCAGGGCCTCCTCCTGGCCCAGCAGGGCCAGCCGGATGACCGTATCCGGCAAAAGGTCCATGGCAAAGGTCAGGGGACAGCCGGCGGAACACTTCTTACACTGGTAACAGACGGAGGGAGAGACGCTAAACTGCGCCGCAAGGCGCGCCGGCAAGGCGGTGGAGGGGGTCAGCCCCTCAGTGGTCAGGCTTTCCATTCTCCGGACTCCCGACACAGGGTTTGGCAGCAGCCACGGTGGCCGGGTGGCGGGCCGGGGCTGCCTTTCCTCCAGGCAAGGCCTGTGCCAACCGGCCTTGTCAAAGCAACTAATGGAAATTAATAATAAATTTTTCCAAGGGCCCTTCCCGGGCCCCCGGAAAATGTCGGATTAGGCGACAGATTTGTGTCATTCCTTTTAACTTATTGGATTTCCTTGAAATTGGCCTGTTGGAAAAAACCACAGCCCGGGGAAGTCCTTTGTCCCACCGCCGGTTGACAGGGAAGGCAAAAAAGGGGCAGACCTGAAGCCGGGTGGGGAAAGGAGGGAAAGGGCCCTGGGAGGGAAGCCCCGAGGCGGGAGGTCAGGCCGGCGACTCCAGGCGGAACTCCTGCCGCCGGAAGGCCTCCAGGTGCCGCTGAAGAGCCGCCTCGGAGGTCAGGGCGACATCCAGTTGCCGGCAAAAGGCGAACAGGCAGGCCACCTGTTCCAGGAGGGCGGCGCCTTTCCCGGCGGGATATTTGAGCAGGCGGGCCCGGAGAAGGTCGCCGGTGAGCTCCGCCTCGAAGCCCAGGTCGGTGAGGATGGTCTTAAGCAACCGCAGGCGGCGCTCCCGCCGGTCCTCGGCGGCGGCGCCGCCCTGAAACTGCAGGGCGAGATAGTTGTCGTTGATTTCCGGCCCCAGGTAGGCGTCCACCACGGCGAAGTGATAGCCCAAACGGGAGCTGAAGTGCAGGTAATTTTCCGCCACCAGGGCAAAACTGGCCTCCCCCAGCTCCCCTTCCGACCTGCCGGCGTCATAGAGGGTGTTGGCCACCACGGACAGAAAGCCCTGAAGATCGGGGGCAGCGCGGCTCATGCCCTGCAGTCCCGGGTGACGAAAGCCCTTGAGCAGGGCCCTGAGAGGCAGGCTGGTGATCTGGGCCTCCTCCAGTATTTCCGGGTCCGTGGCGGTGGTGCCGCCCCCCAGATCCAGAATCAGGAGATGAAAGGGCAGGTCGGTCTTAAGGCGACGCACGCCGGCCGCCTGGCGCAGACCCCCCACCTTCTGGGAGAACATGGCTGCCATGGCCTTCTCATGGCAGAACCGGGTGAGGTCGTGGAAGGAGCGGCAGTTTTCCGGCCGGAAGCCGGGATCGGCCGGGTCCAGGAGGTGCAGGGGCGTCACCTGCCGCAGCACCTGCCGGTATTTCAGGTTCCGGGACCGCTCCTGCCCGGAGACCTTCTCCCGGCGGGGACGGTGGGCCAAAACGGGATGCCGCCCGGGATAGATCCGGGTCCGGTCGGCGTCCACGGTGACCCACTGCCCCGGGGTCAACCGGCTGACGGCGCCCTCCAGCCCCACGAGGGTGGGCACCTGGTATTCCCGGGCCAGGATGGTGAGGTGATCCGTGGGGCTGCCCACCTCCAGGATGAGGGCCGCCAGCCGGTCCAGCACCATGGCCAGGCGCAGGGAGGGCCTTAAGGCCACCAGGACCGCCCCTGAGGGAACCGCCTCCGGATCCCCCTCGGGTGGAAGGACGGCCACCGGACCGGCGCCCATGCCCCGCACGGCGCACACCCCGCCCTCCAGGAGCGGTCCGGGTCCGGGTGCGGGATCCGCCTGGAGGACCTCGACTTCGGCCTCCAGGCGCAGGTCCCGGGACTGGAGGATCACAATGTCCCCGGAGTCATCCACGGCCCATTCCACGTCCTGGGGGCCCCCGAAATGGCGCTCCAAAGCCAGGCCGAGCTCCCGTAAGGCGGCCAGCTCCTCAGGGGAGAGGCAGGGGGCGGTGGCCTGCTCCGGGTCCAGCGGCTCCTCGACGCAGCCACCCCCGGGCAGGGGCCGCAGGGCCACCGGCTTGCGGGCGATCTCCTGCCGGCTGAGGCGCCCGGACTCCCGCTCCAGGCAATACAGATCCGGGGTGATGACCCCGTCCACGGCATATTTCCCCAGCCCGAAGACGGCGTTGATGAGCAGAGTGCCCGTCTCGGGCCGGCGGGGATCCACGGTGAACATCACCCCACTGGCCCGGGCGGCCACCATGCTCAACACCCCCACGGCCATGGGGAGACCGCCGGCCTCGTAGCCGTGCCGCCGCCAGTAGGCCACCGCGGCGGGATGAAACTTGGAGGCGATGATCCGCTTATAGGCGGCGGGCAGTTCCGCCACCGGCACATTGAGGAGGGTGGTGAACCGGCCGGCGAAGGAGTGCTCCCCGTCTTCGCCCACGGCGCTGGAACGGACCGCCAGGCGCTCTGAGGGCAGCGCCTGGGCGGCCAGGTGCAGGATCCCCTCCAGATCGGGCGGCAAGGGGGTGTTCAGGATGAGGGTCTGAATGTCCTCGCAGACCCGGGTAAGAAGGCCCGTGTCCTCCGGGGGGACGGCGGCCAGTCTGGCGGCGATGGTCTGCTCCAGGCCCTGGGCGCGCATGAAGGCCTGATAGGCGGCGGTGGTGACGGCAAACCCCCGGGGCACCGGCAGGCCCAGGCGGTGGCGGATCTCCCCCAGCCGGGCCATCTTCTCCCCCACCGCCAGCCTCTGCTCCCGGCTGAGGGCATGCAGGGGCAGGAGATAGGGGGTATCCGGGATCTCCGGTGCGCCCTCCAGGGTTCTTTGCAGCCGCTGCCACAGGGCCTGGAAGACCCGGCTCAGCTGGGGGTAACGCTCCCCGCTCAGCCGGTGGAGGGCGGTGATCATCTCCGCCACCCGCTCCCCCAGTTCCTCCAGGCGCCGGTAAAGATGCTCCTCTTCCGGCCGGGATGCCGGGGCCGGGCTCTCCTCCAGTTCCGCCATCAGGGCCAGGATCTGATTGTTCGCCTCCAGCAGGCGGCGGAAGTGGGCATATTTCTCCCGCAGATACTCCAGGGAATTTTCCCGGTGGGGAGCCATCGTCCGCAGGAAACTGAACATGCCCGCACCTCCGCCGCGCCGCCGGGCTTAGCCCAGGGATTCCTCAGTGGCTTCGATACCGGGGCTCCCGGAGACCTCCGCCCGCCACATGGCCCCCAGGATGATGACGGCTCCCACCACCAAGGCCAGACACATGAAGAGGAAGCTCATTTTGTCCAAAACGGTGAGCGTCCCCGGGCCGAGGGCCATGAGGCCCAGATCCGTGAGATACCGGGGCACCGCCAAGGCCCGGCTCACCGCCACGATGAGCATGATGGTGCCCATGACCACCTTGATCATGTGCTCCTTGACATAGGTGGTGCCGATGGCCCCCAGTTGCACCCCGAGGAGGGAGCCTGCCAGAATGATGAGGGTGAGGCGGATGTCCACCATGCCGTTCACGGCCCACTTGAGGGTGCCACCCAGGCCCATGACAAAGGCGATGACCAGCTCGGTGGCCGAGGCCACCAGGCTCGGCGCCCCCAGGACATAGATCATGCCCGGCACACCGATGAACCCGCCCACCGCGATGGTGGCGGCCAGCATCCCGGTGGCGAACCCGATGGGCAAAGTGAACCACAGGGAGATGCGGGTGTTGGCCGTATGGAGGGTGATCATGGGCGGCAGGTGGATCTGCGCCAGCCGCCGGGCCAGGGGTGAGACCTTCTCGCCCCCACCCTGACGGGCGATTCTGTAAGCGTCATAGAAGACATATCCGCCCACCAGGACCAGGACGGCCACGAAGGTGAGACTGACATAGAGGTTGGACCCCGCCTGTCCCCAGGATTGGAGGATCCACTCCTGGATCTTGATGCCCACCTGCACGCCCACGCCGGCGGAGGCGGCCATGATGAGGCCGAGCTTGAGGTCCACCTGGCCGTATTTATACCGTTTGATGGCGCCCACCAAAGCCTTGGGGAACTTGTGGCACATGTTGCTGGCCACCGCCACCGCGGCCGGGACCCCCAGGCTCATCATGCCGGGGGTGAGGACAAAGGCCCCCCCGGAACCGATGAAGCCGCTCACCAGGCCGCCGACGAAGCCGACGCAGAAGAGAAACAGGATGGTGGTGGTGTTGAGGTCGATAAATGGGACGCTGCCGGCCATTTCATGCATGGGAAAACCCTCCGTAAACCCGGTGCCTTAGACATTGAGGCGCAGACGGGGCCGCGGCCGCTGACGCCGGGCCGGGCGGGCCTGAGGCCGCACCTTTTGCTGCGGGGCCCGGATGCCCAGAGCCTCCCAGAGGTGATGGGCAAAGGTGCCGTGGATGTAAGAGAACAGAAAAACCGTGGCCACCGGCAAAGCCGCATACCAGCCGCCCCGGGTGAAATAGCCCATGATGCTCTCGGAGTTCAGGAATACGGCGGCATAGAGGGCCACCGTGGCCGCCCCCCACCCGAGGGTCCGCCCGAGCACCTGCCTCACATTCGGTTCCGCGGTCACGTTCATCTCCCCTTTCCCCGTGGAAATGGTAAAAACCGGGAGTGACACCCCGCCCAGCATGTCGGCTTCCCGGCTGTCCGTGGCGTTCAGGACAAATTCGATGCGCCTTTTCTCCCGGTGCAGCACGGTCATCACCTCGCCGAGGCCGCCGAAGCGCACCTGATGCTCAGCCTTCAGGCCGGCGGCCTTAAGCCTTTTCCGGACCGGCCGCCAGGCCCAGGAGGCCTGGGCGCAAAACCACGCCCGCCGGGCCCGGGCCTTCAGCCCCGCCAGGGGGCCGGCTGCAGGGGAGGCCGGGCCCACGTTCACGGCCACCAGATCATAGCCCAGCCGGTCCGCCAGATTGAGGGCATAATCCAGGACCGAGTCCGTGAATCGGGCCCCCTGTCCCACCAGGAGGATCTTGCGGTTTTCCGGCGCCAACTCCGGCGGCACCGACAGCCCCTTGGCCATCAGGCTGGCCGCCGCCGCCTCCCGGGGGTCCCATCCTGTACTTGACTGCTTGCCGTCCATGTCGGTGCCCCTTCCGGTCACTTTGGATTTTGTCCTGGCCTCTTCCTATGCAAAGGCCGGGCCACGGGAGACATATTCTTTTTCTTAATGATTTTCACTAGATAACCGGAAAAGGGGAATGTGGATGCCGGCATCGGATGTTGCATAATGCAATGGTCATTGATTTTTATAATATTTTCAGGTATATAAAAATTGTTGCTCCCTGGGTCGCCTATGCTGCATTCTGCAACATCAGCCCCCGAGGGCGAAGGCCGTTGTGCCCGGGAGGATTTCCCCCTATAATGAAGCTGTGACCACCTCGTGGGGGGAAGGGGCCAGGGGCGGGGCCTCCGTCCGCCTCCTCCCGCCCCCACTCCTGAATCTTGGTCAAGACGAGGCCCATGTTTTTTCGCCGCCCTCCCCCGCCCGAAGCCCCCAAGGCCGCGCCGGAACTGGAGAGCCTGCGCCAGACCCTGAAGCAGGCCCGCCTGCCGGAGACCGCCGCCCAGGTGGCCTGGCGGGAGCTGGAAAAGCTGGAAAAGACGGACCCCACCCTGCCGGAGTATGCCATCGGGCTCAGTTATCTGGACCTGCTCCTGTCCCTGCCCTGGGAGCGCAGCACCCCGGACAACCTGAACCTCAGGCATGTGGAAGCGGTGCTCAATGAGCAGCACTACGGGCTTCAGCCGGTCAAGGAGCGCATCCTGGAATATCTGGCCGGCCGCATGCTCTGCAGCCTGCAGCCCAGCCGGGTCCTGGTGGTGGATGATGAAGAGATCGCCCGCACCAACCTGGAGTACATCCTGCAAAAGGACGGCTACCAGGTGGACACCGCGGCCAGCGCCCTGGAGGCCCTGGACAAGCTGGCGAGGCGGGAATTCGATGTGGTGCTCACCGACCTCAAGATGGAGCGCATGGACGGCCTCCAGCTGCTGGAGGCCATCAAGGCCCAGGCGCCGGCCACGGAAGTGGTGATGATCACCGGCTACGCCACCGTGGGCACCGCGGTGGACGCCCTGCGCAAGGGCGCGGCCCACTATCTCCCCAAGCCCATCAACCTGGAGGAGCTGCGGCGGACGGTGCAGGAGCTGGCTGAAAAAAAGCGCCTCTTCCAGGCGAGCCAGGGGCCGGTTCTGTGTTTCAGCGGGCCGCCGGGCACCGGCAAGACCTCCATCGGCCAGGCCATCGCCACCGCCCTGGGCCGCAAGTTCGTGCGCCTCTCTCTGGCCGGCATGCGGGACGAAGCGGAGCTCCGGGGCCACCGCCGCACCTATGTGGGGGCCCTCCCCGGGCGGATCATCAGTGAACTGCGGCGCCTGGGGGTCAACAACCCGGTCTTCATGCTGGATGAAATTGACAAGATCGGCCAGGATTTCCGAGGGGATCCGGCGGCGGTGCTCCTGGAGGTGCTGGACCCGGAGCAGAACCGCCACTTTGTGGATCATTACCTGGAAGTGCCCTTCGACCTCTCCCGGGTGATGTTCATTGCCACCGCCAACGCGGTGACCGACCTGCCGGCGGCGCTGGTGGACCGGCTGGAGGTCATCACCTTCCCCGGCTACACCACCCGGGAGAAACGGGAGATCGCCCGCCGCTATCTCTGGCCGCGGCAGTTGCGCAGCCACGGCCTGTCCGGGCAGGAGCTGGAGCTGACCCCCGAGGCCATCACCACCATCATCCAGCATTACACCCGGGAGGCCGGCTTGCGGCAGCTCAACCGGGCCTTGGCCACCCTGGCCCGGAAACTGGCCCGCCTGTGTCTGGAGGAGCAGCAGCGCTGCCCGGTGACCTATCTGGACGCCGCGGTGGTGGAACGGCTCCTGGGGCCCCATCTCTATCAGCACGAGATCGCGGCCCGGGAGGATCGGGTGGGGGTGGCCACCGGCCTCGTGTGGACCGAATTCGGCGGGGAGATCATCTTTGTGGAGGCGGTGCGCATGAAGGGCCAGCAGCAGCTCCTCCTCACCGGCTCCCTGGGGGAGGTCCTGCGGGAATCGGCCCAGACCGCCTTAAGCTACGTGCGCAGCCACGCCGCCGACCTGGGGGTGGATCCCGACTTTTTCCGCCACAGCGACATCCACATCCATCTGCCCTCCGGGGCCATCCCTAAGGAGGGACCCAGCGCAGGGGCCGCTTTGGCGGTGAGCCTCATCTCCCTTCTCACCGGCCGGCCGGTGCGCCGGGAGGTGGCCCTCACCGGGGAGCTCACCTTAAACGGTCAGTTGCTGCCGGTGAGCGGCGTCCGGGAAAAACTGCTGGCGGCCCAGCGGGCCGGGGTCCAGGTGGTCATCCTCCCCCGGCAGAATCAGGCGGAGGTGGCCCGGGTGGAGGAGGAGGCCAAGGAGGGCCTGGAGATCCTCCTGGCCGACAATCTCCGGGAGGTTCTGGACCGGGTGCTGCGCTGACAGGAGAGTGAAAAGAGTCATTCGGGGGAGGGGCCAGGGTCCCCCTCCCCCACCCATTGCTTTGCCCAACCGGCCCCTCAGCCAGACTCCCCCCGGATTGCGGGAAGGGCGGTGGACCAGGAGGAGGCTCTCTCCGGCCCTCGCAGCCCCGCCCCCGGGGTGGTGCCCTCAGGCCAACCCGTAGCGTTTCAGTTTCCGCCACAAGGAGACCCGGTCAATCCCCAGGATCTCGGCGGCCCGGGTCCGGTTGCCCTGGACCTGCTCCAGGATCCAGGCGATATATTCCTTTTCGTTTTCCTCCAGGGTCAGAAATTCCCGCCGCTGTCGGCGGATCATCTGCAGGCTGCGTTGCTGCAGGTCCGGCGGCAGGTGTTTCACTTCGATGAGGGGCCCGGTGGCCAGGGTCACGGCCCGCTCGATGATGTTCTCCAACTCCCGGACATTCCCCGGAAATTCGTAGTGCAGGAGGACCTCCAGGACCTCCGGGGCGAAGCCCTCCACCCGCTTGCCCTGGCGGGCCGCCACCTGGGTGAGGAAATGCTGGCAGAGCAGGGGGATGTCATCCCGGCGCTCCGCCAGGGGCGGCACCACCAAGGTGACCACATTGAGGCGGTAGTAGAGGTCCTGGCGGAAACGGCCCTGGGCCACCTCCTGACGCAGATCCTTGTTGCTGGCGGCCACCAGGCGGACGTCCACCGGGATCTCCTCCACCCCGCCCACCCGGATGAGGGTCTTTTCCTGGATCACCCGCAACAGTTTCACTTGCATGGCCGGGGGCATATCCCCCACTTCGTCCAGGAAGAAGGTGCCGCCGCTGGCCACCTCCAGGAGGCCCTTTTTGGCGCTGTGGGCTCCGGTGAAGGCCCCCTTTTCATGCCCGAAGAGCTCGCTGGCCAGGAGCTCCTCGCTGAAGGCGCCGCAATTGACCGCCAGAAAGCGCTTCCCCGCCCGGGGGCTGAGGGCATGGAGGGCCCGGGCCACCAGCTCCTTGCCGGTGCCGGTCTCCCCCAGGATGAGGACATTGCAGTCAGCAGGGGCGATCTGGGCGATGGTCTCCTTTAAGGCGACCATTTTGGCATTCTGCCCGATGAGGGAGGGATAGCCCGTCTGGGCCGCCACCTGGCGCTTCAGCTCCCGCACCTCCAGGCGCAGGCCCCGCTTGTCCAGGGCCTGGCGCACCAGCAGGCGGACCTCCTCATTCTGATAGGGCTTGGCCAGGTAGTGGTAGGCGCCCTGCTGCATGGCCGCCACCGCGCTGGCCACCGTGGCGTAGCCGGTGATGACGATCACCTCGGTGTCCGGGGAGAGCTCCTTGGCCCGCTTCAGCACCTGCATGCCATCCACCCGGTGGAGCCGCAGGTCGGTGAGGACCAGGTCGAATTCGCCCGCCTCCAGCTCCTCCAGGGCCTGCTCGCCGCTCTCCACCGCCACCACCTCATAGCCTTCCTTGCCCAGGATGTATTCCAGGTTTTCCCGGGCGATCTGCTCGTCATCCACGACCAGGATGCGGGGAGCGCTCATTCCCTGGGCTCCTCCCCCTGAGCCTCCGGCAAAGGCAGGCGGATGGTGAAGGTGGTGCCCTCCCCCACCCGGCTCTCCACCTCAATGCTCCCCCGGTGCTTTTCGATGATGCCGTAGACGATGGACAGGCCCAGGCCGGTGCCCACCCCTTCCTCCTTCAGGGTAAAGAAGGGATCGAAGATCTGGTCCAGGGCCTCGGGGGGAATGCCCACGCCGTTGTCCGACACGGTGATGACCACCTGGCCCCGGTTCGGGTCCGCTTCCGCCTTCAGGGTGATGCGGCCGGGCCCCTGGGGGATGGCCTGGATGGCATTCATGATCAGGTTGAGAAAGACCTCCTGCAGGCGCTGGGGATCGATCTCCGCCACCAGATCGTCGGGCACCTCATTGACGATGTCGATGTGGGAGGGCACCTGACTGGAGATGAGCTGCAGGGAGCGCTTCACCACCTGGGCCAGGGGCACCCGGTGCAGGGAGAAATCCCGCACCCGGGAAAACTCCAGCAGGCCTTTGACGATATCCCGGGCCCGGATCACCTCCTGCTGGATATTGTGCAGCATCTTGCGCAGGAGCTCCGGGGGGCCGCTCTCCAGTTCCTCCAGCAGGATCTGACAGGAAGTGGAGATGTTGTTCAGGGGATTGTTCAGCTGGTGGGCGATGCCGGCGGTCAGGATGCCCAGGGAGGACATCTTTTTGGACTCCACCAGCTGGTGCTGCCGCCGGGAGAGCTCGGTCACCATGCGGTTGAAGGCCTCCACCACCTGCTGGGTTTCATCCCGGGTCTGCAGCACCGGCAAAGGCCGGAAATCCCCTTTGGCGATCCTGAGGGTGGTATTTTCAATCACCTTCAAGGGCCGGAGGATCTTGCGGCTGATGAGAACGGTGAGGAAAATACCGCAGAAGATGAAAAAGATGACCGCAGTGATCAGTTGGGCTTTCAGATTGGTGATGATCTCCAGAATGCGCTGCCGTTCGAAGATCACCAATTCCCGGGAGAGCTCCACCAGCTTTTTGCCCCGCTCCCGCATCTCCTCTTCCTCGGCACTGCTCACTTTGGCCGTCCCGGAGACGAATTTCTGCATCAGTTTGCGATAATTGTTTAGTTCGGTCTCCAGTTGCCCGAGAAACTGGGAGATTTTGAGAATCTTCCCTTCCGGGTAGAACTGCCTCAGGGTGTCAGAAGCCAGCTCAATCTGGTGCAGGTTTTCCTGTAAATCCTGGGGGGAATGATATAAGAGAAAATTTTTCTCATAACGTCTGATTTCCAGAATGATTTCCCGCAGGTCATTGGCCATTTCCACGATATGCTGCTTCACCTCAATCACTTTCAGGTAATAATAGGAATAACTGGCGATGAGGCCGATGACCACGATGGCGGCGGCAAAAATCACGATGACCTTCTGGCGGATATTGAGATGCATGGCAGATCCCGGTGGCGGCGGCGGTAGGGGATGGGCCCCTGTCCTGCCCAGAAGACGCGGTCTTTCCCCTGACGGGCTGACTCGGCCGCGCGGCCTTTCGATAGGGAGACTCGGCTACCCGGCGCGCTCTCTCCCCCGCACCGCCATCCGCCCGGCTCCCCCGAAAGCGGCAGGGAATGACCGGAAAGAGGAGAGCGAGGTGGCCCCGGTGGCCCCTCCTCCAGCTTATACCACAAAATCACAAAAGGCGAGAGGACGGAGGCGCAGGACCGCCGGGAAGGCCGCTCTCCGGGCCCGAAAAGACGCAGTGAGGGGCCGCCCGGCAGGAGCGCAAGGGGGGGCACATTCAGGCCGGAGGCAGCCGGCGGCTCCGGCGCAGCTGCCGCCCGGCCCTATGGAGCGGGAAGCTCCGTAAGCCCGGCGATCTTCCAGGCGCCGCCTTCCCGTTTCAGCTCCACCCGGAACACCTGGGTGGCGGTGAGGGTCTCCCCTCCGGCCCGGGGTTGGGCCTGCAGTTCCCAGGTGATGCGCACCCGGGCCTGGTCGGCGGCCACCGGGGTCACCTCATCGAGGAAGTAAAACATGTTGGTGAAGGAGTACTCCTCCCAGGCCTTCTGGGTCTGCTGGCGCTTCTCCGCCAATCCCGGATAGGAGGGGGAATAGCAGCTCAGAAACAGGGTCAGGTCCTTTTTGAGCTGGGCCTCCCGCAAGGTGTTGAAGAGGACCTGAATCTGCTCCTGGAGGGGGGGAGCGGGGGAGCCCGGCGCCGGCGCCCCGCCTGAGAGGTCGGGGGCGGCCGGAGCAGGAGCGGAGGGAGAGGGGGAGGAGGGGGAGAGATAACCCTGGGAGTATGCCAGCCAGAGAATCATCCCCAGGACCGCCAGCCCCCCCACCAGGGGCAGGACCCGGGAGCGGACTGCGGCGCGGGCCGCCAGGGGGGCCTCAGAACCCGGCCCGGAAGCGCTCAATGGGGCGCCGCAATCCTGGCAGGTCTGCCGGCCGTCCGGTTGGGGCATCTGACAGCGGGGACACACGGGCATCAGCTATCCTCCTTCCCGGTTAAAGCCCTTTTCGGAGCGTGTTCTGGAAAAATTAAGACGGCAAGAACGGACATAAGTCAAGCATTCTCCATGAAAAAGGGGCGGAGGCCCGGTGGCCTCCCGCCCCGTGAGCAAATCCATGAGGGAAGAGGCAGCGCGTCCGGGGTTCAGACCCCTCTGGCAGGTTGTCGAAAAAGGGTCATTCGGGGAAGGGGCCAGGGGTCACAGACCCCTGCCCCTCCCCCAACCCCCCTCCCCAACCCCAGACATGGTTTCCGCTTCGCCAACCCGCCAAAATCGCACAGCCTCATTCCACCGGATTGCGGCAAGGGCCGCTTCTCCATGGTCTGCCAATCTGCGTGGGGTAAAAAGTCATTTGGGGAAGGGGCCAGGGGTCACAGACCCCTGCCCCTCCCCCAACCCCCTCCCCAACCCCAGACATGGTTTCCGCTACGCCAACCCGGCAAAATCGCACGGCCTCATTCCACCGGATTGCGGCGAAGGGCTGGCTTTCACTAGTAAACATTGACGATGACATCATCAATATAAACGGTGGTGGTGCCGCTGGAAGAGTCGGCGTACACCTCAAACTTGGCCTTGACCGCACCTTTGGGCACGAAAGCCCCCAAGGTGAGGACATGCCAGGTGGCATCCGTATTGGTGCGCTGGGTCCAATTGCCTTGGTCCCCGTGGACATCATCCACCGTTACATTCTCCCCCTTGTCGTTGTAAAAGGTGAGAGACGTGCTGGTAGAACCGGTGGTGATGGTGCGGTGTTCCCACAGGCTGATGGTGAGGTGCTGGCCGGGCTCCACGGCGAACTGCTGGGAGGCGGCGCACCACTTGCCGGCCCCGGCTTCCAGCTTCAGGCTGTAGGATCCGGTCTTCTTCTGAGTCGTACTCGCCGTCACGGTGCCGCTGCCCGCGGTGGTCCAGCCATTGGTGTTCCCGGTCTCAAAGCCCCGGTTGTAAAGGCGGCTGGGATATTGCGCAATGGCGAAGGGGGCCCCGCCGGTCCACCAGGTGTTGACGTTGTCCACCGTCACCCGGCCCAGGCCTTCCACCAGCAATCGATGCCCGGAATTCACCTCCGGGGTGTAGTTGCTCCAGAGGTTATTGATCCAGAGGTTGCGGATATGCAGGCCGCGGAATAAGTTGGAATTATGGACCCGAAACAGGGCATTGTTGTAGCTGGCGGCGCTGGTAACCCCGAATATCTGGCAGCCATCCAGCAGCACATATCCATTGACACTGTTCAAGTTGAGCCAATATCCACTGGAGGAGGAACTGCCGCTGGCCTCAAAATGAGAATCCCGGAAAACTGCGGAGACATCACCGGTTATTTCGGGATAGTTATTGTCAAAAGCACATTTGTTAAAAAAATAATTTCCAGTACCTAAGGATATATAATATCCTGCCCCATCAAGGAAAGCACAATTATTGAAGCCGAGACTGGCACCCATATTGCTAAGACCCACAGCGACATACATCCCTCCCCAGCGTACTTGACAATCATAGAAAGCAACTAACCAGGCATTCTGAAGGAGGCGGATATTATATTGGAATCCTTGTATGGTACAATTTTGAATGTTAAAGAGAGAATTGCCTGTATATGTGGCATGACCTATACATAAGCCCGTGTGAGCCTTAATGCTGCCTGCAGAATAGGAACCGATGATAAAAAAGCCCTGCAGGGCGGTTTTGCGATTCTTCAGCAAATTGACGTAATCTGCGGAAGAATAGAGATGCAGGGCATAATTATCCACGCCGGAGGCCGGCAGCCCGCTGAAATCCAGGGTGGTACCATCCCCCAGCAGCTGGGTTTTGGATATATCGATGGGGGTGAGCTTGGTATTGAGCTTATAGGTCGCCTGACGGAATTTCACCGGTTTGAGCCAGGTCTGCGCCACTGTCAGACATTTATCCACCGCGGCATAATCGTTGGCGACCCCATCCCCCACCGCCCCGAACCACTCCGGCAGGGCATGGGCAATCAGGGGCGATCCGCCCACGGTGCCCGTGCCGCTTAAGGCAAAGATCTGATAGGGGCCGGCGGTGAGGGCCCCGTTGATGGTCAGGGTGACGCCGTTGGCAATGTTGAACATGCCCCCCCGCTGCACCACCAGGTGGACGTTGGCCGGAATGGTGGTGTTGGCGGTGATGTTGACCGTGCCCGCCGGGATTACCAGGCTCACGGGCGTGGAGCCGATCGTGCTCAAGGCCGCGGCCAGGGTTTCATAGCCCGGATCCCCCAGGGTCTTGTACCTGCCCAGGTGGGCGTCCACAAGGTCCAGGCCGGCGTCAAACTGGCCCATCTCCCCGGTGCCCCGGGCCCCGAGGCTCGGTTTGTAGAAAAACTGATTGGTAGTCTTCACCCCGGCCTCGGCCACGGGCACCATCAGCAAGACCCAGCCTATCAGCCACCCCATCATCTTCCTGCGCATCTTTTGCTCCCCCTCGGCTTCGCCTTTTTCCGGCGATTCCCCCGACCAAGTCTGCCTAGGTCCCGGGGAACAGCCCGATACTGGGGGAGAGATACTCCAAGGCGGAAAAACACTCCAGCACGGGAGGGACAGGTGGCACACAACCGGCCGCCGGCCCGGAAAACCCTGTCCGGGGGCCGTTCAGGACAGGAGCAGCCGGATGATGCGCTCCTGATCCGCCGGGGAGAGATAGGGGTGCATGGGGAGGCTGAAGATGCGGCGGGCCACCTCCTCACTGACCGGAAAGTCGCCCGGCTGGTAGCCCAGGAAAGCATAGGCGGGTTGCAGATGCAACGGCAGGGGGTAATACACCGCGGTGGGAATGCCGGCCGCCTCCAGCCGGGCCCGCAGCTCCTCCCGCCTGGGGCTCTGAAGGGAGTACTGGGCCCAGACTGAGCGGCACCCGGGGGCCACGTACGGGATGGTGAAGGCCCCGGCCAGGGCCTGATTATAGCGGGTGGCCACCTCCTGGCGCCGTTCCACCTCCTCGGGAAAGATCTCCAGCTTGCAGAGCAGCACCGCGGCCTGCAGGGTGTCCAAGCGGCCGTTGAGCCCCAGGCGCACGTGTTCATAGCGGTGCCGCCCCTGGCCGTGCACCCGGATGGAGCGCAGGATATCGGCGAGCTCATCGTCATCGGTGAAGATGGCCCCGCCGTCGCCGTAGCCCCCCAGGGGCTTGGCCGGGAAAAAGGAGGTGGCCGCGGCATGGGCCAAGGCCCCGGCTTTTTTGCCCTGATACTCCGCCCCGAAGGACTGGGCCGCATCCTCCAGGACCAGAAGGCCGTGACGGGCTGCCAGGGCGTTGAGGCGCTCGTAATCCGCCGGCTGTCCGAAGAGGTCCACCGGGATGAGCGCCCGGGGGCGCAAACCGGCGGTGCGGGGATGGCGGCCGACCTCCGCCAGCGCCGCCTCCAGAGCCTGGGGGTCCAGGTTGTAGGTCCGGGGGTCAATATCCACCAGAACCGGGGTGGCCCCCACCAGGCAGATGACCTCTACAGTGGCCACGAAGGTGAAGGGGGTGGTGAACACCGCGTCGCCGGGGCCCACTCCCCAGGCCATCAGGGTCATGAGCAAGGCGTCGGTGCCCGAGGCGCAGGTGACGGCGTGGCGCACGCCCACAAAGTCCGCCAGGCGCTCCTCCAGTTCCAAGACCTCAGGCCCGAGGATGTACTGGCCGTGTTCCAGGACCCGGTGCAGGCGCTCCAGGAGACGGGGCCGCAGGCGCTCCTGCTGGGCTTTGAGGTCGATGAAATCCAGGCGTTTGGTCATGTCACCCCCTCCCTAGAAGGAGGCAGAGGCCGCATCCTCCTTGGGGACGCTGCACTTTTATCTGGGGGAGGCAGCCGGGGCCGGTCCACCCTGCCCCTCCCCCACCCCAGGCGGGATGAGGAATTTTACCAGAGGCGGCCTAAAAGAAGGGAGGCCTTTTTCCCGGCCCTGGCTCACAAAATTTTCCGGGCAGGGTCCTGCCGGGGACCGGGCCTGGGGCGCTGACCGCACTTCATCTTCCTGCGACCCGGCCTTTCTTCCCCCTCATTTTGGAAAATAAGAGTATAATGATCTCCATGGAAGGGAAAGAAGGCCTGACCGAAATGGGGGCCCCAAGCGGCAAAATCCGTCTGGGCATCAGCGCCTGCCTGCTGGGACAGCCGGTGCGCTACGACGGCGGTCACAAGCTGGACCGCTTCATCGTGGACACCCTGGGGAAGTATGTGGAGTTTGTGCCGGTCTGCCCGGAGGTGGAGTGCGGCCTGCCCGTACCCCGGGAAGCCATGCGTCTGGTGGGGGATCCCCACAACCCCCGGTTGGTGACGGTACGCAGCGGCATCGACCACACCGAGCGCATGCTGGCTTTTGCCCGCCGCCGGGTGGTGGAGCTGGAGAAGGAGGATCTGTGCGGCTTCATCTTCAAAAGCGACTCCCCCTCCAGCGGCATGGAGCGGGTCAAGGTCTATACGCCCCAAGGGATGCCCAGCAAGACCGGGGTGGGAATGTTCGCCCGGGTCTTCATGGAGCACTTTCCCCTCCTGCCGGTGGAGGAGGAGGGCCGGCTGCACGACCCCAAACTCCGGGAGACCTTCATCGAAGCCATCTTCACCTTAAAGCGCTGGCGGGAATGTGTGGCTCAGGGAGAGAGTGCCGCCGCCCTGGTGGACTTCCATACCCGCCACAAGCTTTTCCTCATGGCCCACAGTCCCCGGCATCTCAGGGAGATGGGGCAACTGGTGGCCAAAGTGCGGGAGCTGCCGCTTGCCGAGGTCTATGAGCGCTACCAGAGGCTGCTGCTGGAGGCGGTGCGGCTGAAGACCACCATCAAAAAGAACACCAATGTCCTGCATCACCTGATGGGGTATTTCAAAAAGGAGCTGACCGCCGATGAAAAGCAGGAGCTCCTGGAGATCATCGGGCACTACCATGCGGGCCTGCTTCCCCTCATCGTGCCGGTGACCCTCATCAATCACTATGTCCGCAAATATCGCCAGCCTTACCTTCTGACCCAATACTATCTGAACCCCCATCCCTTGGAACTGCAGTTGCGTAACCACGCCTGAGTTCCTGCGGCGCCACGGTGGCGGGCTCCCGGGGGAAAATCGCTGGCGGCCTTGTCAGGGGGCGGCGGGCGGGATATGATACGATGATGTGCCGGATTTGGACCTGGCAGCCGGAGACCCAAGAGTCTGTGGTACAGGAGGCGGGGAAGCTGCTTCTGGCCGATGGTCTGCTGGCGGTGCCGACGGAGACTTTTTACGCCCTGGCCTGCCACCCCTTCCGGCTCGGGGCCCTCAGGCGCCTGTTTGCCCTGAAGGGGCGTCCGCCGGACAAGCCCATTCTGCTCCTGGTGGCGGACCCCCAAGGGGTGCGGCAGGTGGCCCGGGAGGTCCCGGAACCGGCGCTGCGCCTCATGGCGCGTTTCTGGCCGGGTCCGGTGACGGTGATCCTGCCGGCCCGGCCGCAGCTGCCGGACCTGATTACCGGCGGCACCGGCACCGTGGGGGTGCGGCAGCCCCGGCAGCGGGCCACCCTGGCGCTGCTGGCGGCCCTGGGTTTCCCCCTCACCGGCACCAGCGCCAACCGGGCGGGGGAGGCGCCGGCCTGCACCGCCCAGGAGGTGGCCCAGGCCCTGGGGAGCGGGCTGGATGCGATCCTGGATGACGGCCCCTGTCCCGGAGGCCTGCCCTCCACAGTGGTGGACCTGACCACCCGGCCGCCCCGGCTGGTGCGCCCGGGCGCGGTGAGCCCGGAAGAGCTGGCGGAGGTGCTGCCGGATCTGGCCGCAACGGGGGTGGCACATGGCTAAAGACACTGCGGTCCTCGCGTTGGACCTGGGCGGCACCAACATGCGCTGGGCCCTGGTGAGCGACACCGGCCGCATCCTGAAGCGCTGGGAGCGGGCCACCGCCAGCATGCCGGACCAGGAGGCGCTCCTCAGCACCCTGGTGGCAGAGTTTCTGGCCACCGCCCGGGAGGCGGAGAAAATGGGTCTGGACATCCTGGCCGCGGGCCTGGGGGTGCCCGGGCGGGTCCTGCCGGAAGAGGGGGTGGTGGCCTTTTCCCCCAATGTGCCGGCCCTCAACGCCTGTCCTGTGATCCCCAGCCTCAGCCCCCTGCTGCCATGGCCCCTGCGTCTGGAAAACGACGCCAACCTCTTTGCTCTGGGGGAATACTGGGTGGGGGCCGGCCAAGGCCATCCCCAGATGCTGGGTATCACCCTGGGAACGGGGGTGGGGGGCGGCCTCATCCTCAACGGCCGCCTCTGGTCCGGCACCGCCGGCACCGCCGGGGAGATCGGTCACATGACCATCGACCCGGATGGCAAAAAGTGCCACTGCGGCAACCGGGGCTGCCTGGAGACCCTGGCCTCCGGGGCTTGGACGGTGCAGTACGTCAAAGACCAGCTGGCGGAAGGCACCCCCTCCTGGCTGTCGGATCTGTATGAAAAGGACCCCGCGGCCATCGACGGCGAAACCCTGGTGGTGGCGGCCCGCATGAGCGATCCGTTGGCCCTGCGGGCCTTTGAGCGGGTGGGCAAGGCCCTGGGCGTGGCCATTGCCAATGTGGTGCACCTGTTGGGGCTGTCCCGGGTCGTCCTGGGCGGCCGCTTCTCCCGGGCCTGGGACCTCTTCCATCTGCCGCTGATGGAAGAGCTGTACAAGCGCCTGACCATGTTCCCGCCCGCGGCCATGAGCATTGTGCCTGCCCGGCTGGGGGATGAGGCGGGGCTAATAGGGGCGGCCCGCCTGGCCTGGGAGACCGTGACCCCGCCCGAGGAATAAGCTCCTGCCCGGAGGAGGAGGCTTTGTGGCCGCAGCCTGCAGGCCCACCTGGGGGCAGCCAGCCGGCCCGGCAGAAGCGGACTGGCGGGATTCCCGGGCCAGAATGTTCAGGGAGGCCTTATATGGGCCAGGTCAGCGTGGTGATGCAGTTTCCGGTGCCGGTGGAGAAGGTGTGGGAGCGTCTGAGGGATTTTGCCGGCATCATCAAATGGTATCCGGAGCTGGCGGAGCTCAAGCTCATCGGCAGCGGCGTCGGGGCCCGGCGCACCCTCACGGACCGGGAGGGGCGACGGCAGGTGGAGCGCCTGGAGAGTCTGGATGAGGCGGCCCGCACCCTGACCTACAGCGTTCTCGACACCACTCTGCCCCTGGAGGGCTGCATCGCCCGCCTGTGGGCCCGGGAATCCGGCCTCGGGCGCTCGGAGGTGGAATGGAGCGCCACCTTCGGGGCCAAGGGCGCGCCGGAAAGCGAGGTGGCCGCCCTCCTGGAGCAACAGTTCCGCCGCAACCTGGCCCGCCTGGCGCGCCAGCTGTCCTCCTGAGGCGAGCCGTGGACGCTCTGCCCCTTATTCCGGTGGCCCGCCCCACCCTGGGGGAGGAGGAGGCCGCCGCGGCCCGGCGGGTCATCCTCTCGGGCTGGGTGGTGCAGGGCCCGGAGGTGGCCGCCTTTGAGGAGGAGTTTGCCGCCCGGGTGGGGGCGCCCGCGGCCGCGGCCTGCTCCAGCGGCACCGCCGCCCTGCATCTGGCCCTCCTGGCCCTGGGGGTCGGCCCCGGGGACGAGGTCATCACCGTCAGCCACTCCTTCATCGCCACCGCCAACGCCGTGCGCTACGTGGGGGCCACCCCGGTGTTTGTGGATGTGGAGCTGCACACCGGGAACCTCAACCCGGAGCTTCTGTCCGCCGCCCTCAGCCCCCGCACCCGGGCCATCCTGGCGGTGCACCAGCTGGGGATGCCCTGTGATCTCCCCCGCATCCTGGCTTTTGCCCGGGAGCACGGCCTACCCGTGATTGAGGATGCCGCCTGCGCCCTGGGCTCGGAGGTGGCGGTGGATGGAGGGGGCTTTCAGCCCGTGGGCCGGCCCCATGGCCTCCTGGCTACCTTCTCCTTCCACCCCCGCAAGGTCATCACCACCGGGGACGGCGGCATGGTGACAGGTCCCCCGGAGCTCATCGGGCGCATCCGGCGCCTCAGGACCCACGCCATGAGCCTGTCCACCGCCGAGCGTCACCGGGCGGCGGGGGTGGTGTTTGAGGAATATCCGGAAGTGGGCTGGAACTACCGCCTCACCGACATTCAGGCGGCGGTGGGCCGGGAGCAGCTGAAGCGCCTGCCGGAGATGCTCGCCGCCCGGCGGCGGCTGGCGGCCCGGTATCTGGAGGCCCTCAAGGGGCATCCCTGGCTGCTTTTGCCCCGGGAGCCTGCGTACGGCCGCAGCAACTGGCAGTCCTTCTGGATCATCCTGGCGCCGGAGTGCCCTTTAAGCCAGCGCCAGGTGATGGAGGGCCTCAAGGCCCGGGGGGTGGACAGCCGCCGGGGGGTGATGTGCGCCCACCGGGAGGGCGCCTACCGGGACCTGCCTTTGCGCTTCCCTCTGCCGGTGAGTGAATACCTCCAGGACCGGGCCATCATCCTGCCCCTGTTTCCGGAGATGACGGAGGCGGAGCAGGCGCGGGTGCTGGAGGCGCTAAAGGAGGTCCTGGCCGGCTAAGGGCCTCACCTTTTTGTCACACTTAATTGTCATTTATAATTTTTTAACATTTATGAATCACTTAATTTTTTAAATACACATTAATGT